>CAZVXE010000005.1:2545-44978 GCA_964630765.1 uncultured Thermococci archaeon | reverse complement strand
TGATTCTTTATCCCTTTACTTACAAGGGAAAGACAGTCCCATTATACCTTCTTTCAGTATATGTTCAAAGGGCGGAATCTGTAAATCTCTGGGACATAGTTGCAATAGATCCAAGATCGATGACATTTGGAAGGGGGCAGACCGTTGATGATGCTTTGAAGGACCTCTTTTCAAAGATAACTGTGACCCCTGTAACACCTACAACACCCACAGATGGGAAGCCTGTAGTTACACCGACAGGAGAGAAGGAAGACCTAGTTGCATCCTTGATTAAGATATATATCCAGAGAGAATCTTTACAGCCTGATTCACAAGAATACAAGGCGCTTACAGAAGAAATTATTTCACTCCTTAAAAAACTTGAATCACTGGAAGGATAGTCAAATGATCTTGAGTGGGAGAAAGATATCCAAAGGTTTAGCAGAAGGTGAGGTATTGAAGAGTACCTCTCCGATTTCTTTTCTTGGGGGAGTTGACCCAAAAACAGGGGTAATAATGGATAAAAATTCAAATTCATTTGGGAAGAGCATAAAGGATAAGATTTTTGTCTTTCCAATGGGGAAGGGCTCAACTGTTGGATCCTATGTTATCTATCAATTGAAAAAAAATGGTGCGGCCCCTCTAGCAATAATAAATAGAGATGCAGAAACAATAGTGTCAGTTGGCGCCATAATTTCTGATATACCTATGGTAGACAAGATAGAAATTGACAGTATTGAAGAAGGGAAAAAAGTCAAAGTTGATGGTGACTTGGGAACAGTAGAACTACTTATTTGATTTTTATGCTTTGAAGTAGTAATACTCTCCTGATGACTTCTGCTCTCTATCTTTTTGTGAGTCAAGTTTATTTGACCTTGGTCTCCCAGACTCTGGCTCTCTTCTAAATGTTATTCCAATCTCTTTCAAAAACCTATTCATCCCATCACGAAGAGAAAGTGGTGGAGAGGCAATTCCAGAAACACTTGGTCTTCCTGAAAATACAATTGCTTTATCGGAAGTGTAATCTAAAGAAACTAAGTCATGTTCAACTATAACTGCCATTAGTCCTTTATCCCCTATAAATCGTCTCAATACCTTTGAAAAATTAAGTCTCTGTTCAATATCAAGGTATGCTGAAGGCTCATCAAATAAATACAAATCTGCATCCTGGGATAGGCATGTAGCTATTGCCACCCTCTGTAATTCTCCACCTGAAAGTTCAGAAACGGAATTATCAATTATTGGATCTATATCGAGAGGCCTTAGTATTTCAGCTTTGTAGATGTTTGTGTGAAATTTCTCCTTGGCAACTTCAGATAGCAAATTCCTTACGGTGCCTTCATAGTCTCTTTTAATATACTGTGGCTTGTATGACACTTTAAGTTCTGTTTCAAATTTGTTACCATTGTCAGGTTCCAAGACCCCTGCAAGTATTTTAATAAATGTACTCTTACCTGTTGCGTTTGGTCCAACAATTCCAATTACTTCGCCCTTGTGTAGGATTCCGCCTTCAGTCTTAAGTGAAAAGCTTTCATAATTCTTTTCAAATGACGGATACTCTAAAAGCACCTTCTTTGATTTTAGGGATTTTTCTTCCTTTTGATAAAACTTAATCGATTCTTCTCTAAATCTGACGTTGTCTTCTTTTATGTAGCCATCAAGATACATATTGATTCCAACTCTCACCCCAAGTGGTGTTGAAACAATTCCATATACCCCTGGGTGCCCATAAAGAATGTGAATATTATCGCTCAAATAATCTAAAATTGCAAGGTCATGTTCAATTACGACAACAGTTTTTTGTTCTGCAAGGTTTCTTATTGCTTTAGCAACATTTAACCTCTGTTTTATATCAAGATAAGATGTGGGCTCATCTAAAAAATAAATGTCAGCATCTTTAGACATTGAAGCAATTACAGCTACCCTCTGCAATTCTCCCCCGCTCAGAACAGAAATATCCTTGTCTAAGGCATCATTTAAATCTAGTTCTTGGATAAGCTCTTTTGAAATTCCTCTTTCATCAACCTTTTCAAGGAGTTCCCCTGTATTTCCTTTTACAACTTGAGAAAGTTTGTCCACATATTGGGGCTTTAGTGAACTCTTAATGTTTTTGGCCTCAATCTTCTCAAAATAACCCTGGAGCTCTGTTCCTCTAAAATATGAAGTTAGATTTTTCATCTCTTTTGAGGAATAATCCCCCATGTTGGGGTAAAGCTCTCCAGAAAGAATCCTAATTGCTGTTGTCTTACCAACTCCGTTTTGACCTATAAGACCCAATACCTTTCCTTCTTTTGGGATTGGTAATCTATAAAGCCTAAATGTATTTGGACCATACTGATGTATTGGCTGGGAAAGCTCTTCAGGCAAATTGACTATGGAAATTGCTTTGTAAGGGCATTTATGAATGCATATGCCGCATCCGGTGCACAAGACCTCCGAGATAATAGGTTTTTTTGTTACTTCATCGACTATTATAGTCTCTTCGTTCATTCTAGGCCCAGGACAATAGTTAAGACACAATAAATTACACTTTTTTGGTTGACATTTATCGTAATCTATTACCGCAATTCTCAAAGATTTCACCTGAAAAAAAATAATATAATTTAAGCATTAAATAAAATTATCCAGAACATTAGCCAGCTTCCGAGAAATGAAAAAATTCCTGATTTTAAGATGCTGCCTGCGGTACCATATTTTGTCATATCGACACCGACCACCTTAACGAGGTACTGTGAAACATAGAATATAACAAAAGCCACTATAATACTTGCATAACTAGGTAGTGTGGACATCCCTGATATTACACCTGCTATAAGTCCAGTTAAAGCAAAAACAAGCCCTATTTTATGACTGTCATCCATAAAAACTCACCATTTAAAGAGATGAGAAGTGTTACATTTAAAAAGTTTATTATGAAGTGCCGTTGTTTTAGTAGATTCTAAGAAAAAATGCGTTAAATTTAAATTGAATAAATATCTATTATGGCCGTGAGTTAATGAAGAGATCTGTTGTGGTAATTCTTGTTCTTTCTTTTCTTGTTCAGCCTGTAATGGGGGAATATGTGGATATTATACTATCGTATCCTGAAAATGTAGAGAAGGGGGAAGAAATAGAAATTACATTTGAAATCATAAATCAATCAAATGATATTCTTTGGGATGGAACGATATTAATTGAAGAATCCTTCATGAACAATTACAAGCCTTACATCCAATCTAATAGAGACTATCAAACTAATCCTTTAAAATTCTCCACTGTTGAGCCGGGTGAGAGTTTCAAAGAAACTTTTGTTTTGACATTTAACAGAGATATACCTCTAAATGAAGCAAGATTTAACATTGTGTTGAAATGTGGTAAAGGCCCATGTAGGGGCGGGTGTAGACCTTTTTATATGGAAAAGCTTGTATATATGGAGCTATTAGAAAAAAGAGCCGAGGCTGTTCTAAAATTAGATGTTAACGAGTTCACATCCTATAAAGGTGAAACTCTAGAAATTCCCTTTACCTTAGAAAATATTGGGAAAATCCAGATGAGGAATATCAAAGTTGAGATTAAAGGCGACATTGTATCAGATGAAATTGTTAACATCGCCAATCTGGATCCTGGAATAAAAATTTCAGATAGAATAAGTATTTCAATTGATGAAAATAATTCTAAAACTTCCTTTAACCCTATAGTTATAGCAAGATTCCAAGAGCCTTCAGGTAAAGAAGGAATGCTATACGAGAATATAGTAATAACAGTAATTGAAAAACAAGAAGCCCAAGAAACGAATGCTTCTGAATTTAACAATGAGATCAATGAAGAGTCTATGCCTCAGACCCCAATCTTACTATATTTTTTTCTGTTTCTATCGATTGTTGCGATAATTGCAGTTATTATATTCTTGATACAACTCTTTAAGAGATAATTTTTTAAATAATTTCATTTCTTTCTCATAAGGTGCTTTATTGTCCTCTGAACTTATACGTACTACTGACTCGATATGCCCGATATGCCAAAAAAGAATTAAAGCGGATATCAAAGATTTTGGAGGGCAAATTATAATGGAAAAAATGTGCCAAGAGCACGGGTTCTTTTCAGAAATTCTTTCTGATGATGCCAAGTATTACAAAAGACTTCAAAGACTTGACCAGATTGCCGAAAATTCTGTTGAGAAAACAACAAATAAGGATAAAGGTTGCCCTTATGATTGCGGATTGTGTCAGGATCACTTAACACCTTCAATTTTTGTTAATATTGATCTGACAAATAGGTGCAATATGAGTTGTCCTGTATGCTTTGCAAGTGCAGGTGTAACTAAAAGATTATACGAGCCTTCTTTGGAAGAAATAAAAAAAATACTTGAAAGAATGGCCTCAATAAAACCAAACCCGCCTTTCGCAGTCCAGTTTTCAGGAGGGGAGCCTACTTTAAGAGATGACCTACCCGAGATAATAAAGGCGGCTAAAAATATTGGCATTTCACAGATTCAAGTTGCAACGAACGGGAAAAGATTTGCTAAAGATCCAGATTATTTAAAAAAAGTTATTGACTCTGGAATAAATACATACTATCTTCAATTTGACGGATTGAATCCCTCTTCTTACAAGAAATTCCGTGGTTATGACACTTTTCCAGAAAAGAAAAAAGCCATAGAAAATTTAAGAACTCTTGGGGAAACTAGTGTTGTCCTTGTCCCTACAGTCTCAAAGGACGTAAATGACCACGAGCTTGGCGATATAATATATTTTGGAAGGGACAACTTCGATGTTGTTAGAGGAATCAACTTTCAGCCCCTATCCTTTTCTGGCCGTGCAAGCCAGGAAGAAATAAAAAAATACAGGATAACAATAACGGATTTGGTAAAACTAATTGAAACACAAACAAATGGCGAGATTGGAAAAGAGGACTTTTATCCCATCCCATTTGTAGTTCCCGTATCAATGTTTGTTGAATCTTTAAAAGGGATATCAATGCCTCACTTCACAACACACCCTCAGTGTGGTGTTGCAACTTATGTGTTTGTAGAGAGTGGAAAACTTATACCCATTACTAGATTTGTAGATGTTGAAGGATTCTTTGAATATCTCAAAGAAAGAAATGAAAAAATAAGCTGCGGTGGGAAAATAAGAAAAGGTATTGAGATATCCAGGATTTTAAAAGATATGGGATCTTTTATCGATAAGGAAAAAATGCCAAAAGATCTCAATCTTTTAGATATTACAAAGGGTGTTTTAAATGGTGGAGGAAAAGAATATCTTGCAAAACTGCACCATAAGTCCTTATTTATAGGAACAATGCACTTTATGGATCCTTTTAACTTTGATCTAGATAGAGTGAAAAGATGTGCAATACATTACGCCCTCCCTGACGGCTCATTTATACCTTTCTGCAGTTACAATTCAATTCACAGAGAGAATATAGAAAAAAAATTAACTACGCCAATTGACGAATAGTGTTTCACCGAAAGATATTTATTAGGCCCTTAACTCTTCAAAACTGGTGAGTATATGAAAAGAGCAAGTATTGTATTCGCCCTGATATTTTTAGTTACAATTGCTACGTTCTCAGGGTGTGTTTCACAGAAAGAAGAAAATGGTGTAGATGTTAATACGACGCCAGGGCAAACTGGCAAAACAGTATCTTATCTTAAGGCTAGGATTAATATTTCTCAACCATATGACCTTTCAGATTTAAATTCATCAAGACAGAAAGTCGTAATAATTAGAGATAGTGGAATGAGACTTGATGCCATAGTTACTTTATACGGCGAGACTTATACCTTTGATGATACTGCATTGATACCTATTATAGAGACTGAAGAAGACGCTTTAAAGGTACTCAATAGTTTTCCGGATGATGTTGCGTTATATGTTTTACCCGAGGATGTCCTATACGGTGAATCTGGAATGGGTACAGTCGGTTGGGATGCCTATATGAGGGACCAAGTTGCAAAAAGATATGCTAAAGAAGATGCAGATTACAATCTTTATGGAACTGCTGTTTTAATAATGAAGGACCAGAAAACAATCGTTAGAGTAGACGAAAGCCCATATCTAAAGGAAGAATATGGATATGAAAACTGGTGGTTACAGCATGCTACTGACACAATTTCTTCAAAAAAAGCTTTGGGTTATGGGCCATATACAACATTATATGCAGCACTAATGAGGTCTTTGATGGTCCCAACAAAAGTAGTATACGGACTTTACTATGACATCGAAGAGGGCGGGGTATGGAAACCTTACTCTTGGAATGAACTCTACATTAATGGCAAATGGATACCTGTTGACCCATATAGGGAACAGATAGGAACTCTATCGAGATACTACATGACTTTGGACGAAACTGTGGATCTAGTTGAACTTGATTTCTCTTGCTATAGAAGCAATTTAGAAGGAAAAGGTTGTAAGCCTTACACTATAGAGATTCTCGAGCAGGGAACAGTGCTAGAAAGCGAAATCAACAAATAAATTTTTAATTTAAATATTTCTTTATTATATTAACAATTTTTTCAGCGAGTTTTTCCTTTTCTTCTAGAGGTAAGTGAAAGACTTTTTTTGTTTTATCGATAATAAATACTTCATTTGTTTTTGACTCAAATCCCCTCATCTCTCTTCCAACATCATTTGCAATAATCAAATCCATATTTGAGCTTTGAAGCCGTTCAAACGCCTTTCTTATAAGTTGATCCTCTGAAACAGAATACTCTGCTTTAAATCCAACTATGAAAGGCTTTGAATCTTTTGAGAACTCATCTATTATTTTTTTGTTTGGAGTAAGCGTTATGTCAAATGGTTGATTTGAGGATATCTTGCCACTGGAACAATTATCAACATGAAAATCGGATGTTGCCGCTGCAAAAACAGCTATGTCAACTTCTTTGTTTGACATAACGGCATTAAACATCTCATCATATGTTTCAACATGGTGAGTTTTAACATATGAATTCAATTGAGTAGGCCCTAAAATTAAAGTGACTTCTGCACCCCTCATATCAAATTCTTCTGCAATCTTTATACCCATTAATCCGCTACTTTTATTTGTAATAAATCTGACATCATCGATCTTTTCTAGTGTAGGGCCTGCAGTTACTAATACTTTTTTGCCCAGAAAATCTTTAACATATAGTTTTTTTATAACCGCTGTTATAATATCATCTATTTCAGGAAGCTTTGCCTTGTTTTCTTCAAATTTTGGAGTGAGAAATTCAACACCATATTTTTTAAGCTTTTCAATGTTTTCTAGGATAATTGGATTTTTATACATCGAACTATGCATAGCAGGAACGATTATAATTGGGATTTTACCAAATCCTGTAGAAACAACTGTTGTGACCGGTGTATCATCTATGCCTGATGCTATTTTTGAAATTGTATTTGCTGTTGCAGGTGCAATCAGTATTAAATCACATTTCTTATCATGTTCCCCCGCATATGAAACATGTTCTATCTTGCCGGTAATCTCATCAACAACAGGATTTCCTGTACCGAACTCAAGTGCATATGGGTGGATAATTTTTTTTGCATCCCCGCTCATGACTGCATATACTTCTGCACCATGCCTCATAAGCTCCCTAGAAAGTTTAACAGATTCGACTGCGGCGATGCTTCCAGTAATCCCTAGCACTATGCCTTTTCCGGCTAACTTGCTTGACTTGCTCCCTTTTATTGACTTTCTATGCATCACAATTCGAATGGCCTAAATCTTTATAAAAATTGTTATTATCTAGATTGAATAGGTGGGTAAATGACTAATAATCTCTTGGTTTATGATACAAAATATGGCTCTACTGAGGTAATTGCTAGGTGGATATCCGAAGAAATGAATGATATTGAAATAAAAAAAGCCTCTGAAGTTAATTCTATAGAACAATACGCTTTGATAATTATAGGTTCGCCCGATTATGACGATAAACCTCTTCAAAGTATAAGTGAATTTATTGAAAAATTCAGTGGAGACCTTAAACAAAAAAAGATAGCAATCTTTGTTGTGTGCAATGATATTGAGGAAACAGATTATCAAGGCAAAGAAATAGGCGGTAAATTCAATCTTGACATTTTAAAAAGAAAACTCCCAAAGGAAAACATTGTTCTAGAGGAAGTACTGGGCGGAGTTTTTAATCCTAAAATTCTTGATGAACAAGATCAAGAAAGAATAGTGAAATTTTTTAATGAGATAGGTAAACCGTTAAAGAAAGAAGATCTAGTTTTCATGCCAGTAATGAATAAACTTGATAAGGACAGATGCATACAGTTTGTTAATAAATTAAAGGATATCTAAAGGCATTTTATGTACAGTTCCGAATATTATGTTCCGTCCCATATAACGGGATTCTTTGTTCCATTCTTTGATGAAGACTGTTTAAAAACAGGCTCTACTGGTGCAGGGGTGTCACTTTCTTCGGGCCTTGAAACTAAAATTAAGGTAATTGAAGGCAGTGGTACAATTAGTGTCTATCTAAATGGAATCAAAACAAAAAAAAACAGTATGCCTGTTTCTTTGAACTGTATTAATTTAATCAAGGAAAGATATCCAGAATCTTTTGTAAATAAAGATATTTTAATAGAGCATGAAAACGATGTTCCCGTTGAATCCGGATTTGGGGCTTCTGCTTCGGCTGCTCTTGGCATATGTTTTTCAATTAAAGACCTAATAAAAATTTCTCCCAAGGAGTGCATAAGAATTGCACATGAAACTGAAGTAAAAAATTTAAGTGGTCTAGGGGATGTAGTAGCTGAAGTAAAGGGCGGCGTTGAAATAAGGAAAACTCCCGGCATTGAGGGGATAATTGAAAATATTCCTTCGGATAATCTAAAAGTAATGGGGATAAGCCTTGGGAAGAAAAGAACAGAAAGTATCTTAAAAAATCCTGAAAAAGTCAAGATAATTGAAAAATGTGGAACTAAATTATTAAACAAACTAATTAGTGAGCCAAGTGTTGAAAGATTGATGCAATGCTCAAAGACCTTTACTTATAAAACAGGTATTATGTCTAAAGAGATTTTAGATTTAATCGAAGTTATTAGCGAGATTAATAGTTACGATGCTTCTGGGATTATGATTGGAGAAGGTGTATTTACATTTATTAATGAGAAAGATGAGAATAAAGTATTAGATACTTTAATAGACATCAAAGGAGACATAATTATTTCTGCTATAGCCCCAGGCCTATATAGGTGCTAGAAATGGATATACCAAAAAATCACCCAAGGTACGAATCCCTTATCCTGAGGGAAAAAGTAAAAGATTGTCTTAGAGCAGGGATTCTATCCGAAGTCGGTATAGCGGCACATGGTAGGGGGGAAGCCTTTGACTACTTTTTAGGAGAAAAAACTACTTCCGAAGCTAAAAAATCCATAAAGGCAGCTGCTATAATGATATGCAGAGCTAAAAATCCAGTTGTATCTGTCAATGGAAATACTGCTTGTCTTGTTCCAAATGAGATTGTAGAGTTGTCAAAGATTGTACCTTTAAAAATAGAAATTAATCTGTTTTACAGGACACTTGAAAGAGAAATTAAGATTAAGCAAAAGCTTGAAAAACACGGCGCCACAAATGTTTTAGGTGTTGGAGAAAATGCAAATCAATTTATCCCCAATCTTGATTCCTTGAGGGGAAAAGTTTCAAGAGAAGGGATCTTCACTTCGGATGTTATTATTGTTCCTTTAGAAGACGGCGATAGAGCATTGGCCCTTAAGGAAATGGGGAAAAAAATTATTACAATTGATCTAAATCCACTTTCAAGGACTTCTTTATGCTCAGATATATCAATAGTTGATAATGTAGTTAGGGCAATGCCCCAGCTTATTAAAGAGATAAAGAAATTTAAGGCTAAAAATATTGAAGAAGATTTAGTATTTGACAATAATGAAAATATTAAGAAATCAATTGAAATAATGAGAGATAATCTTCTTCACTGGAAAGAAAAAATAAATGAAAGGTGATCATATTAGTAAAATAATCCTTCAACTTGCATTAGATATATTAAATCTTGACAGGGCCATTTCAATGGCAAAAGAAGCTGTTCCTGGAGGCGTAGACTGGATCGAAGCTGGAACGCCCCTGATAAAGAGTGAAGGCATGCAAGTTATAAGAGAACTAAAGCATATGTTTCCTGATAAAAAAGTAATAGCTGATATGAAGACTATGGACACAGGCGATTTTGAAACTGAAATGGCATCAAAAGCTGGTGCAGATATAGTTTCAATTTTGGGGGCTTCGGATGACAGTACAATTAAAGAGGCAATTAAAGCCGCTAAGAAATATAATTCTGAGATTATGATTGACTTAATCAATGTCAAAAACAAATTAGATAGGGCTGCTGAAGTTCAAAAGATGGGTGCAAAGTATGTCTGTATCCATGTAGGTATTGACCAGCAGATGAAGGGCGAAAATCCATTACAGGACATAAAGGATGTAAAAGAAGCTGTTAATATTACAATTGCGACTGCTGGTGGATTAAATTCAGAGAATATCCCTGATGTAGTTTCTGCGGGAGCGGACATAGTTATTGTCGGCGGTGCAATTACAAAATCTGCCGACCTGCTTGAGGCCACAAAAAGAATCAGGAAGAGTATTGACCTTGCGAAACCTATTGAGAGTTTGGAATTTAGAAAATATAAAAAAGAAGAACTTATTGAGGCTTTAAAAAAAGTTTCCTCTTCAAATGTCTCAGATGCAATGCATAGAGGTGGCGCAATGAAAGGTATACACACAGTTGTGCCTGGACTCAAGATGGCAGGAAAAGCATTGACTGTCAAGACTATGAACGGTGACTGGGCAAAGGTCGTTGAAGCAATTGATCTAGCAGAAAAAGGAGACATCCTTGTTATAGATACAAATTGTGGGAACATTGCCGTATGGGGAGAGCTTGCAACTTGGAGTGCATTTACAAGAGGGCTTGGAGGAATTGTGATAGACGGTGCAGCAAGAGATATCGATGACCTAAAAGAAATCCGTTTTCCAGTTTTTGCAAGATATGAAACCCCAGATGCAGGTGATCCAAAAGGATTTGGGGAAATAGGATGCGAAGTAGTATGCGGGGGCCTTAAAGTAAGCAAAGGGGATTATATCATAGGAGATGACAGTGGAGTCGTGGTAATCCCCCAAGAAGAAGCCCAAGAGATAATAAACAGGAGCCTTGATGTCAAAGAAAAAGAAAACAGAATACGGGAAGAGATAAAGAGGGGCTCGACTCTATCAAAAGTTCTAAAGCTTAAAAAATGGGAAAAGATTGTTGGATAATTTTTAGGCGGCGAAAAATTTATATATAATATATTTCTTTATGACATATCATTATATGATATATCGGTGCCTATATGACATTTAGACAAATTCACAATAGTTTTCATTATTTCCATATTTTGGATACATTTGGCCTTTGGTTATTTAGCAAGAAGGAACTTTGTGGCTACGACTTAATAAAAGAGTTTGAAAGTAGGTCGAAAGGCACTTGGAAACCTTCTCCAGCATTAATTTATCCTAAAATATTAATATGGGTATCCGAAGGATTAATTGAAGAAACGAATAAAGGAACTAGGGGTAAGAAATATTATAAAATTACTCCAAAAGGAAATAAAAAACTAAATGAGAAGATGGGCAATCTTAAAAGAGACCTCCTAGATTATGAAGATTTTCTCGGAGAAGTTTTTGAGGTGAATAAATGAAAGAGCTAAGAGATACTCTTTTTGGAAAACTTGCACTTATTGAATACAAGTATAGTAAGATTATAGTAGCCTCAATGTTACTGATAACTATTTTTTTATCATTTGGCGCATTAAACTTAAAGTTTGAATCGGATTTCATGAAAGAGCTTCCCCAAAACTTTGACGTTGTAAAGACTCAAAATCTCATTAACAGCGAATTTGGCGAAGAAGAAGGAATTATAATTCTCTTGGAAACAGATTTTGATGTTGTAGATGACATAAGAAATAAACAAAGCCTTGAAAGTATATATGAACTTGAGAAAAGATTAAGGTCTAGACCAGAGATAATCGATGTAATTGGCCCCGGAACTGTCTATTATTCAATCTTTAAGGGAATTCCTTCAGATGAAGTAGCATTGAGGGAGGTAGCAAAGACTATACCAGGATTGATATCAAAAGATTATACGTCAGCCATAGTCATGGTCAGGATGAGTGGAGTGAGAAGTGAAGAGGAAATTCAAGCTGCAATTGACATAGTAGAAGAAGAAACTGAGAAAGTACAGTTGTATGGATTGGATTATACAATAACTGGGTCCCCTGTATTAAATAAAACAATTCTTAAAATTCTGAGAGAAGATTCATTAAAAACTATGGCAATATCTGCAATAATAGTATTTATATTACTCAGTTTAATATTAAGATTCAAATCATTCTTTGTTATAATTCCACTTATTTGTGGGATAGTGTGGACTGCAGGAATTCTATCTTATATTGGCATCCCAATAAGCCTCGTAACAGCAAGTGTTGGTGCCATTGTCATAGGCCTAGGTGCAGAATACGGGATATTTATGGTATTACGTTACAACGAGGAGGCAAAAAAAGATAAGCCAAATGAAGAAAGAGTAGTGGCTATGATTGCAGGTGTTGGACGTGGTACAATAGGTTCAAGTGCAACAACAGTTGCTGGCTTTATGGCTCTAGCACTTTCTTCAATGCCCATGATGGTCCATCTTGGAACTGCTTTATCCTTGGGAATAATAAGTTGTCTTATAGGGGCTTTAGTTTTTTTACCTTCAATTATGGCTTTGAGGGAGTGGTAATATGTCACGTTACGATAAACTAATAAGAGATTTTTCAGATATTCACGGGAAAAATCCCAAGAGACTTCTTATATTGTCATTTATTATAACAATAATTTTAGGATCTGGAATCTCCCTCATCAAGGTAGAACAGGGAGACGATATGAGTCAGCTGCCCAATGATATTGAAGAAATTCAAGTGTTCATGAAGATGGAAGACAAGTTTGAAAGATATAACTCTATTATTGTTGTAATCAACTCAGAAAATGTATTTTCTCCAGACATATTGGAGGAAGCCTATCTATTGAATCAAGAACTTATGAATGTCTACGGGATAGAAGGCTCTTCTTTTGACCTTAAGCTTGATGAAATATACTTGCCGAAAGAAGAACTCAAAAATCGGCTTGAAGTTTCAGATAGCCTCGGGTATATGTTGATACGACTTAATGTTATGAAAGGTGTGGACAATATCCAAGTATATGATGACGTAAAAGAAATAATCTCAAAAACTACATTGACTGTACTTCCAGGAGGCGACATAGCGATGAACAAAGAACTAACGGACATAATTTTACCAGAAATGTCAAAGATATCCACATTTGGCATGATAGGTGTTTTGCTGTGTGTTATTCTAACATTCAGATCAATAAGATACGGAATAATGCCTTTGGTATGTGTTGGGATAGGGCTAGTATGGATGATGGGCATATCAGGATTTGCAGGAATTTCTTTAAGTTCTGAACTGGTCGGCGTTATTTCAATGATGGCCGGAATAGGTATAGATTTTGCCATACAGACTATAAACAGGTATAATCTTGAAAGGACCCCAATAATTATTGAAAAAATAGTGAAGACAATGGAAGGCGTTGTTGAACCGATTGTCGTATCATCTATTGTTGCGGGATTTGGATTCATTGCAATGCTAACAGGGTCTTTATCAATACTAGATACCATGGGAAAGATGTTATTCATTGGAGTTTTCAGTTGTATGGGAGTTACACTTATATTTCTCCCTTCGTTTTTAGTAGTTCAAGAAAAAATATTTCAAGATACAAAAAATTTAATCAAGAAAAAAATGGAGGTATATCATGAAAAAGATTAGTATGTTTTTAATCGGAGTTTTTTTAATGAGTATTTTAGCGCCAAGCGTTTATGCGAGTACAGATACGGTAATTTATTCAGGGTATCTTTATGACAACGAATTTATCTTTGTAGGGCCTTATGCTGTGGCGCTTACTGATTATAAGAATACGATGGCATCGTTTATGGTTTTGGAAGGTACGGCCCCTGTTAGCCCTTTGGGCGTTTATATATCAGAAGGGGAATCGCTCAAAGCAAATGATATCATGATTAATCTAATTGATGTTTCTAAAGTTGGGGTAAATGTAATAATCAAAGGTCCTGTTGGATATAAAATTGGTAGGAGCCAGTATGAGTTTGTTATTAAGGAAGTAAAAACAAATCCGCTAAATGTAGAACCGGGTGAAGCCTTTGATCTTGAAATCTTGCTTTCTAATAAGGGGTCAATGAAAGCCTACACAGTGAAAGCAAGTTTGACTGTTCCACCTGCTGGTACGATAGTTCCTTTTATGCCTGAAAACACCTCTGATTCTATTTATATTGGAGACTTTGAAGCCAGTACAGAGAAGGTGCTTTCGTTTAAACTCAGAGCAGATGATAAAATAACATCGGGCAATTATCCGATGACACTTGTCCTTTACTTTTATGACGGCACGACACCCTACCCAAGACCTTATACCATACAATTTGGCCTTCATGTTTCTGGAAGAACTGAAATAATGGTAGTTAATTTCTCTTCTGCCCCTGAAAATGTGAGGCCTGGAAATGAAAATGTAAAGATAAAGGTAAATCTTGCAAACCAAGGTACGGAAAGTGCAAAATATGTGAAAGCTTACCTTGATCTAGAAGAGCCTTTTTCATTATCAAAATCTTATGAGAGCTCGTACAATATTGGAACACTTTCAGGTGGAACTGCAAAAGATGCGGAGTTTCTGATAAACGTTGACAAAGATGCAAAGAAAATGACTTACGTTGTACCCATGATAGTCGAATACAGGGATTCTTCAAACAATCTTCTAAAAGAAGAATTTCAATTGAACCTAGATATAAAGGGAAAACCTGAACTTGAAATCACAGAGTATCGCCTTGTTCCCCAACCTGTACGAGCAGGGGGGAGTGCAAAGATATACCTCACAATAGAGAACAAAGGGGAAGACAAAGCCGAATCAATAATCGTTGAGGCTATTGAAAGGTCAGAGCAGCCATTTGACTTTACTTCCAAAAATGATTATATTGGGGTTCTTGAACCTGGGCAGAAAGCAGAAGTTGTATTAGCCACAGATGTCAAATCAGTAGCAGAGGAAAAAACATATCAATTAAACTTAAGGATTAGGGCGGTCGGAGACAAAGAAAAACAAGATCTAAATGTCTACCTATTCCAAAAGAACATAGACATACCAGTTGAGAAATCAGTAAGTAATATAAGAATTGGTGTAATGATAGGGCTCATAGTGGTATTGCTAATTGGAGGATACTACGGATACAACAATTATATAAAGAAAAAATAATGAATCGATATCGGTGGGTATATGAGAAGGGGCCTAATATTACTTTCAATTATTGTGTTTTCTATATTTTTCCCATTTAATATAGGCGCCTCCTCCGTCCCCGGAGATGATTTCTTTTTTGATGGGGACAATGTAAAAGCCATGATAGTTGTTGGTGAAACAGCAACGTCCTCAGATATCATCTCTGCTTCAAAGTTAGCTTTTCTTATTGCCAACAGATACACCGAGAGGATTGAAAACACCATATACGAAGAGTATAAAGTTTCTTTGAAGAATCTTAATGCTAGTGATGAAATAAGAATTGATCCGGCCAATGCTTCGGTGAATTCAGTAAAAGTGGCCGATGGGTTGAAATCCCTCTGGTGGGATGATGGCTACAAGTATTCATCTTTTCTTTATCCTTATGGTGATGGAGATAAGGTTTTTGATTATAACGAAACGCATGAAGAGATATTCATAAAACTCTCAGATACAGATGTCCCAGATGATTATTGTCTTGATTTTAATATGTCCGATATCATTTATAGAGTAGCATATATTCATACGCCATTCCAAAGGGAAATATTTGCTGGTTGTGGCGGGCCATTGTATGATGTACCCTATAATTCTTATAAAATCAGATTATTTGATAAAGAGTACCCAATAATTAATAACGGGGTATACCGCTCTAAAGATCAGAATATAAGTTACTTTATCTATGGAATTCCTATTTATTCCCCAGACACTATATTTAAAGTAGGGGATACTAGAGTGTTCGGTTGGTACACTGTAACACTTCTTGACATTCATAGCCCAACTACTGAAGAAACTTCTAAAGATGATAATTTTAAGGTTAAAAGCGGAGGAAGCTTTTCTGGAGAATACAAAGTCTATCTTAGAGTATCTGACTTTACAGGTAAGAGTAATGACTTCTTAATGGTGATGGATGCAAATAGCTCAAGGTGTTGCAGCTGTGTGCCACTATGCGATTCTAAAGGAGGATATGGCTCCTTTACAACTGTTCCTACAAGACAGTATGAGAATGACCCGTATTTCATATTTGAGCGTGGAACTAGAGTTATCGATGGTGTTGAAGAGACTATTTGGACAGTGCCAGTTTTTTATATAGATGGGATAAAAGTCTTTGAAGGTGCAGATAAAAGCATGCTCGCAGAATTTGATGTTTATTCGCTAAAGGATTATGGCGCTATTGAAGAAACGCCATGTTGCATGCCATTTGTTACATACCCCAATGACTATAATCTAACCATATCAAATCTGTGGGAAGATATTATTGCTTTAGGAGTTGACATCAACGGTGATGGAAATCTATCACCTACAGAACAGCAGATACCGGTATTTGAGACCCCAGGAGAAGAATGCAACGCTTCGATTAAATTCCCGGCTTCTTTGCCGGTCTACATCAATCCGGGAAAAGATGGGATATATGGAACATGTGATGATTTTCTTGATTTAAATCCGTTGCATCCAAGATTCAAAAAGTGTAACTATGACACAATTGATGTAATATTGTGCGATAAAATTGATCTAACATGTTGCGACCCGCAGGTAGTATACGGCCCAAAGAACTATTTCAAGATTGATATACTTGACTCAAACTACAAGCAGAAGGATGGAAATGGTATAGAACTTGAAGTCAGCCAGAAAAAATCAAAACTGTATTTGTTCTATGACTCGACAGTTAAGGTTGAGCCTGCTTCACTGATAAAAAGGGATATAGATGTCACTGGGGCTGACAAGGTAATGAGAAATCTAATTTTGATTGGAAACGAAAACAATAATCTCATAATAAAAGACCTATACGATGCAGATATATCCAAGGTGGTATGGTCAAGATCATTTGGTCAGTGGGAATACCTAAGAAATGTCTTTTACGAAAACAGTGTGTTAATCGTTGGCGGCAGAAACGGCGAGGCTACAAATACTGCTTTGGAAGATCTAATGAAATTATTGTTTGTTTGATTGCCAGAACATCTTAGTCCTAGCGTATACTCTTTCGGCGGCAAGTATATCCTTGAAAAGATCTTCTTCATTTTTTCTATCCTTTGCCAGTATCCTCTTTGCTGTTCTGGGGCCTATCCCAATCCCCGCTAGGACTATTATTGCCTTTTTACCATATGGGAGGATCAAATCCGCTGAATCCTTAATTTCTTTCAAGGTCTTTTTTTCTTCTTCGTCAATTTTTCCTTTGTGTCCTTTATGAACTATTTCTAAATCTCCCCTTCTCCTCAAAATCCCAACATATCGTGCTCCACATTGAGGGCATTTTGGATTATCCTCGAAATTACCTACAGAAAGAGTTGTTTTCCAGTTTCTGCAATGAAGGCATGCTACTGTGACTCTTTTCTCGAGGAGTCTTTTTTTCAGGTATTTTATAATTTCTTTATCAGGTCTTTTTGGGTGCAAGAGTTCAAATGAAGACCCTTCAAGCAGATATCTTGTAAAGGTAGATGGCTCAGTATTTTTATTGATAATTATATTAATTTTCCCATTTTTTAAATCCTGGATAAATTTCTTTACAGGTTCAATCTCAAGTTTGTCGTGGTATAGCTCATTTAACGTTTCTTCGTAAAGTGGTGTATTTCTATAGAGCTTTAATATGTTCTTCATCAAGTACTTGTCAGAGTTTGCCCTTATGACCCCAAACCTCTTTGCTATCTGTATCATTTTCCATTCAAACAGCGGGGTATTTTTCAAGACGATATCAAGTATTGGTATTACATGGTCTTCATTTAATTCAAGAAGGGTATTTTTTACTACGCCACCACCATCTTTGATTCCAACGGGGAATTTTATCATTATATGGTATGGGTCTGTCCTCATCCCTATTGATTCCCCAAATCTCTGTGCCAGAAGGGATGTTATGACCCTGCCCAGTGTATCGTTTGCTTTGGAACCATTAAATACATGAAGTATTACAAACTCCCCTATATCTTCAATTACTAGTGAATTCTTAGAGTAAGAGAAGTATTTTGATTGCTCCTCAAGTAATTCGTATAGGATCTCTTTTGTATCGATAGTTAAAGGCAATTTTTCTATTTTGGATTTATCATCAAAGATTTCAAAAACATCCCTCGAGACAAAAAGTGGGACTGGAATAAGTTCACCTTCCCACGAAGGAATTGCACCGACAGACCTAGTTTCAGTTACCTCTATTTTTTCTTCTTCAATGTTTAATACCTTCCAGGTTCTACCACGAACTATAAAGTTCCCACCGACCTCGATATTTGACACGATAAAATTCTCATCAAGAACACCCAGGGATGATCCAGTTCCAACTTCAATAACCCTATACTGTTTTGTATCAGGAATCATTGACAAATTCTCATAATAATAAAACATGCCTTGTTTGGACCTTTTGTAAGTAATTCCATTATTTATCCAAATGAGCTTTATACTTTCTAAAAAATATAATACTTTCCAAAATTCTTCATTACTCATATTTCTATACGGGTAGGATTTTTTAAAGAGGGAATAGGCCTCTTCAATTGAGACCTCATTACTTTCCATTGAAAGCCCAATTATCTGGTGGGATAATACATCAAGGGATTTTTCAGGTATCTCTGATCTTTCAATTCTATAGTCTAATGCATTTTTTGCAATTACTGCAGATTCGCATATTTCTTCATCACTTGAGAGAATTATTCCTTTTGAAACAAGATAAGTTTTGTGCCCTGCTCTGCCAACTCTCTGCAAGAGCTTTGATACTTGTCTTGGGCTCCCATACTGGATAACTAGATCAACAGCACCAACGTCTATTCCAAGCTCCATGCTTGAAGTACATACTATCCCCTTAATTTCACCATTCTTAAATCTAGTTTCAACATCAATCCTAGTTTCTTTGGAAAGTGAAGAATGGTGAACATCTATAAAATTCATTTCTATCAGATTAAATCTTGATGAAAGAGTTTCGGCCATTTGACGGGTATTGACAAAAAGAAGAATGCTTTTGTGGCTGTCAATTAACTCCTTAATCCTTCTAATTGATGATGCAACATAAGGGGATATTTTTAGATTTTCTGCCGTCATTATATCTTCTTCAAAGATTTCAGGAGTTTCAACTTCAATGTTAAACTCTTTTTTTATCTGAGATTGGATTATCTCAACTTCTCTCCCTTCCCCTACTAAAAATTTTGCAACTTCCTCTTTGGAGCCAACAGTTGCGGAAAGCCCAATCCTCTGGATTCTCCCATTTTTTAATCTTTCAAGTCTCTCGAGGGCAAGGCTTAGCTGCACACCTCTTTTGTCCTCGGCTATTTCATGAATCTCATCAACTACAACGGCGAGTACAGATTTCAGATGCTCTCTTAACTTCTTCCCTGTAAAAAGCGCTTGAAGTGTTTCGGGGGTAGTAATCAAAATATCCGGGGGATTCAAACTCTGCCTTCTTCGCTCGCTCTGAATTGTGTCGCCATGTCTTGCTTTGATTGTAATCTCCATCGCTTTCCCTATCTTTTCAAGCCTTAATAGAAGGTCTCTATTAAGGGCTCGGAGCGGGGCTATATATAAGATCTTTATTCCTGGCGCTTTGCTGTCTTTTACAAGTTTCAACAATGGGAGAATTGCGGCCTCTGTCTTTCCTGCGCCTGTCGGGGCCATCAACAATACATTTTTTCTGGCAAGTATCTGTGGAATTGAACTTTTTTGGATATCAGTAGGAGACGTAATATTAAACTCTTTTAATACATTGACAATATCTGCCCCCAAAAGTTCAAAACTCATGACCACACCTACTTAGAACTTACCAAAGCATTTTTAAATTTAATTTATTGGTTTTAAATTATGGACCTATATCCAGTAATAAATAAGCCTGCAATAATCATTGAATCCGATAAGAGGTATCTTGTTGTTGCTGATCTGCACCTGGGTAAAGAGTATGAGTATTACAAAAAAGGGATTAAGATCCCCGATGTCGGACAAAAAATGAAGGCCGATTTATTAAAAATAATAAAAAGAAAAAAGGTAGAGGAGCTTATACTATTGGGAGATATCAAACACAACCTTCCATTTACCTCCTATTTTGAGAAATTAAACCTGCCTAAATTCTTAGAATTTGATATCCCAGTAAAACTGATCAAAGGAAATCATGACGGAAATATCGAAGAGATAGTACATAACGAGGTCATGAAATCCTTCAAAATTGACGACCATGTTTTAACTCATGGTCACATTCTTATTGAAGGCAGCAATTTGATTATGGGGCATGTCCATCCCGTTGTTGAGTTTGTTGACTCAAACGGAAAGATTACTCGTCTGAAATGTTTTCTTAGAATAGAAGGTCCGCAAAATGTAATTATTTTGCCATCTTTTAATCCAGTTATTGAAGGTGTGCCAATAAACAAAGACGAAGAGATACCAGGCCCTTACTTTGAGAGCGGCAGATTAGAAATAAAAAAGTTTGATTGTTACCTTCTTGATGGAACCTACCTAGGAAAGGTAGGGAATATTTACCGCTGAATTTTACCGCAGTCTTCGTTTATGGCCTCGATTGCATCTTCAATTAACATTCCTTCGTTTTGATCAATGTATTCTTCAATTTTCTTCAATAGGTAATCTTCTTCAATTTTTTCAGACATACTTGATACTAAGTTTTTTCTAATTTCGCCGATTACTTTATCAGCAGTTTCTCCAAGCTCTTTTGAAACTGTGTAACATTCATTAATTATGTAGGTACATAGGACTTCGCATGTTTTTTCAATATACAGTTTATTGTGATAGATATTGTTTATTACATCAATTAATTTTGCATATTTATCAAGTCTATTAATATAATACTTCTTTGTTTGTATTACGATATTTTTTATCATTGCTCCCGATATAGTCTCTTTTATTGGAATGTTGATAAGTCCAAGTTTTTCTATATTGCATATTCTATTCTTCTCATATAGCTCAGTCAATATAGTTTCCTTCAGAACTTCGGCAAATTTCTTGACTGATCCATACTTTTCAATTTCAAGAGAGTGAGGGATTAATTGGTCTGGTTTCAAGTATATATCTAAGACTTTTTCTCCGGCTTCCCTTGTTTCGGGCCTTCCTATCCTGATATGCTTATCAATTCTTCCTGGCCTTAAAATTGCAGGATCAATAATATCTGGTCTGTTTGTAGCTATGATAACAATTACATCTCCCATCTCCTCAAGACCATCGAGAAGCTGTAAAAATTTATTTACTATTGGATTTTCAAGTCTTGCAGCCTCTGAGCCTGATTCTCTTTCTGGTACAAGACTATCAAATTCATCAAAGAATAAAACAGAAGGTGCCTTTTCTTCTGCATATTTGAATAATTCCTCAATGTTTTGCTGGGTTTCCCCAAACCATTTGCTTCTAAGTTCTTTGTCAACATTGATAAAATTTCTCGAAGAGATAGAGGCGGCGTAACGTGCAATTAGTGTTTTACCGCATCCTGGTGGGCCATAAAGCATAATTCCCTTGGTCCTCTCAATTTTTAATTTTTGGACTTTTTCTTTGATAAAATCATAACTCAATGCAGAGCCAACGGCCTGATCAATCTCTAGAATAGCCTCGTCAAGACCACCTATTTCTTCTCTATTAACTTTCGGTTTCTTTTCAAGAAGAAGGTCATCACCATATTTTACATTTGATTTTATATCAAGTATTTCCCAATCTTTTGAATTTCCGAATAACGTTACTGTGGCCCCGGCCTTAAGGTAAGGATTCTTAGAATCTACAAAATCACTTATTTCCAACATCATCTCGTGATAAGTATCAAATCTCACTGTTGCGTATCTACCCTCAATCTTTATTATTTCACCAAGTGTTGTATCAACTTTGCCAGGGTGCCTTTCGAGTATTACAAATCTTCCCCCTTCCTTTGCCTCGATGAACTTATACCTTATCTTGTCTCCTTTGTTGATATCTAAATCATCAATCATATAGGCTATTATCCTATAATTTACATAATCAAAAATTTCATGCATGCCCTCTCTTTCAAGGGGCCTTACGTAAATACCAATCATGAAAGGGGGTTCATTTAACTCCCTTATTCTCTGCTCAAGCCTATTGATACGCCCTTCAAGAAAAATCTTAATTTCATTTTTTAGCATTCCCCGCTCATGCTGAATCTGATTTACTACCTCTTGGGAAGAAGATATAAGTTGTTTAATTTCTTCCTTTTCAAGATCTTTTTGGGAAAATCCCTTTTCTTTTAATACTTCAACAAGATCAAAATACTCATACTCTTCTTTTAGATATGCCCTAATTTTTTCTGTCTTTTCTATATCAGGAGATTTCACAAAAAAAATAGAACTCAATCTTTTAAAAGTGTTTGCAAATTAATCAGATTTAATTTATTAAACAAATGCCATGCTGCCATAACCCAATAATCGAATGTAGACCCCGATTCCTAAAATCAAGACAAAAACAGACATTGAAGCATAGTCTCTTTTTTTAAGAGATATTTCTCTTAAAAATGTTCTTTCCCCATACCCAAATCCTCTTGATTCTATAGCTATTGCAAGCTCTTCAGCCATTCTTATTGAGCCTATAATCAATGGAGTAATTATTGGTATGTAGTTTCTTATTCTTTTGAATATCGGGCCCTTATCCAATTCCAGACCTCTTGATCTCTGGGCATCCATTATTGTATATGTTATTCCTGCTAAAGTAGGTACATACCGAAGGGATATAGCTAAAGTCAAACAGTATTCATATGGAACTTTGAATTTCATTAATCCTAGAACAAGGTCACGCTGAAGTGTTGTCATCAAGAGAAGAAAAGTTGCGGTGATTATTGCAAAGATTCTAAAGGTCATTGCAAGCCCCATCCGTATGCCATCTTCACTGACACGTATCTTCCAGTATTCAAAAATTATATTTCCTGTTGGCTGGAAAAAAGGCCATAATATCAATGACATTAAGACAAGTGGAAGTATTGGTCTTATGTATGTAGCCAATCTCTTAATTTTGATTTTACAGAGAAATCTTATCATCAATAAGACTGAAACTGCAATGGCACCAAGATACAGTGGATCTTTGTATAAAAGTGCAAGGCCAAAGATCGATGAAAGAATGACTATTTTTGTTCTGGGGTCAAGGCTATGAAAAAATGAAGATTCCTTGACATACATCGAGTATTTAATCATAATATAAGAAATAAAAGATTTAGATTTAAACTTTTAGGGTTTATCTATACCAATAATGACTGTACCAAGATTTTCTCCCTTGATGTTGTATTTCTCTTTAAAGAATAGGTCCGTTGGAACACAGAGACTTGCTGAAATCCCTTTCAAATCTTTTAGTTCTTCTACCTCTTGTGAGGGAATCACAAAGTAAGGCTTGCCTTGGGTCTTTACATTAGTAAATATAACAAACTCCTCCCCCATAAAAAGGACATCGTTTCGTTTCTGATAATCGGGGATCTCATCCTTTCTTAAGAGCTTACCTAGAATATTACCCGAAGGGTCCTTCATTAATGTTAGACTCTGACCATGTTTTCTATCTGTAAATGAGTCATCAATAAAAATAAGGAATACTGCTCCTTTTGATAAAACTTCCCAGACACCCTCGTTGATAAAGTCCATCATCCCTCCGGCAGCCTTATTCTTTTCGGCCTGGATCTCAAATTCTCTGATTTTATCAATATCCTCTGCCGATAGAACAAAGGCATCAACAATACCCTTTACGGACTTCAAACGTTTTAGTATATCTTCAATTCCCATGTTTATCATCAAAGATAGCCTTTAGCTTTTAGAAGCTCAGCGTTTAATATTCCCCCGCCTGCGGCCCCTCTAACTGTATTGTGGGAAAGACAGACAAATCTTATATCAAATACTTTACATTCTCTAAGTCTTCCAACTGTTACTGCCATGCCTTTGTCGGAATCTCTGTCTTTTCTTGGTTGAGGCCTATTGGGTTCTTCTCTGTAAATAATCGGCTTTTTTGGTGCAAATGGTAAGTTTAATTCCTGCGGCTCAGAGCGGAACTCTTCCCAGATCTTTCTAATCTCCTCAAGTGAAGGCTTTTTTGCGCCAAATTCAAGGCTTACACATGCTGTATGGCCATCAATTACTGGCACCCTATTACAGTGAGCAGAAATCTTCATACTTGTATCGTTTACAATTTTTCCATTTACAATCTTTCCCATAATTTTCTGAGGTTCTACTTCTGATTTATCTTCTTCGCCAGAGATAAATGGAACAATGTTGTCTATCATGTCAAGTGAAGGCACTCCAGGATATCCTGCTCCTGAAACGGCCTGCATTGTTGTAATTATCATTCTTTTGACTTCATATCCTGCCTTGATTAATGCATAAACAGGAGCCATATAGCTTTGTAATGAACAGTTTGGTTTTACAACTATGAACCCTTTATCCCAACCGTTTGCTTTCTTCTGCTGAGGAATTATTTCGATATGATTGCTATTAATCTCAGGGATTAACATTGGAACATTGTCAACATGCCTGTTGGCTGAAGCATTAGAAAAAACTGCTATTCCTGCTTTGGCATATGCTGCTTCAAGTTCCTTGATTTTTTCCTTTTCCATTTCAAGTGCAGAGAATACTAAGGCGCATTTTCCAATAGCTTGGCTTACATCATTTGCATCCTTAACAATAAGTTTTCGAACTTTTTCAGGTGGGTCTGAAATCATCTGCCATTTTCCCATTACAGCTTCTTCATAACTTTTACCCGCACTTTTTGGCGATGCTGCAACATATGTAACATTAAACCATGGATGATTATCTAACAATCTTATATAATTTTGACCTACCATCCCAGTAGCTCCAATTACCCCTACATTTATTTTTTCCATGTTATTCACCTTATCATATTAAGTAATTTTTTAATAATCCTATTCCTTCTATTTTGGCCTCAACTGTGTCTCCTCTATTCATAGGGCCAACTCCAGGTGGCGTTCCAGTTGCAATGACATCACCGGGTTCAAGAGGCATTATCTCGGATATAAATTCCAATAATTCATAACAATTAAATATCATGTTCTTCGTTGATGAATTTTGTTTTGTGATTCCATTTAACTTGAGAGATATTGGGAGATCAAATGGATTTATATTAGTTTCAATTAGAGGCCCTATAGGAGCAAATGTATCATAAGATTTTGCTCTTGTCCATTGTATATCTTTTCTCTGCAAATCTCTTGCTGTTACATCGTTGAAGACTGTATATCCCAAGATATAATCTCCTGCTTCCTCTTTTTCAACATTTTTTGCTCTTCTGCCTATGACTATTCCAAGCTCAACTTCGTAGTCAACTTGATTTGAAGTTTCAGGGTATATTATAGGGTCTTCAGGACCAATGACTGTGCTTGCAGGTTTTATAAATATTATGGGATTTTTTGGAATTTCCATTTTAAGCTCCTTTGCATGATCAACATAATTCAAACCAACTGCCACGACCTTTGAAGGCACCGTTGGAGAGAGTAGCTTGACTGCGTTCAAATCAATCTCATTTTCAGTTATTTCAAATCCTGAAAAGAAATCACCTTTGATTTTTTTTATCACGTCTTTCTCTAGAATTCCTTGCTCTATGTTATCTTTGTAGTTGTATCTTAGGAGCTTCATTATTCCACCTTTTTATCTAACTATTGCAAACACGTCGCTCATTATTGCTGCGGCTGTCTCTATTTGACCTGCACCTCTTCCCATTACAGTTATGTCTTTGGAGAGGTCAGTTTCAAACACAGCTACATTCAAAGTTCCTGTTACTGCAAGTGGAGAGTTTAGCGGAACTGGTGTCGGCTCGACTTTTGCACCCTTTTCGGTAACTTCTACCAGTAATTTTATGATATTACCCTTCTTCTTTGCCTCTAAAACATCTTCCATCATTATGCCTGTGATTCCCTTGACTTTAACATCGCTTAAAGTCATTGATTTGCCCATCAAAGCGTTTGAAAGTATTGTTGCTTTGCATGCTGCATCCCAACCTTCAATATCTTGGGCAGGGTTTGCTTCGGCATAACCCTTCTCCTGCGCTTCTTTTAATGCGTCCCCAAATTTTTTCCCTTCAAATGCCATGTTGGAAAGAATATAATTTGTAGTACCGTTTAATATCCCTTTTACTGAAATAATCTCATTTCCTTTTAGTGCTTCCTGAGCAAGATTTAGGACAGGCATTGTTCCTCCAACAGTTGCCTCATATCTTAATTCCTTTCCACTTTTTTCTTTAGCCTTGATTACTTTGTCATAGTGGAGTGCTAAAGGCCCTTTGTTTGAAGTTACGACATGCATACCTCTATCAAAGGCTTTCATGATATGATTCAATCCAGGTTGGGCATCTTTGATATTTGTCGGTGTAACTTCAACAATAATATCGGCGTCCATATTTTCTACTGCCTGTTCCCCGTTCCATTTTTTATCCTTTGAAGAATCAGGATAATTTATCATAAGTGATCTTTCTTGATTATGATCCATCAACTTAGTAAGATCAATTCCATTTTCATCATAAATAGAGTTTAGCATGTCGGCAACGCATACAATCCGGACATCGACACCATACTTCTTTTTGTATTGTTCTGCTCTGTCTCTTACTACTTTGCATACTCCTTTACCAACTATACCAAAACCAACGACTCCCAAACGTACTTTCTTCATAATAAACAGTCCTCATAAATATAGTGAATACTCTATTTTTATTCTTTATTTAAGAGTTTCGGGAAATTATTATTTTATTATTTTAATTAGAAAAATAATAATACCGAAACCTTTTTAAAAAGGCTTAAGATAGGAAGGTAAAGCTATATTTTAGAGGGTGAAAAAGATTTGGAGCTACCTTTTTGTGAGATCTGTTTGAAGACCGGAATGCTCTGCCCAGGTTGTACTGCAAAGATTAAAGATGGCGAACTTAATGACAACGACCTCGAAATAGCTAAAGAACTTTACAGACTTTCTCAAGAAAATAAAGGACTAAAAGATGTAAAGTTTAAGAGGAGTATTAAGGTTGGCAATCTTATAATTATTCTCATCGAAGCAGGAGAGATAGGAAGTATTATTGGTAAAGGTGGCAATGTAATAAGGGGATTAAGTAAAAAATTAAATAAAAAGATAAGGGTTATTGAAGAAAGCAAAGATGTTAAAAAAGTTGCTTCTGACCTGTTATACCCAGCAAAAGTTTATGGAATAAACATCGTTTACATGCCTGATGGTACAATAATTAAAAGACTCAGATTAGGAAAAGAATTTGAGAGAAAACTTCCTATTGCAACAAAAAGTGTAAAAGAAATACTTTTGTTGATCACGGGCGAGAATGTTGATATTGTATTTGAATAATTTTTCTAATACTTTCTTTTTATTATAAAATCGCAAAGTTCAGTTAGAAATATTTTTGATTTTTCTTTCATGTTTTGGTCTATAGACTCTTTGGCTGCTTTTATCAATTGAGATTCTTTTTCAATACAATAATCCAAAGAACCACAGCTTCTCATTATGTCCTTTATTTCGGCTATATCCTCAGATGATGCATTCCTATTTCCTAAAATAGCTTTGACTTTCTTTAATTGAGTTTCATCTGCACATTCAAGTGTTTTAATAACTAATAAAGTATTTTTTCCTTCTTTGATATCGCTGTCAACTGGTTTTCCAGTCGTGTCCTCTTCTCCAAAGACCCCGAGTATGTCATCATGAACCTGAAATGCTCTTGAAAGATTTAAAGAATAGTTATCTAAAGAGTATACGTCTGCCTTTTCACTAAAGAGAAGACCAATCCTTAAAGGATATTTGAAGAGAATCCCTGTTTTATGATCTATCATCTCAAAGTATTTGTCTTCGTTTCCACCTTTATGTTCCATCAGGATGTCCAATAACTGACCCTCATTTAATATTTTGTACATCTCCCTGTGCATTATCATTGCCTTTGAAATAATAGCAGCATCAAATCCACTTGACCTTATTGCCTTCCCACTCAAGGCATAAAGTATGTTGGAGCCCAAAACTGAAAGTGCGTAAGAGTATCTAGAGATTGCCCTTTGTATCATAAGTAGTTGGGAAAGACCATCTTTTTTGATCCAGTTACCACCGTCATAGTAAGGATTAATATCGAATCTTGTAGATTTCAAAAATTTATCTGCATAAATTGCATTGAAAGTTTTTTCTCCGTGCCTTATTACATCTTCATCCATAGCATCATCAAGTATAAGAGAAGAAGAATGAAGGAGCTCAAATGCTATTGAGGCCCTTAAAATTTTATGATTATATTCTGAATATCCACAATAAGCCATAATACACATTATAGGTCTAAGTCGTTTTCCGCCAAGAAGTGTGTGGTGCCTTATGTCTTTATAGAAATCACAAAGAGTATCATTATCAATTGATTTTAATTCTACATCAAAAAATTTCTTAATCTCGTCTTCTACCTCTTTTTTGAGCTCACCTGTGACCTTAACAAAGTCCATTGTCGCACCTTTAATAAATTTTTTATTTTTAGTTTAAATAAGTTTTGAAGATATCTTTTAAAGCCCGATAAATTAATTACAATAGATGTCAATAAAGATGACTGATGCTAACTCCAGTTACACTGGAAAACTACCAAAAGGTTGTAAATTGTGTATTGAAGGTAAAAAATCAGTGCTTTTTGTTACTGGAATCTGCCATGTGAACTGTTATTACTGTCCCGTATCTAATGAGAAAAAAGACAAGGATATCTCATATGTCAATGAGAGAAAAATAGAAAAAAAAGAGGATATTCTAGAAGAGATTAAGGCGTGTGGCTCAAAAGGAATTAGTTTTACCGGTGGAGACCCTCTAGTAAAAATAAATAAATGCCTTGACTATGCTAAACTAATCAAAAATGAGCATAGTAAACATCATATCCACCTATATACTGGGAGCACTGATAAAAAAGTCAAAGAGATAGGAAAACTAGAAGGGTATGTTGATGAAGTCAGATTTCATGTGAAAGATGAAAAAGAGATACAAGGTCTAAAAAATATCCTCGATATGAACTTTAATTTTGGGATTGAGATCCCAGCTATACCAAGTGATTTTGAAAGGATGTGCTCAATAATTGAATCGGCATCTTCTGCTGGCTTTTCATTTATTAATTTGAATGAATTTGAATACACAGAAACAAATTGGGATAATCTTTCTAAAAGAGGATTTGATTTCGATAGTGACACTAGTATGGTGAAAGGCAGCAAAGATCTATCGCTCAGACTATTAGAAAAGTATGAAGACCTTCCAATATCAATTCATTTCTGTCCATCTGTGTTAAAGGATGCAATTCAACTACGAAGAAGATGGGAGCGCAGAGCAAAGAATACCAAAAAATACTATGAAGAGATTGAGGACTGCCTCATTGTAAAGGGTGAGCTATCAGGAGATGTTAGAGAAATAGTTAACTACCTTAATGATGAGATTAATATTTCTAAAAAGATGTATGAAGTCCATGGAGACAAAGTCTTTACCCACTGGGCAGTAGCAGAGGAAATGTCGGAAAATAAAGAATTATCAAAGAAAATAAAATCGGCAATAGTAAAAGAATACCCAATCTATAAAAGAGTGGTAGCAGAATACATCCCACTTTAAAAATCATTTTTAGATATACTTTAGAATTTAGGAGATTTGGGTTTTCTAGTCAAAGTTCCAAGTAAGACCCCAAGTTCCATTGTAACTGCACTGAGCAACACTCCAAACATGATATAAATACTTGGAGATATGTTTGATTTTGTCGATTCTATTGTTGATTTAGTTAGGTCTATTCGGGCGTTAACTTCACTTACTTTATCTTTTAATCCAAGTTGTTGGTATGCCTCTTTTGATTTTTCATACTGTTCAAGAGCCTTTGAATAGTTCTTCTTTTCAAAGTATTCGTTTCCTTGGGCATAATAGCTTTCTGCATCTTTGACTAATGTTGAATCTTTTATTGTAAAAGAGATTGATTCAGTTGTGGCCCTTTTAGTACCATATGGATCAAAATACTCAACTATAACATCGGTCTTATAGCTTCCTGCTGTAGAGTCACCTTTAGCAGCAACGTTGAGAGTGACATTTCTTGATTCCTGGGATCGCATTAGCCCAATTGAATCTACATCCAAAGATGTGGTGAAATTGTTATTTGTAGGAACGCTTAATTTGATATTATTGCCGTAACCAAGACCATAGTTTGATACCTTAAATGGAATGTTTATGCTCTGTCCTTGTAAGACTTCGTTAGGATACGATGATAACTCGATTTTAAGTGAGGGAAATTCTTTAATAACTTTGAACTCAATTTCTTTCATAAGCAAATAAGGCTTACATCCCTGTCTACAGTTTCCAATTTCGCCCCTAATTCTTAAGGGTATTTTATAAGTTCCAGCATCTGCATTTGAAGTAATTTCAATTGATAATCTGAGAGTTACTTCATCCTGGACATTAATAGTATGGTCTCCATCACCCGGTACGAATAACTTATCGCCATCTATTATTTTGACATAATTCTTAATTTCTGGGGGAATATCACTTGGATCTATAACTCCTTTCAAATCCCAAAGCATCTCAGAGGTAGTATTATGTAAATTTACATCAATATAGATTAGTTTACCGGGTTCAGTTTCTTTAGGGTAAGTTAATTCTACCCTAGGATCAGCGTCCGCTGCACAATATAAAGGTAGCAAAATCAAGGAAATAAGTAATAATGGTAAGACCTTCTTCATGAAAGATAGTATATCATAAGTCTTTTAAGCGTTACCCCGCATATATTTTTTAATGAACAGGCGTTTTTTGTCAGTTTTTACCTGCTTGATGCTAATTTGCTCGATAAATTTTGTCCTAGGGGCAGATGAAAAGAAAGAAGTAACGATAATGATACATCTTTATGAAAAAGAGAATGAAGGGCATACTATATCAGGGGATATTTATAATTACGAGATAAGGCTCGTCGATACTGACGTTTGTGATAAAGATCTATATGTGGCTTCTTGTATTAATACTATTGAACTGAATATAGTACAAAAAAATAAATATACAAACGAAATCATTAAGACTGTAGTGGTTCCCGATATTGTCAAGTTGAGAGATTATCCCATGGATATTGATTTTGAAGATATAAAATTTGAGGGTGTCTATGTATTTACGATATACTTTGACCAAGGTGCCGCAAACTTCAAAATAAATTATACAAATAAAGATATCCTTAGAAGCATGAATCCTGTATATTCGGGGGAAATGGGTGAAGATCCTTTTTTATTATATTTTGGAGAAGGTGACAAAGTATACTCTATGAACGTCAATAGGAGCGATAATAGACTTATTGTAAATGTTAGAAATAATCAGGATTCAAAAACGCTATACGGATTATCTGATGATATACTACCTTTTGATTCTATTATGATGAAAGTTCTAAATCAGACAGATACCGGGATAAAATTCATAGTATATTCAAATTCAAATATAAAGTCATTGACTAAATCAGAGACTTCTTTAAGAAAAGGAGAGACGAGCAATATTGGAGGATTGGATTTTAAAATTACTGACGCCGCTAGTCTTTCGGCTACAATAAATGTAGAAGGTCAGGAACATGTGATAAAAAAACGTTCTTTGAAGAGTATAAATAATTATATCTTTGAAGTAACAGATATAGTGGGCGATAACGTCAAATTAAGCATTTATCACCCACCATCTGTAACCCTTGTAGGTTACAATCCAATTGTTACGCTTACAGTGACAAAAACACTCGAATCTGAAGAAGGCGATATCTTTGAAATACCCTTCACATTAGCAAATACAGGTAGGGCAAACGCCAATACACTGAAAGTTAATTTGCAGAACTCTGGCGTAAACATTATTGAAGGATCCTGGAGCGGTTCACTGAATGTTGGGGAAACTAAAGAACTAAAATTTAAGGCAAGTTTTAATGAACCTGGTGATTATACAATTATTTTTAATGTAGATACAGGCCAATCCTCTGAAGGATTTCAGGAAAAGGTAAGTGTTAAATCAAAAGTGACTTCTGTGTTAAAAGAAGGTCCAATGAAATCGCTAATTTTCATCACAAATGAGTACATATTGACTCAAAATAGAATAAGATTGGCCCAAAATTCAATTAATATTTTACTTTATATTGGGATTTTACTTTCAAGTGCAATAATATTGAATTCAGCAAGACAAAGACTGCCAAATTTAGAGAAGCCAAAGGAAAAACCAAAGAGAAAAGTCGTGAAAAGAAAAGATCAACAGATTAAAACAAAAAATAATGATGCGGCTATAAGTCAAGAAAGATTGAGAGTATCAAAACAAAGAAGGGATCAAGGTATTAAACGAGAAAGTGTAAAAAAAAGAAAATAATTATCTTCTTTTCCTTAAAGCAAGATAAATAGATCCTAGTAAAGTTCCACCAATTATTCCGACTTCTTCAAAGGGAACATTCTTAGTTTCACTTTTTGGCTGTTCTTCTGATGGTTTGTCTATAACTGTCTTGTTCTCTTCTTCTGGGGATTCCACTATTTCCTTCTTTTGGAGCAATAAGTATACCTTATTATCATTGGAACCAACTATTATGTCTTGCTTGCCGTCTTTATTAATATCAGAGATGTAAAAGCTCTCAACCCATCCTTGGGTTTCGAATTTGAATTCAACATTCCCAGTGTTATAATCAATTACGTACAAATTATTGTCTTTACACCCGGCAATTATATAATTCGTATTTTCATCCGCCATTACCTCAATCTTGAATATCCTATCTGGTAGGTCGAATCTTTTTAGAAATGCTCCTTTTGAGTCAAGAACTATAATTTCCCCTTTGTTTCCGGCAATAATTACTTCATCTCTCAAATCGTTATTTACATCAAAAAGTGTTGATGCGCTAGATTCAGTTTCAGTTCTAAATTCCCACATTGAAGCTAAGTTCCTGTTTAAAGAGTAGACAACTGTTCCTTTCCAGTTTTGAGAATCTTCCCTAAAAAAACGGGATACATGAATCATATTGTTGTATCGGTCAAGGTACAGTTCTCTTAGAATATGTTTTGTATCGTAAGATTTAGTAAGTTTTCCTAGACCATCAAGTATCAAAGTATTATCCCAAGAGATAATCATGATTTCGTTTATGCCGTCCTCATTTAGATCAACTATAAGGGTTCTAAAGTTATATCCTCTAGTCTTGTAATCCCAAAGTAGATTAAGTCCCTCATCAAAAAAGTAGACATTGCCATCATCGGCACCAACAAGAGTTTCATATGTTCCATTTGAATCAACATCCCCTATATCTACATCTAAGACTGAGCCCAAAATTGGTATTGTGACAATTTCATTTCCTTCGGCATCAAGGAAGTAAACTAATGCATTGTATATCTCTTTTTGGGAAACAACTCTATTTTCTGTCCCCAAGATAATCTCGTTTCCAGGCAAGTCATAAACGTCCATGACCTTCATCATTGAAAAAGAGTTATTTGATTCTAGGGTCCATTTAATATTTCCTTTATCATCAAGGCAGAGAAATTTCTTACCGGCGGTATAAGCAAGTATCTCATAATTTCCATCACCTTCTAGATCACTTGCCGTTACTTGCAATATATCAAATTCATCCTTGTGAATTGTATTACTTTCAAACTCTAAAGACATTACCGAAGATATCGTTCCCATAGATAATAGTAAAATCGTTAATATGGCGATAATTTCAAATTTCATATGACCACGAAACAGATTATTTTTTCTTTTATTTAAAACTATTCGTAAATAGACCAATAAAATTATTATCAAAAATATATAAACTCTATATTTTAAATAAATATCCAAAACTTTTTAAGGATTGTTTTTAGAAGAGGTCTAGGTGTAACTATGCCCCAAGACAAGGAACATAAATTAATCCTATTTTTTGAAGAGATAGATATCGATGATATTCCTTTTGTAGGTGGGAAAAATGCGTCTCTTGGTGAGATGATAAGGAATTTAAAAAGCAAGGGTATTAAAATTCCCGAAGGATTTGCTATTACGTCTTATGCTTATGATTACTTCCTTAAGAATGCTGGGATAGAGAAAAAGATAAAAGAGATTTTAAAGGACCTTGATACAAATATTTACGAAAATCTTGCAACGAGAGGGGAAAAAATAAGACATGCATTAATTGAAGCAGAATTTCCTGATGAACTAAAGAAGGAAATAATTAAGGCTTATGGAAAGTTAGAAGATATTTATGGGAAAAATGTCGATGTTGCTGTTAGATCGTCCGCAACTGCTGAAGACCTTCCTGACGCTTCGTTTGCAGGTCAACAGGAAACTTTCCTTAACATTACCGGCCCTGATGCCTTGATTTTATCATGTAAGAAGTGTTTTGCATCCCTCTTTACCAATAGAGCCATATCATACAGACATGATAAGGGGTTTGACCATTTCTCAGTTAAACTCTCAATAGGCGTTCAGAAGATGGCAAGAAGCGATACAGGCTCAAGTGGTGTTATATTTACCATTGATACAGAATCCGGTTTCAAAGATGTAGTTTTAGTTACTTCAATTTTTGGTCTTGGTGAAAATATTGTTCAAGGTACTGTAAATCCCGATGAATTTTATGTCTTTAAACCCACTCTAAAGAAAGGTTACAAATCAATTATTAATAAAAAACTTGGTGCAAAGCAGAGAAGAATGATTTATTCTGATGACCCAAATGAGGGTACAAAAAATATTAGAGTTGATGAAAAAGAAAGAAATAAATTCTCAATTTCTGATGAAGATGTTCTAAAGCTTGCTAAGTGGGCAGTTATCATAGAGGATCACTATTCTTCTAAAAAAGGTAAGCACACCCCCATGGACATTGAATGGGCAAAGGATGGAAATACAGGCGAGCTTTACATTTTACAAGCAAGACCTGAAACAGTTCATTCTCAAAGAGATTTTAACACCATAAAGACATACATTTTGAAAGAAAAAGGGAAGAAACTTGTGACTGGGCAGGCAGTTGGAGATCTTATTGGGCAGGGAATGGTCCATATTATAAGAACTCCCAAGGAGATTTCTCTTTTCAGAGAAGGGGAGGTCCTTGTAACAGAGATGACAGACCCAGATTGGGAACCTGTAATGAAAAAAGCAAGCGCTATTGTGACAAATAGGGGTGGCAGAACCTGTCACGCAGCTATAGTATCTCGTGAGCTTGGGATACCATGTATCGTTGGAACTGATAACTCCACTGAAGTTTTGTCTGATGGGCAGAAAGTTACTGTAAGCTGCGCAGAAGGTGAAGTTGGGGCAGTTTATGACGGCTTACTAAAATATGAAATAGAAGAAATTGACATACAGAAACTACCGGAAACTAGGACTAAAATAATGATGAACGTCGGAATACCCGAGAAAGCATTCTATCAGTCACAGATTCCAAACGATGGCGTTGGATTAGCGAGAGAAGAATTTATTATTAATTCATATATAGGCATCCACCCGATGGCCCTTGTAAACTATGAGGAACTAAGTGAAAAATCAAGATATGATATGGCAGTTGCAGAAACTATAAAACAGATAGAAGATAAAACAGGCGGATACACAGAAAAAACTCATTTCTATATTGACAAGCTTACATATGGCATATCGATGATTGGAGCGGCATTTTATCCTAAAGATGTCATTCTTCGTCTAAGCGATTTCAAATCAAATGAATATGAAAATCTTATAGGCGGGAAATTCTATGAGCCCAAGGAAAGCAATCCAATGATTGGCTGGAGGGGTGCCTCTAGATACTACGATGAAAACTTCAAGCAGGCTTTTGCCTTGGAATGTAAAGCTATTAAGAGGGCCAGAGAAGAGATTGGACTAAATAACATCAAGCTGATGGTTCCATTCTGTAGAACACCTGCTGAAGGAAGAAAAGTCATAAACACTTTGAAGGAGTTTGGACTTGTGCAACGGGAAAATGGACTTGAAGTTTATGTGATGTGTGAAATCCCTTCAAATGTCCTTGCCGCAGACGAATTCTGTGAAATATTTGATGGATTCTCTATTGGCTCAAATGACCTGACTCAGCTTACTCTTGGTCTTGATAGGGATTCAGAGCTTGTTTCAAGCATATATGATGAAAGGAACATTGCAGTCAAAAGACTGATTAAAAAGGCGATAGAAGTTGTCAAATCAAAGCATAAGAAGATTGGTATATGCGGTCAGGCACCATCGGACTTCCCAGAATTTGCATCCTTCCTAGTTGAAAGTGGAATTGATTCAATTAGCTTAAATCCCGACACAGTCATAAAAACTAGACTAAACGTTTGGGAAAAAGAAAAAGAGATGGGGTTCATATAATTAAATGTTTGAATCACTAATTTCATCTGTTGTTTTGGGGATAACAGCCGGCTTATGCCCGTTGAATCTCTTTTTTATTATTCCTATTTTTCCAAAAATATTGGGTGAGCGGGCACCACTCAATGCAATTTTATTTTCTGTGGGCGTTGCAACAATTTTTGTACCTCTTGGACTACTGGGTAATTTTGGAGTTTCTTCGATTTTTAATTCAGATACTAAATTAGGATTTCTTCTAGGGGCGATAATATCGATATTTATCGGATTAATCCTATTGAGAATAATAAAAATAAGTTACATATTATCTGTAAAAAAGGAGAGGAATTTTTACGGCTCAACTCCTTATACATATGGGATTTCATATGGCCTAATAACTATAGCAAGAGCTGCCCCCCTTTTGATATCCCTTATATCAATAGTATCGTTAGAAAAAAATATTTTCATTGCCTCAATCTCGCTTTTAATTTATTCATTTTTAGTAGGTGCTCCACTTATTATTATCTCCTCATTTTTTGGGCTAAAGAGGGTAGAAGACTTTGTTAAAAAATATTCAAAATCATTGGATAGGGTAAGCGGGATAATGCTTGTCCTAATTGGTGCGTATTATCTATACTTATTTGTTTATAGCTAAAGTATCAAATCCTTATGAATATACATTAGTTTAATATAATAAATATTATAGAACAATTTTTATAATTTGTTTTGATTTTTAGTATTATGTTCTAATATAATAGTTAAACTTAAATAGGGGTATATCAAACTTCAATAGCCGGATAGAAGGTGATACCATTGAACGTTTCAGAAAGATCGTCAACGATAAGTTATGCAATTCGAGACGTAGTTGAATATGCAAGAAAACTTGAATCTAAAGGGGACAGGATACTAAAACTAAATATAGGAGACCCTCTGAAGTTTGACTTTAAAACTCCAGAGCCTATGGTGAATGCCATCGTCAATGCGGCTAGAGGTAGTTTTAATGGTTACGAGGATTCTCTTGGGAACACAGAGTTAAGAAGAGTCATTGCAGAAAGGGAATCTAAAAATAATGGAAAAATATACCTAGAAGACGTAGTTGTAACGTCAGGAGTTACAGAGGGAGTGAATCTAGTCTTTGGAGCTACTCTTGAACCTGGGGACGAAGTTTTAGTTCCAGGTCCTGGTTATCCAACTTACACCGCCTATGCAAATTTTTTTGGTGCAACTCCAGTTCCGTATAGAACTATTGAAAAGGATGGGTGGGATATTGATGTCCAGGATCTCAAATCAAAGATAACTGAAAGGACAAAATGCATAGTTTTAATTAATCCAAACAATCCCACTGGCGCTATTTATCCTAAAAAAACTCTAAAAGATATACTAGATATTGCAATAGAACATGATGTCTTTATTATTTCTGATGAGATATATGATAGGATTACTTTTGATGATTCCTTTGTAAGCCCAGCTTCCATGACTGATGAGGTGCCTATACTAACATTCAACGGTATTTCAAAGATTTACCTTGCGCCTGGTTGGAGAGTTGGGTATATGGCATTCTATAACTGGGATACCCTGTTTGATATAAAAGAGGGGATAATGAAGGAACTTCGTGCAAGAATTTCTGCAAATTCTATATGCCAAGCAGGAGCTATTGAAGCGTATAAAGGCAGTGAAAAATACGTTGTAGAAATGGTTTCAAAGCTAAAGCAGAGGAGCGAATTTGCTTATAAAAGACTAAATGAGATCCCCGGTATAAGTACGACAAAACCTATGGGCGGACTTTATATCTTTCCAAAAATTGATTTAGATAAAAGGTGGAAGGATGATAAAGAGTTCGTATATGAATTTCTAAAAATGAAAAAAGTTCTTTTGGTCCATGGTAGTGGATTTTGCCCCATTTATGGAAAGGGTCATTTCAGATCAGTTTTTCTACCTCCAATTGAAACAATGGAAGACGCATTTTCAAGACTTGAAGATTTCATGAAAACTAAAAAATGATTTTTTAGAGATAATCATTTATATTTTAAATTTCTAATATTATATATGCGGACTACAGACCCACAAATTCTTGATGCTATTAAGAAGGTTCTAAGAGAAGACATAGTAATTCACTCGCAAAATGAACTCTTTGAAAAGGTAAGAAAAAAGCTATCTGAAAAAGATGAGGTTAGAGTCTCGGCAGAGAGGATAAGGAGAGTTGCTAAAAAATATGGAGTAAGAGTTCAGGTCCACTCCCGTAAGGGCAAAGAGATAAAGACCTGTCCCTTTTGTGGAAAAGACCTTCAAGATATTATCTCCCAAGACCTATTTGGCAGATCAACGACAATTGGCAAGGTCTGTAAAAACTGCAAATTTGAGATAGGGCTTGGTAGAAGTCCTGCAAGATATATATTCAGAAGGTAGAATTATATTCTGAAAAATCTTTTTTTGCTTGAGCTTTCTTTAATAATGCCTTCGGCCAATCCCTTGAGTAGCCCTAAAATAATAGGCCCATATAGAATTCCAACTGGACCTAGCATATATGCCCCCCCAAGAAAACCGATTAGTACAATAAACGGATGAAGTTGTGCTTGTTTCCCGCCAAGCTTTGGGAATATGTAAAAATTGTATAAGGCTCCAAGGACTACGACTCCAAATATTAAAAGGGTTAATCCTCTGAATAAATCACCCACAAGGAGAAAGTAAAATCCTACAGGGATGTAAATTGTCCAAGGCCCCGCCACTGGCAACAATGCTGCAAGCCCAACTAAAAGCCCCAATAAAAAAGAGTAAGGCACCCCCAACGCAAGGAAACCAATAGTTGCAAGTAGTCCAATTATGAGTGCACTCATTACATTTCCATAAATTAACCCGTTAATCACCTTGTTTGTAGGCTCAAGAATTTCTAATAAATCCCTGTGGTAGTGAGGGGGCATTATTTTACTGATAAATTCTTCAATAACTAATCTTTCATGGAGGAAGTAGTAAAGGGCTAAGAACAAGATTAGGATATTAATTAATGTTAAAGGTAGTTCATGCACCGATCTTGAAAAAACTTCTGTTAGATTTACTAACCTAGGAAAAGTTTCAGTGATAAATCCATAAAAAGGAGAGTCGGATATATTTATTCCAAAAATGCCAAGAATAGAAACTGAAGAGCCACTCTTTAGTATTTCTGTAATGACTTTAAGCTCAGCAAGCGCTTTAAAAACTGCATAAAGAATTGTAATGAGTATTGGGGCAGATATAAAAAGAGTTGTAAGTGCGGCAGAAAGGCCATTTCTTTTTGTTAGGAGGAATATTCTATTATAGACTGGAAGGAATGCATACGCAAATACAAACCCACCTATAAGCCCCGGTATAATTGGATATATCAAGTAGAGCCCCATAAGGAGGACTATTACAGATATTGTAATCTTGATGTATGAGATTTTATCCATTAAGACTATATTATATAGCCATTATAAAAAGTTATTTATTAATTTAAAAAATAAAAATAAAATAATTTTATCAATCAGTTGGGCATTCTTCTTCCCAAGGTCTGATGCACTTTTTAAGACCTTCACACCACTGGTAGCCAGATGCAACTAGACACCCGTGCTCGTCGACATCTCCACCGATTGTGCATGATTCTTCCCAGGTTCTGATGCATTTGTTTTTGGCATCGCACCATGTGTAGCCTGCTGATTCTTTGCATCCGTGCTCGTCGACATCTCCACCGATACTGCAAGTTTCTTCAAAAGGCCTGTAGCACTTCTGTGTGTATTCACACCATTGGTAACCTGCTGCGATGAGACATCCATGTTCATCTCTGTCCCCACCGATACTGCAAGTTTCTTCAAAAGGCCTGTAGCATTTCTTGGTATATTCGCACCACTGATATCCTGCAGCAATAAGGCAACCATGTTCATCTTTGTCGCCACCTATCGGTTTAGGCGCTGTACAGGATTCTTCCCAAGGTCTGTAACATTTCTGAGTGTATTCGCACCACTGGTAGCCTGCAGCTATAAGGCATCCGTGAGCGTCTCTATCCCCGCCTATTGGTGGTGTTGGTGGATCTGGAGTGCATGACTCTTCCCAAGACCTGTAGCACTTCTGTTTGTATTCGCACCACTGGTAGCCTGCAGCTATAAGGCATCCATGTTCATCCCTGTCTCCGCCAACAGGTTTAGTTTCAGAACAGTGTTCTTCCCAAGGTTTGATGCACTTGTTCTTTAATGCACACCATACTTCTCCATCGTCAATCAAACATCCATGCACATCTTTATGTATTTCTTTAGAACAGTTTTCTTCCCAAGGTCTGATGCATTTCTGTTTAATATCGCACCAAGTGTATCCGGCGCTACCGATGCAGCCATGCTCATCTCTGTCACTACCGTAAGGCTGGACACATTCTTCTGGGGCCTTTATACATTTCTGCAAAGCATTGCACCAAGAGTATCCAGAAGACGTAATGCATCCGTGCTCATCTTTAACTTCTTTTGGAGTTTGGGCACAACCTAGTAAAAGTGAAATTATCACTATACTAGAAATCAGAATTAAATACTTTTGTTCCATCGAAAATTTTTAGATTAAGAAATATATAAATGTTTTGAATTAATTGAGAAATTATTTTAAATAAATAGTAATTTCGTAAATAATGATAAAATAGATAAATTAAAAATATATAATACAAAAAAAGATTTAATTAATTACTAAGTTAAATATTTCTGAATCAAGTGTTCCGCTTCTTGTGAATGCTTTTGCTGTTGCAAAATAACTGCCTTTTGGAGCATTGTCTGATACTGTCATTGTCACTATGTATGTGCCTACATTGTGTGCTTTTATTTGTTGGGATTCGGGTAAAAAGCTAACAGATACGCCTCGAGGTAATCCTTCAAATCTAAGTCTAACGTCATTTTGAGTTACAAATCCAAGGTTATCGACCTGTGCGACTAGACTCCTAGATCCAGGCGTAACTTCAAGGACTGCAATAACTTTTCCATCAACTATGATATTAGTGCCTGTATCTAATATGGCACCTATTGACCCATCTATTGGAACTGGGCCTTGGGTTAAAGTTAGTCTTTCTATATCGACAAGCGGATAGAGAAGCGCCGCAGGAACTTTTTCATTAGGAAGTATAGGTTCTTCACAAGGTATCTCTATTGAAACAGTGGCAATATTTGATTGAAGTTGGCCGTCGTAAGCAACATAAGTAAAGGCGTCAATTCCACAGAAGTTTCCATCTGGGCAATATTCCCATCCTATAGTATCCCCGAGGAATCTTAAGCTTCCGTGTGCTGGTTCTGTTACTAATGAAGCAGATAAGGGATTTGATTCTGGATCAATATCATTTGCAAGTACATCAATGATTATGCATGTTGCAGAGTCAGTTGTATTGTAGTCATCATTTGCGATAGGTGGGTCATTTTCACATAGTACATGAATTGTAACTGTAGCTTTATCGGTATATTGTCCGTCAGATACATTGTATTCAAATGTGTCGTCACCACAATAGTTTAGATTTGGGCAATAATTAATTGATTGATTATTATCATTTAGAGTAACTATTCCGTATGAGGGTTCAGAAATCCATACCACTCTTAGAATGTCATCCTCGGGATCTGTATCATTTGTTGTCACATTTACATCAATACATACATCTTCTGTTGTTGTAGTTTCATCATCATTTGCCACTGGAGGATCATTATCCGCACAGAATACAGTAATTGTGACTGTGCCGATGTCTGTTCCACCGTTTCCATCTGACACGTTATAATCAAAGGTATCAGTGCCTCCGCACCAGTTGTCATCTGGGCAATATCTAAGGACCCCATTCCCCTGGTCAGTCACGCTTCCATGCGCAGGGTCTGTAAAGTTCAATACTGTTAATGGGTCGTTGTCTGGATCTGTGTCGTTTGTTGTGGCATTTACATCGACGCATGTGTCCTCATTTGTTGTATCTGAGTCATCGAACGCTGTTGGTGGATCGTTAGTGCAGTTGACAGTAATTGTGACTGTGCCGATGTCTGTTCCACCGTTTCCATCTGACACGTTAT
>CAZVXE010000005.1:0-2445 GCA_964630765.1 uncultured Thermococci archaeon | reverse complement strand
CATCGACGCATGTGTCCTCATTTGTTGTATCTGAGTCATCGAACGCTGTTGGTGGTCTATTGGGACAAATAATTGTTAAAATAACTTTGATTGTGATAGGATCAGGAATATCTCCTCCAGCCCCAACTTTGTCAGCAAGAAATGTTAAGGTATCTGTTTGCCCACAATACCCGTTACAATTTGTAAGTGAATAGTCAATCTGGTTGCCATCTCCTACAAATACTGCCGTTCCAGGATTTGGATTCACTAGAAAAACACTTCCTTTGTAGTTCGCTGTAGGGTAACAAACTCTGGCTGCATCATTGACATTGATATAATCATATGTGGTGCCATCTACTATAATATCCCCTGTGGCGCAATTATAATCTACATAGTAAGTGCAATCCGGTATAGGCGGAGAATTACAAGTAACTGTTACATTAACTTGTACTGTCTTTCCTCCTGCAGTAAATGTAAAACTATCCGATCCGCTGTAACCGGAAACAGGAGTGTATCTAATCATTCTATTACTAATTACAGATACACTACCATGAGATGGATTTGTATGGCTCTCGTAATGATTATTATTATCAGATATACATGAGATTAAAGCAAAATCAATGTTCTTATAACTGTCACAATTAACGGAAAAACTATTTTCACAATCAGGGGCGCAGTTAATAGTAATATTGGCTCTTACAATCTTATAATTGTTTTCCCATTCATGGTCCTCAGTGTCATATTCTCTTGCTCTAAAAGTAAAAGTATCAGTACCGCAACATCCTGTAGGAGTATAATTAATATCTTGGTCACTATTTATAGATGCCACTTTACCACAATTTGCATCATCTAAAAGTTGGTAAAAACGATATTCATCTTCATCGTCTCTAGGTAAACAACTAAAATCTGAGGTACCATCCACTTCTAAAATTAAACTGTCACCATAGTCAACTATAAAACTATTTGAGCAATCTGGAGTGCAATTAATAGTAATATTTGCCCCTACAACTACGTATTCATAGCTTCCAGAAGACCCTCTTCTTGCTATAAAAGTAAAAGAATCGGTACCGCAACATCCTGTGGGAGTATACCTAACGTCCCTACCGCTATTTCTAGATACTGCTGTACCACAATCTGGGCCATCTAAAAGTTGATAAAAGCGATAAGTATTACTGTCGCTTAAACAAGAAAAATCATTGTTACTGTCAACTTCAAAATCAATATAATCCCCGTAGTCAACTGTGCCAGAACCGGTGCAGCTAGGATTACTACAATCGAATACTGTCACTGTGACTTCTGCTTTGTTTGATGTAACTGTGCCATCTGTAAATGTATAGTTGAATTCATATGTTCCTGATGTTGAAGGTGCACAATAATTAATCTTGCCCCCAGAAATTTCCGCTGTTCCTCCTGTAGGGGTGCTAACAAAATTAATTGTGGGTGATGCCCCCTTGTTGTCATCATTATCGAGCACGGAAACATTTACGCATGAATTAGTGCATACATCGGCGGTATCCGTATATGCGTGTGGGCAATTAATAATATTAATATTAACAGTTACATTTTGAGTATTCCAAGTGCTCCCAGAAGGATTATTAGTTCTAAAAACAAAAGTATCAGAACCACAAGCACATGATGCGCTTGGATTATGGGTGTAGCTAATATAATAATGTGGATGGTATCCTCCGCCTGGAAGATCTATATAGCCTTCATTAGTTACAGTGCCGCAACTTGGGGGAGAAGTTAGACTATCGAATCTATAATTATTACTACCCAAACAACTAAAATTTGTAGTACTGTCAACTTGGAAATATATTTTTCCCCCATAATCGACTGTGCCTGATCCGCTACAATCCGCAAAAACAAAACTTGAAAATGCTGAGAATAATAAAGCTAAAATAACTAATATAGAAACTAATTTACTATAATTTATCCCATTCATTTATTTCCCCCATCGATATAATCATTGCCTAATAGAGTATTTCTTATCTAATCGTAAATTCTATGATAAAATAGTTTAAATGGTTTGCGGTTTTCTTAAATTTTTTTGAAATAAAAACAATTTTATAGTTAAAGTTTTCTTAAATTAATAATTTAATAATATTTTAATAACAAATAATTAAATTAATTTAAAATTGTAGATTTAATACTAACTACATTCTTATATATAAATATAAAAGAATATAATTATTTTATACTATCCCCGATTTAATTAACGTCAAATGTCTTTATAGTTATAAGTATCAATTAAAAAGAAGTATAGCCCATTATCTTCTCCAAAAGAAATATTGTTCCTTTTTTATCCATTGGCTTATTGTCGTTACCACACTTTGGCGAATATATGCATGCAGGGCATCCTTCCGTGCAACTGCATTCTTTTACTAACTCCATTGATGTCTTTACTATTTCAACATATAATTGGTAGGCCTTCTCAGATAGTCCTATACCTCCTTCAAATCCATCATA
>CAZVXE010000004.1:0-47692 GCA_964630765.1 uncultured Thermococci archaeon | reverse complement strand
CACACAAAAGTGGAAATTCCAAACAGGTGGGGCTATTTGGTCCTCACCGGCAATCTGTGCAGACGGCACCATCTATGTCGGAAGCAATGATACTTACCTTTACGCTATTGAGAGGAGCCCTGGATGGACAGCTGTAACTTACCAGCAATCAATGAGTAAATATGCAAAATCAAACTGGCCAAAGTTCGGACAGAACAACTACAATCTCCGTAGGGCAATAGAACTAACTCCACAAAAACCCCTTCCAATAGATAAGATACTAAAAATCCTAAAGGAAAATCAGGAAAACTAATTTATTTTTATATTAAAGCTCTTTTCTTAGATAAACCATTTCGTTTATTTTAATCTTATATTACAATTCCCTATAACTTTGGTAAAATTATTAAGTTTACTTCATTTTTCTCCTTTTTTAATCAATATCTTCTGGTACACCTGATTTATTTCTTTCAACATATCTTCCATTTCTTTCTTTACTTGATCAGGTTTATTCACGTTAAAGTCAGGGTGGTACATCATATTCAATACTTTTTTTCTCTTTTTTATATCCTCAATTGAAGCATCTGGAGCACATCCGAACTGTTTTAAAAGCGCTTCAAGGGAATCACTTTCTCTTTTGATTGGCTCCTCTCGTTTCTTTTCCCTTTTTTCATCATAATTCCATTTGTGGTAATCCCATTTTTTCTCTTCTCTTTTCTTCTTCTCTTTGATATCAAACTCTGATTTTATGCTTTCAAAAAACTTATTTTTTCCGTAATCTTCATAGGTCAAAAGAATTTCTATATTGCCCTTACCGCTATATTTTGGAGTAAATCTTAATATACATCTTTTTTCTTTTTCCATCTCTATTTTGCCTATGTCTGCAGATTCAATTGTTTTAATATTTGGAGAAGATCTTATCTCAACTTTGACATTTAGGGCATCGTCATCTCCAAGGTTTTTTACCTTAATAGGGATGGAGGCTATCTCTCCTTCTTTTATTTCTTCAAGGAACTCTTCTCTTAAGAATAGTTTGGGTCGCGAGTTCCTTTCTTTTAATGTATAAAGTGGCTTTGAAGCTATTCCTTCTTCAAGGCACCTCTTACATACAAGCCTTGAATAATTCCAGCATGATGAGCATACTTTTTGTCCACAAACAGGGCAACGTCTCTTATTCTTGGATGATTTTATTATCTTTTCACAAATTGAACATTTCTCAATTAAATTAGGCGTTATAGTCGGCGAATCTCTCTTTGTAGGCATCTTTATTTTAATTCTACAATTTGAGCAAAGTAGGTACCTTTCATTGCCTTTGAAGACTATGGTGGCCCTGCAGTTGGGGCAAAGTATCTTCATAGCACTAATTTAATAGGTAATCTTAAATATTTTTAGGAAATAATAGTAGTTAGAAGAGTATTGGTGAGAAATATGGCAAAAAATAACGACGCAAAATCCAAAAAAGACCCTAAAGATCCCAAGAAAAAAGCAGGTGGGTGGAAAGGGCCGATAATAATAGTGTTGATCATAGCTCTTTTGTTTGCAGGAGTATTTTATGACGTTTATAGATTGGGAAATGATAATGTCCTTTTTCTCTTTGTAGATGAAGAGAAAGGAAATCCTGGAACTGTTGAAGTAGCCTCTGTGATTATATTCTCTAACTTAAGGCCAATGGGAAGCAGCGTTGATATAGATCCACTGTCAACAACTACTGCCCTAAACTCTTTAGGGGTAAATATAAACAACTCTTTGGTAAAAACATCTGACCTAAAACAAGGGGTCGAACATGCAAAACAGATTTCTATAGGTGAATCAACAATTGATATCACAAGAGTAGTTGTAATCGATTCTGAAACATTAAAGGAGTTAGTTGATGTCGTTGGGTATGTACCTATTGATTTTAAGCAGCAGATAAATATACTTGGTCAAGAGAGGGATATAACAGCAAAAGGTAACGTCACTGGGATAATGGCAAAACAAATTGTCCAGGGAAAGACATTTCCCATAGTCGATTCAAATACAATCAAAGACGTTCCAGAGACAAGCCTTTGGAGGGTAAAAAGCAAGATAATTGGTGAAATATCCCTAAACATGCTAGATTTGGCAAAATATGATAAACAAACAAGAAGAGATATATCCTATAAGATACTAAGATTATACCGGGAAGACAAAATAAAAGTTTATAATAAGAATATGACGCTCGTCCTGATCGATATACTACCTGAAGGTTTTGGTAGAATCATTATGGATTTTGCCGTTGATATAATAAGTTAGGAGGATTTATGCAGAAAGAAGTATTTGTAGTTGCAACATTTATTTTGGCAATAGGGCTTGCAATATCCGTATATAACATCAGCCTTCTGAGCAATCAAAACGCAGTACTTAGTCAAAGAGTAAGTGCTCTAAACCAAGACGTAACAAAGCTTCAGGGGCAACAGACAATTCTTGAAAACAAACTTCTTGTCCTTGAAACAGAAAAATCACAGTATGATTCAATCGTAAGGAATTATACTTTTCAGATCCAGGATTTATTAAAGAAAAATGAAGTTCTTCAGCTTCAACTACAATCGTGGGATATCCCTGTTGTATGGGTGTCAACTGAAGTCCAATGGACATCTTCAACTTTTCATCCAAGTGATAACGTAAGAATATCTTTCAGTCTTACAAATACAGCAAATGAAAATGCACAGAACATTAGAATTTCTTTTCCTGAATCCTATATGAGGGGATTCCAAGTAGTTAGCGTATCAGATCCAAGAGTTAGACTAATCAGTAATGAGATTACTATCGATTCACTTGCTCCCCGACAAACTTTAAGCTTTGACGTTGTCCTTGGGACTCAATCGCCCGGATTATATAGTGGGCCTCTAAGAGTTAGGTGGACCGGAATAGGGGATTTCTTTACTTTAACTGAAATAAGCACTCGTGTATCATAGAGCGGATTCAATGGAAATAAAGAAATATCCTGAAGATTTTCAAGTAGAGGAAGTCATAGATATAAAAAATGGAAAGTACCTTGTTTTTAAAGTAAAAAAAATAAACAGGGATACCCTTGATGTCATCCACGAACTAGCTCGAAAAACTGGGATACCTTTTGGAAAATTTGGATATGCGGGACTCAAAGATAGGCATGCCGTGACTATCCAAAGTTTCTCTGTTGATATGATTTATGAAGATACTATAAGGAGTCTAGATCTAAAGGATGTAGAGTTATATGATTTCTCAAAAGGTCAAAAGATTGATATTGGAGACCTAGTAGGGAACAAATTTAATATTCTTGTGAGGGGTATTCCAGAAAATCCTGACGAGATTATAAGATCTAATATTCAACAGATAGAGAAAAACTCTGGATTTCCAAATCTTTTTGGGGAACAAAGATTTGGGGGCAATGAAGAGGTCGGCAGGCTTATTCTAAAAGGTGAGTTCAAAGAGGCAGTTGAGAAGCTATTGCTAAAAGATAATCTTGGTGAAGATCTAACTGATTTGATTAAGGAAGGAAAATATGCAGAAGCACACGAATTATACTCAAATTTGAGAAATGAAAAACAGATTTTGGATTTTTTGTCAAAGTCGCCTGATTATGCTAAAGTGTTTATAGTTTTACCTCCTTCAGTTTCTTCTCTATTTGTTCATGCTTATCAGGCCAAAATATTCAATGAGGCTATTCTTGAAAGAATAAAGGAAGTTCCTTTAAATGAACCTGAGATGGGAGACCTTGTATCAATGGCAAAACAAGGTAACTACTACAGGACACAGGTAACTAAATCTAATCTTGGGCGCGTGAAGGAAGGGATGAAAAAAGGAGAGATAAATGTAATAGCGCCTTTAATTGGTTACAGCTCTTTGATTCCAAAATCTCTATTGGGAAAGTTATCAATAGAATTAATAGAAAATGATGGAATAACAAAGGAAAGCTTCCGTGTCAAAGAAGCACCATTTTTGGCATCCAATGGAGCATATAGAAATATCTTAGGTGGATATAAGGATCTTTCTTATACTCTTGAAGAGGACGGAACAAGATTTAAGTTCTTTCTCTACAAGGGAGAATATGCAACAGTTTTTTTGAACTACCTTACTTCTTCTTTATCTTGATTATATCGCCTATTGTTGTTTCCTTTAAGTTTTGTTTTGATTTAGATATATCAATGCCTTCGTCTGACTTTTCTTTGAGCTTTATATCTAGAATTTTTTCAATTTTCTGGATAAGTTCGTTAGATAGAGCGAAACCTTCTGTTTCAATATGGTGAATAATGGATTCTTTTTCATTCATTTTTCTGGCAAGGTCCTTCTGTGACCAACCCTTTGCTTCTCGAGCATCCTTTATAACAAGGTGATAGTCGTCTACTAGTGTGAATTCTTCTTTTGTTCTAGTAGGTCCACCTATTCTTGGTTTTGAAGGCAATACAACACCATCTGAGCCCATGGCGCCTTTCCCAAATTTTGACCAACTCTGTCGGTCTGTTCCAAATCTAGAACATTTATCGCAAACCTTTACACTAGCGCCTTCAACTCTTACGTTAAAGACTTTTCCTTGTATGGTCTTGCCACATATTTCGCATATCATCTTATCAACAGTTGTTCAAATTGAACATTTATAAGGGTTTTGAGCTTTGATTAATTCTTGGAGATGGTAATCATTATTGTAAGTTTTTTTTTAAATATTTCTCATAATAATGACACTCAATGTAGAAAGATTTATAAAGATGTGAAATCTAATACATCTTGTTTGGGGTGCTAATGGTGGACAGTAGTATTAAGTATCGGACAAAAAGACTTGACGAAGAAGATGTTTATGAAAATGATGCTCAATATAATGATAAGGTAATAGAACGATTGAAACTTCTTGAAATACAAAACAGAAGCTTCATAACTGAAAAAATTAGATTAGAAAAGGAAAATGATGGCCTCAAAAAAGAGTTGGAAAGATTAAACGCGCCCCCACTGATCACAGGAGTTGTAGTTGAGGCTATAGATTCATCTAAGATTATTATTAAAAGTTCAAGCGGCCCAAAATTTGTTGTAAGTGCCTGTGCCAATGTTGATATTAAAGACCTTGTACCCGGGGCATTAGTCGCTTGTAATCAGAGAAATCTTTCAATAATGGAAGTACTACCTTCTACCAAAGATCCAGAAGTTTGTGGGATGGAAGTTCTAAATAGGACAGGGGTCACTTATTGTGAAATTGGAGGCCTAAGAGATCAAATAAACAAGATAAAAGAAACAGTAGAACTACCTTTGAAAAGACCGGAACTCTTTGATAAAGTTGGTATAGAGCCACCGCACGGGGTCTTGTTGCACGGGCCACCTGGTAACGGCAAAACCTTAATTGTCAAAGCTGTTGCAAATGAAACTGATTCCACATTCATAAGGGTCGTTGGCTCTGAGTTTGTCAGAAAATATATCGGGGAAGGAGCTAGGATGGTAAGGGAAGTTTTTAATCTTGCCAGAGAAAAAGCCCCTTCGATTCTATTTATTGATGAAATTGATGCCATAGGATCAAGACGTGTTGATACCGGCATAAGTGGAGATAGGGAAGTTGCTAGAACTATGATGCAGCTTCTAGCTGAACTTGACGGTTTCGACCCAAGAGGGCAAGTTAAGATCATAGGTGCTACAAACAGAGTAGATATGCTAGATCCTGCACTTTTAAGGCCGGGAAGATTTGATAGATTAATCGAAATACCGCCACCTACAAAAGATGAATGCCTAGATATCTTTAAGATCCACTCAAGAAATATGAATATCAAGAATCTAGATTATTCTGAGATAATTAATTTAATAGATGGTCTATCTGGTGCAGAAATTAGATCGCTATGCACGGAAGCAGGGATGGCGGCCATAAGAGAAGAAAGGGATTATGTCACTTCCGAAGACTTTAAATGCTCAGTATCTAGAATTACATCATCGGAGTATCAAAGTAATTCACTAATTGGGATGTATGGATGAGGAAACCGACAGCGTCTGACTGATGATGAGAGATGGGCGGTCTGACATATTTTTTATTTTTTATTCATTTCTATAGTAAACTTTATTTACTTTAAATCCTATTATTCTAGGGGGATTATTTGAAAGGAGAGGAAATCTTAGATTTAATATTTGGTTATACTATATTTATTTTTAGTTTGGCAGCAGTATTTTTCTGCTATTATGTTGAGAACTTTATGTAAATTAGATTTCCAATTATTTTTTATTTTTAATATTGAAAAATACTATCTAAAAAAGAAAAATATCTGGAGCGAGGATAACAAAAGCATTCCACATACTATAATAGTCATAGCCACCATGATAAGTTTCTTTCTTTCCTCAAGCCTCATATAATTTTTTATTCTATTTAAGATTAAATAACTTTCTATAAGTTATTCTAAAATAAATGATTTCTTGGAATTTGATAATAAGCCCAAAAATAACTTTTTATCTATTTTTAAGTTATAATGAGCCTATAAATTAATAAAAAATAAAATATCTCACTAAGGCTTACTTTATATTGATTCGATTGGTATGCTAATTGGTGATTATATGCAGGAATACAAAAACTCAAAAAAAGTTCCTTTTCCGCTATTGATTGAAAAGGCAATAGAACATGCAAATGCTGAAAAAAATGATAAGAATTTTGTCTTATCAAACCTATTTGTAGAATTAGCTAAAGTATAAAAACATAAAATAATTTTTTTATTTATAGTTATGACAAGCAAAATAAAGGATATACTGATGTGGGAAGAATCGCTATTCAGAAACCCCGAAGTCTTTGATCTTAGTTACATACCGGAGGTTTTTAAATATAGGGACAATGAACTTGAAGCAATATCTCATAATGTAAAGCCTTTGATTAAAGGAGATTTTCCAACAAATACTATTGTTTTAGGGCCAACAGGTACTGGGAAGACTACTTCAGTTAAATTGCTATTTAAGAACATTACAGAAGTTTCAAACAGTGTTGTACCGGTCTATATAAACTGCCAGTTTCACTATCGAGAATTTTCAATAATGTCCCAGATCTTTAGAGGCATATTTGGGTATCCTCCCGTAGAAACTGGGAAGCCTCTAACAACTCTCTATGAATATACCATGGGTGAGTTACAAAAAAAAGATAAAACATTACTTGTTGCATTGGACGATGTGGATTTTTTATTCCACGTTAACGTTGCAGAAAATATTCTATATAAAATTCTGAGGGCACATGAGATTTTTCCAGGAGTTAAAACAGGAATTATTGGGATTATCACAGATAATGCTTTTTCATTTAAAGTTTCAGAAAAGATTAGAACTGTATTTATGCCAAACGAAGTTCATTTTAAATCGTACTCTCAAGCTACAATAACGGATATTTTGAGATATCGTGCCGATATCGGATTATTTCCCGGTGTGATGGATGAAGAAGTCTTAGATAAAATTTCAGAAATAACTTTTGAGAAAGGCGATTTAAGGCTTGGGATAAGAGGAATAAAGGAAGCTGCAATGTTAGCAGAACTTCAAGGCAGGAGAAAAATAATTGTTGATGACATTGAAAAAGCAATAGATCGTATCAGTTCTTCTTTACATGTTGAAAATGTCTTCGATGGCTTATCGAAAACAGACAAGAAAGTCCTCAAAGTTATAGCAGAAAATTCTGGTAAATTCACAAAAGCGAATGATTTTTTCAATATATTATGCGAGGGTATGTCATACGAACTCTTTAGAAAGTCAATAGTAAAACTTGAAAATCTTAAAATAGTTGACATTCAAAGGGCGCAGTCAAGGGGCCGTGGAAAACAAAATCTTATTCATTTAAGGGTACCTAAAGAGGCCATTCTGGAAATTATTAAGGAATAACATTTAAAAGTAACATATCGCCTCTTTAATTCAAATGAGGATACTAGTTACTAATGATGACGGCTATGGCAGTGAAGGAATAAAGAAGCTCACAGAGGTTGCAGAATCTTTGGGCGAAGTAGTTGTCATAGCGCCAAAGGAAAATTGTAGTGGGATTGGCCACAGCTATTCTATATTTAAAAAAATTGAAGTTGAAGGGCTTTATCTAGATGATAAAAAAAGAACTGATTATATTGTTTCTGGGACACCTGTAGACTGTGTAGCTCTTGCTATAAGGCATTTCATGAGGGAAAAAATTGATCTTGTCTTATCGGGTATTAATCATGGAGAAAACATATCTTATGATATATACTATTCAGGAACAGTATCCGCTGCAAGAGAAGGGATAATAAATGGTATACCTTCTATATCCATCTCTTCGTCAGATTATTTTAATCCAATGTTTGAAACAGCAACAAAATTCTTAGAAATACTTTTTGATTCTTGGAATTATAAAAAGTTACCAACTGATACTTTACTAAACATAAATGTACCTTCTGTTCCGTTTGATGAATTAAAAGGTGTCGAAGTAACAAGACTTGGGAGAAGGGTATATTATGACGAACCATTTGAAACAAACAACGAGGAGGGTAAGATGTATTTCAAAGTTTTTGGTAAGCCTCCAGGTGGCTTTGCTGAGAAAGGCACCGACTATTCTGCAATAAAGGAAAACAAGGTATCCTTAACTCCAATACATCTTGACGCAACTAATCACAACGAAATGAGATCATGGGAAGACGTAGTTAATTTAGAAAAACTAATCGATTCTTTTTAATCAGTAATTTTTAATAGCATTAGCAAGTGCGATTGAGGAAATATACTCTTCTTTTGGGGCAGCTCTAGATGTATCCACAATAATAGTACCCTCAATAGCTAGGGGATAGTACAACGCTCCATGGGAGCTCCCGCAACCAAGATGGATTAAAGTCCTATAAACTAAATTGCCTGAAATCCCATCGGGCGCAAGTATAAAATTGGAGTTTTTTATTGCATTCTCAATTAAGATTTCGGCATGATTAATCCCATACTTCTCTGTCAAAGCTTCTGCTTCAAGTATGCTCTTATCTACTCTTTCTGATCTTCCTAGATCTTTTGTTCTGCCCCCCGATAGAACAGATATCTTTGGTTCAACTTTGAATCTTTTCAATAAATCCTTTGCGTATTCAACGAACATTTCTTTTTCTTTTAGATCTTCGCCCTCGTCAATGCCAAGAGGTGCAAAAAAGAAATATTTTTTGTCATACGTTCCTAAAAGGCCAATTCTATAAATCTTATCAATTTTATAGTTGTTTTTTACTTCTTTTAAGAAATCAGAGCTTTGAAGAGTTCCTCTGACTATGGCGTCTATTTTACCTTCTTTTAAGGATGAAATAATTTTGGCAGAACTATTGAAAACTCTAACATTACAAAAATCGACACTGTTTGCTGCATCTTCTATTTTTTCGGGATTTTCAAAAGCCCCTATACCTATTGTAAGGTCCGGGTCAATTCGACTCTTTATAATGTTAAGCATGAAGGTATTCTATAAGCAATCCTTAAATATTTTCTGTAATAATCAGGAGGAATACTACCTATCTATCGAAAAAACTAATAATCTGACGATAATTTTAAAAAGCATACTATGCCATTTGATTTAAATGGAGGTGTAATGTTGGGAAGAATCAGACCATCATTCATAAAGAGAATATCAAGACAGTTAGTTGAAAAACATAGAGGCGAGCTTACAAAAGATTTCCAAGAGAATAAATTAATTATTAAAGATTTACTCGATGTACCTACACATAAACTTTTGAACAGAATAGCAGGTTACACAACAAGACTAATGACTCATAAGGAAATAATGTAATTTTGTTTTAATCTTCTCGAGATTTATTCTACTCTAACACTTTTTATTTACGGTTAGATAAGATAATCTTATATATGTTTATTTTTGTTAAAAAAGTGTCGTGGTTATATGAATGAGGATTTTTTACTAATGATACCTGGTCCGATACCAGTTCACCCTAGGGTATTTAGGGCCATGTCAATGAAAATCATGCCCCATAGGGGCGATGAATTTAACAAGCTTTTTATGGAGCAATCCGAAAGGATGAAAAAAATCTTTAAAACTAAAAATGATGTTTTTATAATTGCCGGTTCTGGAACTGCTGCAATGGACGCTGCAATAGCTAACATTGTTCAGCCAGGAGACAAGGTCTTATGTATTACATCAGGTAAGTTTGGAGAGCGATTTAGGGACATTGTCAAGGCCTACAAGGGAGCTGTAATTGAATTAAAATATGACTGGGGAATGCCTATAAAGGCAGAAGATGTTAAAAAAGCGTTAGAAAAAGACCCGGCCATCAAGGCAGTAACAATGGTACACAATGAAACTTCTACAGGAGTTAGAAATCCAGTAGCAGACATTGGAAAGATTGTAAAGGGTACAAAAGCTCTGTTAGTCGTAGATACTATTTCATCACTTGGTGGAGACAATATCGAAGTTGATAATTGGGGAGTTGATCTATGTGCATCAGGTAGCCAGAAGTGCATTGGGCTCCCTCCAGGAATGTCATTTATCTCCGTTAGCCAGAAGGCTTGGGATGTAATTGAAAAAACAGACGGAACATGCTACTATCTTAATCTGAAGAAATATAAAAATAACAAATACAAGGCCCCATACACCCAACCTGTATCAATGGCTTATGGATTAAAAGAAGCTTTAGATATTATTGACGAATGCGGATTTGAGAACTGGATCAAAAAACATGAAAAGATGGCAAAGGCAACAAGAGAAGCTGCAAAGTCAATAGGTCTTTCACTTTTTCCTCATGATGAAAAGACATGTTCAAATACAGTCACATCTATAAAAGTTCCAGAGGGAATTGATGGTCAAGAACTCGTTAAAGTAATGAGGGAAAAACACGGAATAATCATAGCCGGTGGACAAGATCATCTTAAAGGAAAGATAATTAGAATTGGGCACATGGGAAGCGTTACAGAAAAGGAAATAATAGTTACTATGGCATGCTTACAGATGTCCCTAAAAGACCTTGGTTACAATACAGAGCTTCCTTCTATTCTAACTCCAATCTGGAAAATATAGATTAATCCTGAAGAAATAATATATTTTTTATCTTATTTTTGAATTTATTATCCTTTAAGCTAAAATCATCGAAACGTTTAAATAGGGTATAAAAATATCAATGTTAATCTCAGGCGAGCGTAAGCGTAAGAGTTTGAGAGGTGAAATTAATGAGAAAGTTAAATAAAACAAATCCAAGTATATTGAGTCTTATAGATTTTTTTATAGACAAAGGATATTCTGAAAAAACTCCCTTGTGGATTGACCTTTCAAAGAGATTTAAAAGGCCTACAAGGCATTTACCCCAAGTGAATCTATCGAAAATCAATAGATATTCACAAGATGGAGATACAGTAGTTGTCCCCGGAAAAGTATTGGGCAGTGGAGAGCTAGATCACAAAGTTACTGTTTCTGCATTTAAGTTTTCTAAATCCGCTATGGATAAGATAAACAAAAATGGAAGGGCAATAACTTTTTATGAACTTTACAAAGAAAATCCGAGAGGTAGCGGTGTAAGAATAATGGAGTGATCTCATGATAATCGATGGAAAAGATCAGATTCTGGGTAGAATGGCATCAGTTGTCGCTAAAAAACTTTTAGAAGGGGAAGAAGTTTTTATAGTCAATGCTGAAGAAGTTATAATTACAGGAAATAGAGATTATTTCTTTGACCTTTATGAGAAAAGGTCTCAATTCAAAGACATAGCAAATCCTTTAAGAGGTTCATTTTTCCCAAAAAGGTCTGACAGAATAGTCAGAAGAGCAGTAAGGGGGATGTTACCTTGGAAGAAAGACAAAGGAAGAACAGCATATAAAAAATTAAAAGTATATGTTGGAATACCTGATGATCTAACAGGGAAGGAATTTGTTAGATTCAATGATGCAGACGTTTCAAAACTTAGAACTAAGAAATATTTTAAGGTAAAAGAGATATCAAGCTTCCTTGGGGGCCGTATATGAAAATTATTCAATCAGTTGGTAAAAGAAAAAAAGCAGTTGCAAGAGCAACTGTGAAAGAAGGGAAGGGGAGGGTAAGAGTTAATAGCAAGCCACTTCCAATAGTTGAACCTGAATTAGTGAGAATCAAAATGTTCGAACCAATTCTCCTTGCAGGAGAGACAGCAAATACAGTTGATATTGATATTGATGTCCGAGGCGGAGGAATTATGGGGCAAGCCGATGCGTGCAGAATAGCAATCGCAAGAGGTCTTGTTGAATTCACTCAGGATAACTCTTTGAAAGAAGCTTATTTAGGGTACGACAGAATCCTATTAAGAGGAGATTCAAGGAGAACTGAAGAGCACAAGCCAAGTAAGTCTTCTAAAGGACCAAGAGCAAGAAGACAGAAATCCTACAGGTGATCTTTTGATAATCCCTGTAAGATGCTTTACCTGTGGAAAAGTGATTGGCCATCTTTATGAGCCTTATTTAGCTAGATTAAGCAAAGGGGAAAAGACAGAAAAAATATTGGACGACATGGGATTAACAAGATATTGCTGTAGAAGAATGCTTCTTACCCATGTCGATCTTATAGACGAACTGCTCGACTATAAAATATAATTTTATATTTTAATAGTTTATAGTCGATTTCACATGGGGCCGTGGGGTAGCTTGGACTAGCCTCTCACCTTGGGGTGGTGGAAACTCGGGTTCAAATCCCGACGGCCCCACCATTGGAAATGGAAAAGGAGAGGAAAGATTGACCGTAATAGAGGATATAAGAGCAAGGAAGGTTTACAACAGTAATAAAGAGAAGAGTATTGTAGAAATGGATATATATACCTCTTCAAGTTTCGGGAGGGCCTCAGTACCTTTCGAAGAAGATATCTCTGAAATCGAAGAAGTTGTGTTACCTGAGCTTGCAGGTTTGGACGCAATCGAGCAAAAATCGTTAGATGAACTGCTTTGCGAAATAACGCCCTATACTCAAATAAGATTTGCTTTGTCTTTGGCATCTGCAAAAGCAGCATCCTCTTTTTATTCGTTGCCTCTTTTTAGATACCTTGGAGGCATATACGAAGAACAACTGCCCCTATTGGATATAGGTGGAAAGATATTCGATATGGATCTAAAAGAGCAAAAGCCCAGTCAAAAGCCAAAAAAAATTGAACTAGACACGATATCCCAGATATACGCCGCATCAAAAGATGATAAGAATTGTATAATCCCTGCAGTTGATGAAGGGGTTTGCCATATATCTTTGGCATTTAGTCTTAGATATTTAGAAGTAATTGAAGAAAATATCCAAATAATAAATGAACTAATAAGAATTAAAGAATATTTAGGTGAGGAGATTTTATGAGTGATGAAATGCTTGTACCTCTTGATTTGTACCTTGCATCAGGAATACATATTGGGACAACCCAAAAGACAAGGGACATGGAAAGGTACATATTTAGGATAAGACAAGATGGTCTTTATATCCTTGATATAAACGAAACAAATAAGAAGATAGAAAAAGTTGGAAAGTTTCTTGCCAAATTTGAGCCAGAGAAAATTCTTGTAGTATCTTCAAGAATATACGGATTCAAGCCAGTATTAGCGTTTGGTCAGAAAATAGGCGCAAAAACAATTACAAAGAGATTTATTCCAGGTTCTCTCACAAATCCAAACTGCGAGGACTTTATAGAACCCGAAGTAGTCATCTTGACAGATCCAAGAGCAGACTACCAGATATTAAGAGAAGCAGGACTTGCAAAAATACCAGTAGTTGCCCTATGTGACTCAGAAAATTATCTATCAAACGTTGATTTAGTTGTACCAACAAATAACAAAGGAAAGAAAGCATTAGCCCTTGTTTACTATCTAATTGCAAGAGAAATGCTGAAAGCTAAAGGCCAGATAAAAGATGGCGAGGAGCCTCCGTTCTCAATTGATGATTTCAAATCAAAGGATGAGGAGGATTAAATGGGAGAAAAAATAACTGTTTCTCTTATTAAAGCAGATGTTGGAGGATGGCCAGGTCACGCACTGGTCCATCCAGATTTAATTAAAACAGCAAAAAAAGAATTAGAAAAAGAAAAAGGTAAACTTCTAATTGACTTCCACGTAACTAATTGTGGGGACGATTTAGAGCTTTTGATGACACACAGAAAAGGTGTCGATTCTCAAGAAGTCCATCACCTTGCTTGGAATACTTTTGAGAAGGCAACAGAAGTCGCTAAGGAATTGAAGCTTTACGGAGCAGGTCAAGATTTATTGGCCGAAGCATTTAGCGGAAATGTTAGAGGAATGGGCCCTGGAGTCGCAGAGCTCGAATTTGAAGAAAGAAAAGCAGAACCACTAGTTGCATTTATGATGGATAAGACAGACCCTGGAGCCTTTAACTTACCAATGTATAAGATATTTGCAGATCCCTTTAACACAATAGGTTTAGTAATAGATCCAAATGCAGTAGCAGGATTTAGGTTCGAGATATGGGATATCTTAGAAAGTAAGAGAGTATTCATGGATTGCCCAGAAGAGCTATACAAAATGCTTGCTTTAATTGGCGCCAAATCAAGATATGTGATAAAAAGAGTTTATCCAAAGAAGGGCGGGAAATTACCTGCGGACGAAGCAGTTGCAAACATTAGTACTGAAAAGCTTTACAAGATAGCCGGAGAGTATGTAGGAAAAGATGACCCTGTGGCACTGGTAAGAGCACAATCAGGTCTTCCTGCACTTGGGGAAGTAATTGAACCTTTTGCATTCCCGCATCTAGTAGCCGGATGGATGAGAGGCTCCCATAACGGACCATTAATGCCAGTAAGCCAAAAGAATGCAGTATGTACCAGATTTGATGGACCACCAAGAGTTATCGCCCTTGGATTCCAAATAGCTAATGGAAGACTAGTCGGACCAGTTGACCTATTTGACGACCCAGCATACGACGAAGCAAGAAGAAAAGCACAAAGAGTCGCCGACTACATGAGAAGGCATGGGCCATTTGAGCCACACAGATTACCTCCTGAAGATATGGAATACACAACTCTTCCAAAAGTTCTAAGGGAACTTGAAAAGAGATTTGAAAAATTATAATAAATTATTATAAATAATTTTTTTATTAATTTTGAGTCTGATTTGAAAAATTTTTAGATTTGGGCTTATCTTTTCCATTATCTAAATTATCTAGAATTTTTTCTATTTGTTTTTGGACATCATTTATCGGCTGACAAGTATCTATGATCTTCCAATTATTTGCTAATTTTAACGCTTTTTCTCTTACCTTTACGAGATCATCTAGATTTTCAAACATCTCTGTTTCGTTTCTTTTAGATAATCTTTTTAGGGATTCTTCTGGCTCAACATCTAAAAAGAACATATATTCTGAAGTTGGGAGTATTGTGGAAAAAAACTTATAGAATAATTTTGCTAAAGGTAATGGTAAATATGCGACACCCATCAGATAACGTACAACAATCAATGTATCGCTTTTTCCATGATATTTTCTTACTGACCTTATGACATCAAAAGCGTAATACATTGAGGCTTTAATATAATTAAATTTTCCCTCGCCTAAAAGTGAGTTTTTTGCTTTTATTCCAAAAGTATTGTCATTTTCTGGATGGGAACGTAATATTACGCTATCTCCTTTTTTTAGATATCTGTTACGAATTAAATTTGCATGTGTGTCCTTTCCAGCACCATCTAACCCATCAATTATAATAAATCTCATTGTAGCACCAATGCCAATATGTAATAAAGAGTCGTTGCAGAAAAACACGCAGTCAAATTGTCAAGACCCTTGGGTGTGGTAGCTTCAAATAACGTTGCAATAAGTGGAACAAACAATAGGATTGCAAAATTCATCGGCACTACACTAACATTTGAAAATATGTAACTGTAGTATTTTAATGCAATCCACATAACAGTAACTAGAATAAAGTACATTGTTACTGATCCTTCAATGCTCTTAGTTTCTCCGAAGAAGTGATATTTTCTTTTTCCAAATCTAGTTCCAATTAAAGATGCCATCCCGTCTCCATAGGACATTGCAGCTATACCTACAGCTATAATCCATGGTTTATCGAAAAATAAAAATGCGAGGACAGTCCAAGATATTGCATAGTATACCAATCCAAGTCCATGGCCAGATGAGGAAATTTTATCTTTGATCTTTAGTGGTGAGTGGGGGCTCATTAAGAATGTTAGAGGTATAAAAGGTGCAGCGGCTAGAAAAGTCATTGCAAATTTAGTTTCAAATATGGGCAATACAAACAGTACATTTCCAACCATTATATGAAGAAACTTCCGGCTGAATACTTTATATCTGCTTAATAGTTTTTCGGAAATAAATAGTAAAATGGCCACATATCCATAAACTATTACTAGGCCGAGTATATCGCCGGATAACATTGTTTTAGTTTTTCTATGATTTATATATAAGACTATTGTATACACTTACTACATTGATTTAAGAATTATTTATTATACTTAAATTAGAAATTATTATCTAAAAAGAATATGCCAAAATTAAAAATAAAATTTAGAGAAACTTGCTACCTTCTTCAAGAAGTCTGTTAGCAACATCTATTTCAATTGATGCTAGAACAAAATTTCTCTTTTTTATATTAGCTTCTGCCCTATCTTTCATTCTTTTTGCCTGTTTAAAAAATTTTCTTGCTTCGGCATCGTTTTTTCCTCTCATAATTCATCACCTATTAATGCTAATATAAATTATCGCTTTCTAATATTTAAATCTTTTGGTTAATCATTGATTAGCAATAAAGAAATCAAATATCTTCGTATTTGGAGTCTATAATCTCTCTTATTTTTTTGGCCTTAATTTCCCCGACACCTTCAACTTCCTTAAGTTCTATTTCATCAGCATTAAAAACTCCAAAGATGCTGCCGAACTTTCTCAATAATCTCCTGGAAAGCACGGATGAAACTTCTGGGAGGCCTTCAACAATAAATAACTGTTTTTCTTTTAGACTCATTACTTTCTTCTCGCCCCTGATCGTGGGGATTCTGTCTTTTTCTTTCTGCTCTCTCAATGAGATATCCACAAGAAAATTGGCAGTTTCTTCTGGATTTTTGGTAAAAATAACTCTAACTCTGAAATCAACCATTGCCGAAATAATGGCACCACGAATAGATTTTTTATCCATATTTCTTATTGAATAGACATCTTCCCCTTCTACTATCAACATCGGTACTTCAAAAGTATTTGACAGGGATAAAATTTGAGGAAAAAGAGTACCCTTGATAAGCGATTCAATAAAATCATTAGATGATTTTCGTTCAATCCCAATCCTGTTTGAGAGTATATAGTCTCCTACATCTAAACGATTTATCTTGATGTTAGATTTTTCTGATAAGATTTTTAATAACTTTTTGTCCTCTCTATCGTCTGCTATAATGTCTGGCATATCCACAAAATCTTTTAGTTTACTTTGTCCTTTCTCTGCCATGATCATTTCATCACTTTTCCTAAAATCCCTTTTTAACTCCATTACAGTAAGTTTCATTTGCTTTTCTTTCTTCTTACTTGCCCAATAATATCCTTCATCTCTGGTCTTTTCCGCCATAAGGATTACAACTTCTCCACTTTTTTTCCTGGCAGTCCGGCCTCTCCTCTGAATTGATCTTATTTCTGAAGGTACAGGTTCAAACAATATTACCATATCCACTTCAGGTATGTCAAGACCCTCTTCTGCAACTGAGGTGGCAACAAGGACGTTAAACTCCCCTGATCTGAATCTTTCAATTATCTCCTTTTGTTTTTTCTGGGATAGCCCTTCATCGCCCCTTTTTGAAGCTTGGCCAACAAATCTCTCAACCTTTATATTTTCGAATTTTTCCAACTCTTTTACAATTCTCATCGTGGTATCCCTGTAGTGGGAGAATATAATTAGATTTTTTCCATTACTTACTTCTTTTATAACAAGTTCATATAATTTTGAAAGTTTTGGATGTTCTATTCCTTGTTGATTTAGATTATCGGCCATTGTTATTATCTTCATTACAGTTTTTTCAGAAAGTAACTCTAACGAAGAACGGCTTTTACTCTCTCTCATCCTTTTGAAATAGGATATTAATGGAGATATTCCTTGAGTTTCCAATAATTCTAGTGCATGATGAATTTTTAGCGCTTTTGCTTGAGATTTGAGGGCTCCGTAATAAATTGATTTTTCATGTATCGGGGCTTCTTTAATTTTATTGTTAATTTTTAGAACAGTACTTAATAATTCTTTTTTTGTAATATCTTGTGAAGAAACAAATCCTAGATCTTTTAGGATTGTAATCTCTTTTTTTAGTAACATCTCAAGTAACTTTTTAATTTCTAAAAATTCATCAGGAAGTTTTACTGTAATCCAGGAAATGTCTATATCCTGGACATAAGGCTTTACATCGGGCGATTTTTCATTCCTGATTTCTATATTTTCTATTCCAAGATTTTGAATAATATCATTCATCTTTTCTTTATCTGATGCAGGTGAAGCAGTTAATCCCATTATCCGTATATTTTTTGAAATTGCTTTTTCTGCAATGTATGTATAGGCATAATCCCCTGTTGCACGATGGGCTTCATCAAAAATAATAAGGCCAAAATCTCCTAGATTTATCTTTCCACCTAATAGATCATTTTCTATTACTTGAGGTGTCGCTATTATAACTAAAGATTTTTGGTACAGTTCATCTCTTTTAGAGGGTTGTACTGTTCCAGTTAGGAGAGAAAAACTTTCTTTTTCAATATTTAAAGCATCTGAAAATGATTTTAAATGCTGCTCAGCCAGTGGTTTAGTTGGCGCTAGAACTAAAACTTTTTTTTCTAAAGAGTGTAGAGTATAAGCTGCAAGTAATATTCCTATATAGGTCTTACCAAGTCCTGTGGGTAAGATTACTAAAGTATTTTTATCTTTACTTTTTACAAAAATAGTTTCTTGATAGGCTCTAGGTGAAATCTCCCCTTTAATAAAGGGGTGAGAAAAAGGCATTATCTTCCCATCTTTTCAAATTTCTTTTCAACATCATCCTTTTTCTTTATTTGCCAAACTATAATCTCATCTTTTTTTGTACTTTCAACTTTCCCTTCTTCCTGTAATCTCAACAAAAGAGATTTTGTTTTCATTAGACTTTCTTTTGTTTTTTCACTGATAGTCTCTGAGGAAAGAGGAGATTCTTCATTCTCAAGTAGTTTTAAAATTCTTTGATACATAAGATGCCTCCTAAAGCCCTTAACGAGGGAAGGGAAATCTAGCACTAGAGGTGAAAAAATATGAGAGGATTCTAAATTTTTCCTCCATTTCCCTTCCCAAATATCAAGATTACGTAAACCTATAAATACTTTTCGATAGTATTTTATCTGTGCGATATTTACCTTATAGAGAAGAAAATGGATATCTTTCAATGGGTCTTGACGAGTCTTTGCTTTTATTACGGGCTAAGGAACTAATACCGGATACATTTAGATTTTATTCATTTTCTCCTTCATGTGTTTCTATTGGATATTTCCAGAGTCTTAAATCTTCAATCGACATAGGTTACTGCAATAGGAATAATATTGATTATGTAAGGAGAATAACTGGTGGGGGGAATGTTTTTCATGATTGTTCGGGTGAAATTACTTATTCAGTAGTGATTTCTGAAAAAAATGCTCCTGAGAATATTCTAGATTCCTTTGAGTTCCTATATGGTGGAATTGTTAAAGGGCTAAAAAAACTTAATATTAATGCAGAATTTAAACCTCTTAATGATCTTGTGTTCAATTCAAAAAAACTTTCTGGATCTGCCCAAACAAGAAAATTTGGTGTTATTTTACAGCATGGAACTTTAATGTACAATACCAATATAGAATTGATGGAAAGAATTCTTAGAATATCTGATAAAAAAATAGAAATAAAAAAAAGAGTTACAACGCTTGCTAATGAAGGATATAATTTTGGGAAACAAGAACTAATTAAAAGTTTAAAGGAAGGATTTGAAGAGATTTATGGAGAATCAAAAGAAGAAAATGTTTCCAAAGACGAATTAAATATTGCAAGAAAATTATCAAAAGAAAAGTATGAAACAAAAGAATGGAATAATAAAAGATAAACTAGAAAAGCTTTGGAATTAGATTGTTTTAGGAACTATTCTATCAATAAAATCGTAAGGATTTTCTACATAGATCTTTACTTTAATTGGCCCAAGAGGTGATACCCTGGATAGATTTACCCTACCTGCAAACGCAGCCTGTTTGTTCATTGAAAAAGAAACTTTCGTCCCTTGAGTGCCTTCTTTTAGCACCATATTCACACTATCTCTAATTGCTTCAGAATATACTAATTCAATAAATCTTGAAAGAATCTCTTCATCTTCTGAGTAGCCAATTATTTCATTGTCTTTTTCTTCGATTTCGATATCAGGGAAGATATTAATTATTGATTTTTTTACTTTTTCAGGATCTTCAGTTGATTTTACGTCTGCAAAAACTTTTACTTTAAAGCTCATATTTTTTAGCCACCTTGTCAATATTGGACCTAAAATCTTCGAAGGTGCCATTATTATCGATTATGACATCAGATAATGCAAAAGCTTCACCTAATCCCCAAGATAGTTCCCTTAAATCCCTTTTATAAAAATCTTCAAAGGTTTTTGGATCATCTGCTCTTCCTCTATTTTTTAATCTTTCAAATCTTATACGTGGTGAAGTATGGATGCCAACTAGGAAAAAATCAATTTCATTCCTGAATCGCTCAATTTCTTTTATGCCTCGTATTCCCTCGATTAAAAACTTTCCATCCTGAGTCTCACTAATTCTATCTAAAGTCAAGATGGCTATTATATCAAGCCCTTCTTTATCTCTAAGCATCTGTGCAACTTTCCCACTTTCTTCAAGGGGGTACCCTCTTTTCACAGTTTCTTCTCTTACTATATCTCCCATGGATATGAATCTGTATCCAAAGCTTAGAGCTATATTAACAAATTCACTTTTTCCTGAACCAGGCATACCTACAACTGCTATCATCCTACCACCTTAGCTTCTGAAACAATCGAAGGGGTTATCATACCGCCGGTATTCTTAACCTCTCCATATACCCCTTTAACTTTACTCAAAAACTCAAATACATTTCCTGCAATCATTCCGTGTTTAATTGGGTGAACTTTCTCACCATTTTTTATGTAAAAACCACTGGAAATTTCAACAGAAAAATCTCCAGAAATTGGATTTGCTGTATGGGCCCCTCTCAATTCATTAACAATAAATCCTTCTTTTATGCCTTCTATTTTCTCACCTTCAATAATGAAGTTAGTAGTACCAATGGAAGGGAGAGATTTATAATCTCTTTCTGAATTTCCGGTAGATTCAACTCCAAACTTCTTCCCATAAAAGTCATCATAAAGAAATCCTTCCAATATGCCCTTCTCTAAAACTACATTTCTTTTCGTGGGATTACCATCCCCGTCAAAATTTGCAGAGGCGACGCCATAATCAATGGTGCCATCATCTATCATTGTAAGATTTGTTATTTTCTCTCCAATTTTTCCTTTTAGAAAGCTTCGATTTTTATCAACACTTTCTGCAAAAAGATGGGATATAAACGTATTAGAAAGCAATGAAGAAACTGCTTCAGGTTCCAAAATGACATCACAATAAATCGATTGAATTTTTTTTGCATTACTAGTTTCTTTAGCTTTAAACGCTGCCTTTTCTCCAATTGGAGTAAAATCAAATTTTTTTCGCATAATATTATAATCAAAACCTGTAGATACATCATCGTTCTTGTAAATGGCCGATATGTACCCAAAAAGAGTTGCATATTTTTGACTTAAAGAGATACCGGTTGATGTTGAAATTGATTCTTCATGAAAAGTAAGATTTGCGCTTCCAGAAGACGGAGTTCCCTCTTTTTCTTCACAGCCTTTAATCATATCCATTGAGAATTTCATTAAATCCTCAGAATTTATTGAATACAATGATTTATCCACCAAATCTCTATTCTTTATTTTTTTTGGAGTGGGCAGGCTAACAAAATCTTCTCTTGCTCTTGATACTTTAAGAACTTTGTATGCCGTCTTAACACATTCTTCCAAACCATTTATATTATTTGTAAAAGAGAATCCCTGTTTTTTTCCATCTAATACCCTTACCCCGACTCCTATGGTTTCTTTTTCTTCCCCAATTTCTACATTATTCTTTTCAATATCATAGGAAATAACTTTAATTTTCTGAGCAAAAACTTCCCCTTCAGAATCGATAAATTTCATTGTTTTACGAGAAATTTCTTCTAAATCCATCTGTACACCTAATTAAACAAAGTTTTGGACATTAAAAAAGTTTCTTATAATTACTATTTTTTAATTATCCCAGTAACAAACCTGCAAACCATTTAAATATAAGCAATAATATGGAGTACATGGATATAACAAAGGACAAGGCTTCTATTGAAGCAATTCTTTTCATTTCGGGAGAACCTGTTCCAATTTCCAAGTTGCTAAAAAAACTTGGTATGAAAGACAGGGAATACGTAGAAGGTTTGATAGAAAATCTTTCTAAAGATTACCGCGAGAGGGGAAGTTCGCTTGAAGTAGTTAGGGCTGTGGAGGACAGATATACTATGCAAGTGAAAAATGAATATTCTTTATTAACTGCTGATTTTGCTCCAAAGTCCGAAATAAGAGGGGCAGTCCTGAAAACTTTAGCGATTATTGCATACAAACAGCCCTTAAAAAAATCAGACTTAGTCAAATATAGGGGCAGTCAATGTTACGAACATGTAAAAGTATTAGTTGAAGCAGGTCTTTTAGATGCTGAGCCTTGTGGCAAAACAAAGATTTTGAAGACAACGTCCAAATTTTCTGAAATCTATGGTCTCGAATCTTCTACGCCTACCGAGATTAGAAGATTTATGGAAAGCATATTGAAATAAAAACTTTTATAAATAACTTAGTCATTAACCGCATGTTGAAAAGTATGACCGACCTAAACAGAATTGTTCAGGAAATCAGAAATTATGAGGGTGTTAAAAGAAAAAATCCAATTAAACATCTAATTACCCAATTCAAACCATTTTCTAATTATGGGAATACTATCATTGATTTCGGTGACGATGCCGCTGTTTTAAAGGGCGATTGCAATTATCTACTTCTTGCAGCAGATGGGATTTGGGCAAATCTCTTAAAAGATCTTTTTTGGGCAGGGTACTGCGCAGTACTTGTCAATGTAAATGATATCTATGCAATGGGGGGTAAACCTATTGCCATGGTCAACATAATGTCTTTAAAAAAGACTGATAATTGTAAAGATTTACTTGAAGGAATTAAAACTGGCTGTGAAAAATTTAAAGTTCCGATGGTTGGTGGGCACCTTCACCCTGATACTGATTCTACAACTGTATCTGTTTCAATAATGGGCAACGCTTCAAAAATACTTTCAAGTTTTTCTGCAAAAGACGGAGAAGACATAATCTTGGCAATGGATATGGACGGACGACGTTACAACAATTATCTTAATTGGGACACCACACTTAACAAATCCTCTGAAGAGTGTCTTTCAAAGTTAGGCATAATGAACGAAATAGCTGAAAAAGAGCTTTCATTTGCGGCCAAGGATATTTCAAATCCAGGCATTTTGGGAACAATTGGAATGCTACTTGAAACATCCAGAAAAGGCGCAGTAATTGATGTTGATGAGATACAAAGGCCAGACAATATGGACTTTATAGATTGGCTAAAGATCTATCCTGGGTATGGATTCACTTTAACTTCATCACCTGAAAATACAGACAAAATATTATCTCTTTTCAAAAAGCAAAAAATCGAAGCTAGAGTAATTGGTAAAGTTACAAACGATAACATAATGACATTAAAAGATAAAAATCAAAAAATGACTTTATTTGATTTTAAGACAGACATCATAACTGGTATAAAATAAATAACTTTTTAAATTATCTTTTTTTAAACATACTATGAGATGCAATGATTGTGAAGACTCCTTCTGTATGGAAGGAATCAACTGTTATGAAAAGGAGATAAAAGATTACGCTGAAAATGAAGTAAGAAAAGAAGAAAATCTTAATTTTTATATAACTTCAACAGAACTTGAAGTAGATGCATATATGAAGCTTCCAAGAGTTCTTGAATTAATTGAATTTTCTAAAAGAATGAACTACAAAAAACTTGGTATTGCTTCATGCGTCGGATTGAAAAATGAATCACAAGTTCTTACGGATCTACTCCAAGAGAAGGGATTTGAAGTATCTCTTGCGATATGTAAGACCTGTGGAATCGGAAAGGGAGATTTCGGAGTTACTAAAACTTTATCTGGTAAACTAAGTGAATCTTCATGCAATCCTATAGGCCAGGCTAAATTACTAGAAAAAGAGAAAACAGAGTTTAACATTGTTGTAGGACTTTGTGTAGGCCACGATTCCTTGTTTATCAAATATTCAAAAGCACCAACTACAGTACTTATTGTGAAAGATAGGGTACTAGCGCACAATCCAATTGGGGCTATTTATTCAAACTACTGGATTAAAAAAATAAAGAGTTACAAACTAGATTAATTATTGATTGGAACTACAGGATGTTTTTTCACCAGAAAATCTTTCCAATTCCCCTCTAATAAATTTATCAACAACCTCTTGGACTTTTTCTCTTTTAGTGAAGAAGAGATCAAATCCTTGACAAGTTAGAACTTCCATAGCACGAGGGCCTAGATTTGAACAAATTACAATTCCAACGTTCTTTTTTAGAAGTAAATCAACTGGACTTTCAGAACCACCAAAATGATCGCTAGTATTATCTATTACCTCAACGTTCCCAATTTTGTTTTCAATTATCTCGACAACAGTATAAGTAGGGGCCATTCCAAAATGATTAAAAACAATATCCGAAAGTCCCCCCATTGAATCTGTTGGTATTGCAATTTTCATATTATTGCCAGCTAGAGATTATATGAATTATTTTTTAAGATATATTCATTCACAGTGCTGATTACAACTATTGATATTTTTAACATTTGTTCCGTTGCATTCTGGGCATTTTATATCCTCTTCTTCTGAAATATTCTTAACTTCCCAGAAATGGTTACAATTTAGGCATCTAAATTGATTATTGCCCATTTCATAATCTCCACCAAAAATCTCTATGGCTTTAGAGTTCACAAGGGCGTCAGAAACTTTGTTTCTTGCTTCTTTTAGGATCCTATGGAACGTTGGCTGTGAAACTCCCATTTTTTCACAAGCCTCAGTCTGTTCCATACCAACTAAATCTTTAAGCCTAATAGCTTCTAGCTCTTCAAATGTAAGTCTTATAATATCAAGATTTCCCAGTGGCACTCCTCTTGGTTTAAAATAACGTGCATTTGTATCAACATAAATGCATCTTTTTTTTCTAGCTCTAGGCATACTATGTAACTACGTTTTCGGATTAAAAAACTTATGCCTTATGTAATCTTAGAATATCCATTTGGAATAAGTGATTAATTTGCTATCCATAATAATTTAAATATATGAAGTTACAATTGTCTTCATGAATAAAAAATTCCTATTTTTTATAACTGGCCCAATTATTTTAATAATTACGGGGGTTTTCGGATTTCACTTTGTGGAAAACTTATCCTTTTTAGATTCGATTTACCTAACAAGCGCAACCATCACAACAGTTGGTTATGGAGATATACATCCGACATCTGCAAGAAGTGAAATATTTAGCTTATTCCTAATGTTTGGGGGCGTAGGGATTTTTACATACTCTTTAGCATTTATTACGAATTTTATAGTTGAAGGGGAATTAAAAAATATTTATGGGGGGCGGAAAATGGAGGCATCGTTGAAAAAATTGAAGAATCACTATATTATTTGCGGTTATGGAAATGTTGGCGAAAGAATAGCTAAAAGATTACGAGAATCAAAAAAATTTGATATTGTAGTGATAGAAAAAAATAAGCAAACATGCGACAAAATTAAACTTACAAACATACCGTATATTGAAGGAGACGCAACAGATGAAAAAATATTAACCGAAGCAGGGATAACTAATGCAAAAGGCCTTGTAACATCTATCCTAGACGATGCCGAAAATGTTTACATTGTGATAACTGCTAGGTCCATGAATCCAAATTTACACATCGTTGCCAGGGGATCTTCAGATAAAGTAAAAGAAAAACTATATCGTATAGGGGCCAATAGAGTAATAATGCCTGACGATATAGGGGCAAGGATAATGGCAGAATCTCTAACAAGACCTTATATAATTGATTTCATGGATTCTATGACTGAAGAGGGGGATATAAACTCAGAATTCATCAGTGTAAAAATAGAGAAAGATTCAAGAGTAAAAGATCACACCATAAAGGAAACTAAACTTGGAGAGGCTTATGGGGCTTTCATAATGTATGTAAAAAGAGGGGAGAAATATCTAAACTCTCCGAGAGCCGAAACTAAGATTGAAGATGGTGATGTTTTAACTATGCGAGTACCAAAAGAGTATGAAAAAGAAATACTAGAGTATCTTGGAACTGCTAAATAACCTGTTTTCAATAAAAAGTTGAATTAAAAAGAAAAATTAAAATATCTTCTTTAAATATTCTTCTTTTGCACCACCGAATTGATTTGGCCAAAATACTCCTTCGATCTTATCGATTTCGAATATATCGTATGAAACATCGCATCCTGGGAAATCTTTTCTGCCCTTATACTCAACAATATCCCCGATATGTAGCTCTTTTGTGATAGTTTTAAATTCAGATATGCTGTTAGTTTCTGTCCACGATATTGAACTTCCTTTTTTGATAATTTGATATTCCTTTCCGATTTCAAATTCCATTCAAATCGACATTTGAAATATTATTCTTTCTCTTTTTTCTTTTTCATAAATTCCATCATTTCTTCGGGAAATGGAAAGACTATAGTGGAATTTTTCTCAGAAGCTATTTCTGCCAATGTTTGATATAGCCTCAACTTAAGTGCAGCGGGCGATTTGTCTATTATCTCCCCGGCGTTTGCTAATCTTTGAGCGGCTTGTTCTTCCGCTTCAGCAAGAATTATTCTTGCCCTTCTATCCCTTTCCGCTTCAGCTTGATGAGCCATGGCTCGTTTCATGTTGTCTGGGAGTTCTATGTCTTTTATTTTTACATCAGTCACTTTAATTCCCCAAGGATCTGTTTCAATATCTACGATTGTTCTTATTTTTTCACCTATTTCTTCCCTCTTGGCTAGAATAGTATCAAGATCTGATTTTCCAGCCATATCTCTTAGGGCAGATTGTGAAAGCTGAGATATAGCAAATTTATACTGTTCCACTTCGAGAATAGCTTTGTCAGCATTTGTAACCTTAAAGAAGACTACTCCATTAACCTTCATTGGGACATTATCTTTGGATATCACTTCTTGAGCAGGTATATCTACTGTAACTACCCTTAACTCTACCTTTTCTACCCTGTCTACTATGGGGATTATCCATTTTAGCCCAGGTCCAAGTACCCCTACGAATACACCTAATCTAAATTTTACAGCTCTTTCGTACTGTTTTATTACTCGGATACCTGCTATAATGAATATTAGTATAGCAGCCACAGGAGCCAATAATATTGGATTTATCATCATCAGTTATTCAACTTTAGAATATATAATATTACCTACAATAAATTATAAAATTTTTATATTAATAGGATAATTAATAAAAAAGAAATTAAATTTAAATTTAAGGAACAACGGTAACTCTACAATCGGCATATCTAGCCACGTCTTCTGCCACATGGCCCATAGCTAATCTCTTTATACCTGTGAGGCCTGTTTTACCAACAATAATGTGATCGCACTTCTCATCATCTGCGGTCTGCACTATTGTATCTACAACTCTTCCAAGCTTTATCATTGTCTTGGGCTTAATTCCATGCTTTTCAGCAAACTTTGTCATCTCTTTCAGTACGTTGTTTCCTCTTTTACACAATGGATCTTCCATCATACAACTAAGTTGTTCTTCAAAGAATGGAGAATATCTTTTTATGTCGTCTGTTCCTTTAATTTTATCTTGCCACTCTGGCTGGAATCTGTCCATTGCCTCATATGTAAGTTTTAATTTATCTGCATCTACTACGTGGAGCAGCATAACTTGTGCCCCAGTCTTAGATGCCACCCACGCAGCATATTCTACAGCCTTTTCTGAAGGCGCAGATCCATCTACAGGAACTAATATTTTCTTTATTAATTCAGCCATAATATCGCCATTATAATTATCGCTATTCTTATATATAAATTTTTCTTTTATTAGGTATAATTTTTTCTAAAATCAGTATAAACAACTATTTTATTTATTATTTAATACTCATATATCAAGAACAAATTGTAAATAATAATGTTCATCTTGTTTTTCTAATTTAAACAAAGAATATGTGATGGCTTTTATGTCCATTTCCAGATTAATACCCATAAAATAATCACCATAATTCTTTGCATTAAGAGATTTTTCATCACTTGAAATCTTTACCTCAAATGATGAAAAAAGAATACCTTCGCTGTCCCGAATAATTAATAATTCAGTAATCCAGTTTATTAAAAGAGACGATAAGTCATTTCCTTCTACAAAGAACTCTTTAACTATTTTATTCCCTATTTTGAGAGGATCTAACATTAAATTTGTTACAGCAATAGCCGTATTTTCAAATAATTCATTAATATTAGTGCCCCAAACTTTAACTCCAATATCTGCCGTAACATCAAAATATTCGAATTGGGTACCATTCATTATATAACTTATAAGAATAAAGCTTTTAAAATATCCTACTAACTATTTATTATATGAGAAAACTCTATGCCATAATATTTATAAGTTTTATAGCATTTGGCTTCACTTCAATTTCTGGCATAACAGCGCCAAATGAGAAAATGAAAATTTATTTTGAAAAAACACCGTCATTCTACTCTGGCGATAGCGGTGAATTTTCTTTGGTGTTTGAGAATACTAGTAACAGTATACTAAAAAATATTAATATCTATATTAAAGATGAATATTTTGAATTTGCTAAAAATAAGTTTATTTACGGCGAAATGCAACCCGGTCAAAAGAAGGTAGAAAAGATTCAATATACCGTTAAGGCCATAGACCCTGGAACTTACCCCTTAAAAGTAACAACACAATACTCTTACCAAGTATTTTGCTCTGGTTTACAGTGTGATTACACGTCTGAAGGATTTTTGCAAGAAGTTCCATTTAAAATAGATGGAGTTAGATCTCCAATAATTGATTTAAAAGTAAGGAACTTTGAAGTAAAGGAAGCACCATATACATTGCCTATTTTCATTGTTAACAGAGGATCAGCTGTAAAAAGTTCATCTATGATACTAGAATATGATCGATCTAAGTTTAATTTTGATTATACCGAGGATCTTGGACCAATTACTTCATTAACGAAAAAAGATGTGTTAGTCACTAAATTACCCGAAGTTCCCGGAGATTATACGATTTATCTAAATTTAGAAATTAAGGATATAAATGATAAGTCGACTTATCTTAAGTTTCCAATTAAATTGATAGTAAACACTGTAGAAGTCGTAAGGTTGGATAATCCAGAGGAACTACCAACAACTGAGGTGAACACTCCAGAAGTCACTGCAGAGCAAACAACTTCAACTCCTAAAGTTCAAAAATCTGTGTATATGATGTTGCAAGAAGCTGTACTAGTTTTAACTTTATTTGGATTAATAGCAACTTTTTCTTTGATGTTGCTCTCAAGAAGATAGAACTTCGCCTATTTCCCTTATTTCTAACAAGTTTGTCCTTTGTTTTTTTGAGTTACTTACACCAGCAGTAAACACGAAAAAATCATTATCATTTAATCCTTCATTTTTTAAATAGTTGGCTGCATGTAGGACTGATTTTGAGATCCCACCCTTCTCTTTATCTAGGTAGACTTCATTTATTCCCCATACAACAGAAAGCTTTCTGGCAGTTGCGGCATTATTTGTCATTCCATAAGTAGGAACTGAGAGTTTGTGCCTGGATACCATACATGCAGTATAGCCTGACCTTGTCGAAGTAACAATTGCCTTGACATCTGATAATAATACAGCTTTTGCAACAAGTGAAGATATCACATCCGCTACTCTCTTGGAAGGGCCATATTCAGATCTTGGCTTTAGCTCTTTTTCAGTTTCAATTGCCACCTTTACCATCATTTCTACACTTTCGAGAGGGTATTTACCAATGGCAGTCTCACCGGATAGCATAACTGCATCAGCACCACTATAAATTGCACTAGCTATATCCTCAACTTCCGCCCTTGTTGGTCTTGGATTCTCTATCATAGAGTTTAGCATCTGAGTCGCAACGATTACTGGCCTACCTTTTACATTGCATTTTTCAATTATAGATCTCTGGACACTTGGAATCTTTGAAAGATCAATCTCAACTCCTAAATCGCCCCTTGCAACCATTATGCCCTCGGAATATTCAATTAAGTCATCAATATTCTTTATTCCAAAGTTGGACTCTACCTTGGAGATTATCCATTGCTCGCCATTGTCTTCTTTTATTATTTCTCGTGCCTTGATTATGTCTTCTTTAGTTGATGCAAAAGATAGTGCAATAAAATCAACTTCGTGTTTTACTCCAAATTTTATATCAACTAATTCATTTTCAGTAACAGCCGAAGGGCAGTACTCATTTTCAGGGATATTAATACTTACTTTTTGTCTGAGATTTCCTTCATTTAAGGCTTTTAGATGAATATCTTTATCCTCGATTCTTACTACTGAAAATATCAATGTACCATCATCAACTAGGACTTTATCGTTAGGTTTTAAGAATCTAGATATATCGTTTTGCAATGGAATTATATCTTTCCCTTTATTGACAGAAAAGATGTATTCTTGATCTGTAAAAATATGGATTGTATTATTAAATTCTCCTATCCTAATGTCTGGGCCTTTTGTATCGAGCAAGATGCCGATCTTTTTATTGGTATCTTCCGATACCTCTTTTAGAATATTAATAACTTTAAGATGCTCAGAATGAGTGCCGTGCGAGAAGTTTAATCTTGCTACATCCATTCCAGAAAGAGCAAGTTTTTTTATCATTTCATAATTTGAAACACTTGGCCCAATTGTACATACAATTTTTGTTTTCTTCAAATCTAGAATTCCTCCCATGCAATGTCGAATTCGATCTCTAGATTCATTATTTTATCAATAACAGATTTTAATGTCATAGTTTTTGATTCTTCCGAAATATTCATTAAAAATCCTAAATTGCCTTTATTAATTAAAATTGGAGTAAGTTTATCAATACTAATTTTTTTTCCAAGGATGTCTTTTTCAGGAAAACTATCAGGATCAATCTTAATCTTTGTTATCAATATCGAACCTTTATCTCCTGTAATGCCTTTAATTTTTTCTTTTAGCCTTTTTTCAATTTCTCCGATTGGTATATCTCTGTGGTCTCTACAATAGTGGACGGAATGTATGGAATAAATATTTTTTTCACCAGTGTGTTCTAAAAATCCAATGCTACTATCTCCAATATCACTTCCCTTGTGTCCAGGGAAACTACAATTCTTAACTTCAAGGGGGTCAATAGAGAATACCTTCATTATGCCTAAAATATCTTTTGCCCTATCGGCCATTAAATGTTCCATTTGTTACACCTGAAAAATAATTATTAAATTAGTATAAAAGTTTCACTGTATTTAATTGACGTATGTATTATCGTTACATTTATAAGGAACTTCAAAATATATGGCTTGGATTTAGTTATTAAGCGGGGGTTGCCGAGCCTGGTCAAAGGTGCAGGGCTTAGGACCCTGTGATGTAGGTCTTCCTGGGTTCAAATCCCAGCTCCCGCACTTCTTTATAAAACAAATGCGTATTGATATTAGGCCATTTTTACCATATTTTAATTAATAGAATAGATTTTCTAAAATAAAGTCTAATTATAATCTATTTGGCCTTAGTATTAGGGATACTAGTGGCATAGAATGACAAGGCTGTCCTGAGTTTTAATAAAAAAAGTCAACAGCTTAGTTAAACTAGGGAATACATATTTTTATATAGATTTCTTAATTATTCTGCCACATGTTAGAGAATTATTTACTTATTCTAAAAACAGTGCTGGGAGATATTCAATTTTATGGATTAATATTATTCTTTTCAATAATAATCTATCCCTTTTTACTTTTTGTTCGGAGAATTGAAAATAGAAAATTGTGTCGTATGGATTACATATCTTTATTTTTTTATTCACTAATAACTTCTTTTATAACTTTTTTATTATCACTATTTCTTTATTCAAAAGATTTGTTATTATTTCTAAATTGGATTTCTATAGATAAGTTAGCGGCTATTGGAACTGCATTAGCTGGGATAGGATCTATATTGAACGTTTTACTTTCAAGAAAATCTTTAGGTCTCGCGAACAAATCTTCAACACAATTGAAATACTCTAGTATACTTTCGATTGAATCTAAAATATTCCCTAAAATAGAAATAAATAGAATAGATTATAATCAAAGACAAAAATTACTTAACATCGAATTTCATTTTTTTGAAGATTTACACGATTTTAAGATTGCTATATCGGAGAATAATACAAAAATATTACCCGGGGATAAAGTATATGCAAATATTGCTCATAGAAGTATTAAGGATGAAACAATTGAACTTAAGCAAGAGAATATGTTTATTCCCCATATTATTTATAAAGAAATATCGAGTGATATCTTAGATAATAACCCCGCATATATAAACCTAAAAATACCTTTTGAAAATATAAATAAATTTAAACTTATAATTTTTTTCACTTCGAAGTACCAATCTGATTATGTGGATGTTTATGAAATTAATAAAATAGAAACAGAATATTCCATTAAATTAATTTTACGTGAATTACCTTGGATAGACGGCACTTGGTTTGATTCTAAGAATTATAAAGAGATTTTTGTTGTTGACGATGTTGTAAAAGTAAAACTAATTGGGAACAAATTATATGAAGAATTGATTTCTAAAATGAAAAAAAATTAATTCTTTCATTTATCTATATAATTATTAGAGAACATTTACCTTCAAGTTTGATCTGTATCAATCGTTTTGCCCTTCCAGAGCCACTGCACTATGAAAGTTGAATGTATGGAGGATGCAGTTAGGTCCTTATCGCACTCAATGCAGAGCAGATCAAATATTGGCCTTAAGATTGAGAGGCTGTCAGATACATATAGCACGAACTCATAGTTCCAGTATGGATCTTCCCCGTATTCTAAGATTGCATACCTCCCTTTCTCGCCCACAATGTTTTCTATTACCTCACCTTCGCCTGCCTCCATGAGCGTGTATCCGTAGATTAATCTCACGCATGGCAGCTCCTCATCCCCTACATACGCCCTGTACTCGATGAGATTCCTTGCTATTTTCCCACCTTCTCCTCTTCCATGACGCTTATGACGGTTTTATGCCAATTTACAAAACTTTTAAAGTAAATTTTCCTACTATAAGTTTTAATAGAAAAAAGCGTCATAACCGTCATAGCGTCATAAGATCTAGTTAGCAGGGTAATCACCCTTGTAGCTCTTCTGCAAAAGCTCAAATCTAGACTTATTGATCTCTATGCCTTCCCAGTATCTTCCGTCAAACTCCCTTGATTTTTTGAGGCCAAGCTGTGACAATCTCCTGCCAAATGACTGCTGGGATATGGATTCAGTCCTCATGCAGTAGCAATAAGTCCTATATGCTGCATAAAGCTCTCCCGCTGGGATCTTATTTACCACACCGATATTGCATACATCATCAAGAAAGTCTTTCAACGGGTCCATCTCATCCTTGTATTCGGTGTTTGCAAGGACAACGATCTCGGGGGGATTCAACCCTTCCGAGAGCCACTTCATGCATCCTTTTATGACCCAGTTCAGGATGCCAGGAAGCTCACCATCAAGCTTTGCTTCCAAGGTTTTGTCCCTCTTCTCATTTGGTACACGATAGTTGAAGGGGATGGTCATGAGCCTACGCCATATGGCAAAGTCGCTGCCTCTAATCGTAGGCTTGTTGTTTGAGATCATCCAGAGCTTAAACTTCGGGGCAAAGTCGAATATCTCCCCGTATAGAAATCTGGCGGTAAGGCCTTCGTGCCCTGTGACCCTCTTTATGAAGTCTTCATCCAGGTATTTGCCTTCTGCAATCTCCGATGATCTTACAAACCTGGCCCCCTTTAGCCTTGCAACATCATTTTTAGGGCCTCCGTCAAACTTTTTGTCCATGAAGGTGGAGGGATCAGCATCCTTTGCATACTCTCCAAGCAATGCCATGATAATGTTTAGAAAAGTAGTCTTCCCATTCTGGCCCAGGCCGTGGAGAAAGAAAAGTACCTGCTCACGATCATCGGAAGTCATGCTGTACCCAATGGCCTTCTGTATGTAATCTATTAGCTCCTCGTTTCCCTCAAAGATCTCATGGAGGAAATTCTCCCACAGGGGACACTTCGCATCCGGATCATATTTGACATTGGCAAGCTTTGTGATGAACTTCTCCTTCAGGTGATCTTCAGAGAACTCTCCTGTCCTAAGATCTATTATGCCGTTTTCAACGTTTAGAAACCACACGTCCTTGTCAAGATCATCTGGGGATATTGGGAGCTCATTTGTTGAAAGCTTAACAAGCGCTTCAATTCTGTAGGAGCTTTCTGAGAGAAAAGCCCACTTTGAGAGCTCTCCCTTCTTGGAATAATCCTGCTCTATGGCAGCTTCTGCGTTTATGCTCCGCACAGTGTCCTTGGCAAGCCTGTATATGGCGCCGCTGTCATCCTTTAGCCACCTTTTTCCATCCCAGACTATCCACTTCTTCCAGAGGTGGCAATACCTTATTACATCCCCGTAGTGGTAGATTAACCTTTCAGAATTGCCAAGGTCGGTCATGGCAAAAGTGTTCTTTGGGAAGTCTGTCGTTATCCTGTCCACTTCCCCCTGGTCGAGAGGCTCCTCGCACTGTATTTGATTGATCCTTGATATAGTGTCCCTTACAGCCTCTGGCGAAAGCCCCCTGTTCCTCAAAACTCCGGATATCCTTGTGAGCTCAGAATTCCTTTTTCCAAGTGGTATTGTTGCTTCTTTGGCCTTATCTTTACCCTCCTTCTCAGAAAGTATCTCGGATAGCCAAGTAGGCGTGTCCTCTAAATCATGACCGAAATCAAAGATTGACTTTTCCCACTCGTAGACCTTGCCAGAAGGATGGATGCTCGGAGGCGCAACAATAATCCCCCCCTCACATCTTACATCAACGCCTGGAAGAATGCCAGCGCATGTGCGAAAGATCCTATTGGCCCTAAAGTAATAATGCTTGCCACGGCTAGATCTTGCAACTGGGGTGTTTATCGGTGCATCTTTAGAAGCAATCTTTAGTGATTGGCGCCCCTCTTCCCCGTCAATATCCAACACCAAGAGCCTGTTGATTGAACCTGTGACAATACCGATGTTTGCATTGGGCCACTGGCTCCACCACCTGTCTATATCCCCTATATCTACCTTCTCAATCTGGTACCTTCTCCAGGGGATAATTGATATCTTGCCCTTTTCTCTAAGGGGGATTATATTTAGGCCTAGATAAAAATACTTTATGGCCTGGTCAAAGAGAGGATTGATCCATACCCGCTCAGGTACCTCATCATATGTCCTCACAAAACCGTTCTTGAGCAGTATGTCAAAGGCCTTGGCAGAAGATTTTGGGACGTTAACTATCTGGCCTTCGCTGTAAGGCCCATATGATCTTCCATCATCTCCAATAAACTCCTCAATATCAGAAAGTATTTCTATAAGAAAATCAGAATCAGGCTCTTTTTTAGGATCTTCATCAGTCATTTTAACACCGGCAAGTATCAATAAGCTTGCCCCGTTGACTATATTGTTTTAGAGGGAAGGATGGAGAATTAGAAAATAGATCTATTTTGGATTTTCAAATTATTGTAATTTTAAGACCAAGGCCAAACTAATAATTACTGCAAAAAGAATATTTTTGAATGTTAATTATACTTGCAGAACGAGAACTAATTCTTAAGGCCAAATTTGAAGGTGATGGATTTTAGGGCCAAATAAAAAAATGGAAAAGAGAAATCTTTCCCTATTTTCCCTATTTATGTTTTTTTCCGATATCTTTTTTTATATATTGATTTGCATGCAGGGCATTCAAAGCTTTTTATCATCAAATCTCCAAATTTCTCCGTATCAGACAAATATAATTCATTTCCACAGTTTCTGCAATAAGTAGGATCTGCAACATCATAGTTCATTTTAGAAGCTTCTTGGTATTTTGATTTATATTGACTCTTTTTTAGAAAACTTTTTTTATGAATAGCGCCACAGAATTCACATTTTAATATTTTTAGAGTTCTATCATTAAGATCTTTAGTATCGATTTGGTGCAGTTTAGCGCCACATTCTTTGCAAAAGTTTACATTATGATTAGCATTAAAAACAGGCGAGGCTATATTGTCTTTCTCATATATCTCCCTCTCTTTGTCTGAGGAGTAGTATGATTTTGATTTGATCATGTTTTCCATATGCGGGTGTACTTTAACGTGGCAGTTGAAACATAAAGTGGCCAGATTGTCAAGATGATGGCCTCCGCCCTTGCTTTTTGGAACTATATGGTGGGCGCACAGGCTGTCTCTAGCGCCACAATTCCTGCATATATACCCATCCCTCTCTAAAACCTCCTGCCTTAATTGCTGCCAGTTGACCGGGTAGCCATTGTCAGATCGAATACTGTTGTAATTTCCTTTTGCGTTGTATTTTGATATATACTTATTCTCAAGAGTTGGAGTATTATTGGGATAAGCATTAAAAGCATTAAATGAAGAGTTAAAAATTGAATTCATCTGGAGCAGGTGCCCCGAATTTTCAGCTTTTTTTCTTTTTTTAGATCTGGAAGGTAATGAAACAGCTTTTGCCTTGTAAATAATATAAATTATTAATACTAAAAATATTAGGCCGCCTATAGAGCTTTCGCCATTGCCCGATTCGCTTGTTTGGCAGTATGCGCTAATTAGGGTTGCTAGATACAGATTAAATGCAGAAAAGATTATGCCTATAATTCTCATTCGTTAAATATGAAAATTTTTACTTTATATTGCTATCTAAGTGGGGCCTATTTGGCTAGATATGGGCTAAAGTCAGAACTATTATAAACTAAAATGCCGAATAATTAAACAATGGAAGAATATATTCCTTATTTAGCGATAATCCCTGTAGTATTTTTCATAGTCCTAGTATTTGTTCATAGTAGATACACCAGCACCCCAGAATATACTGAGAAGATCGAATATCTTAGAAAGTACAATGATTCAAAAGACAAACTAAAACGCATCAAGAAAACTATCTCAAAGATAGAAGCGGATATTGATAAGCTGGGATGGGAAATGTATAATGAAAAAAGAACCTGTCTTTTTGGGCAGTGGAATGTTTCACAATTAAGATCCTTTGAAGGTGTAGGCAGGGGGACAATAGAGTCCTTAAAGTATTACGGCTTCCTAGACCTAAAAGATTTTTCTGTAAGATATAGCAATTTTCTAAAAAGGTGGACAATACCGCGTGATATTTATGCCCGGCTTAACGGGATTGAAGGCATAGGGCCAGGCAGAAGTTCAGCGATTATCCTGGGCATAGTCCAGTATTTTGAGTATATTGAATATGCACTCCAGAATGATTTAGATTTTAAAGGCAAATCTAAAATTGATAATTACTATTACAAAAAAAATCTAGATTTGAGCAATCAAATCAAAAGACTAAAAGGAGATATTCCTGCTATCAGAAAGGAGATTGCCCACTGGGGCAGACACCTAAACAGATTTAATAATATAACTTTTGGCACATATATTTTTAATAATAAAAATTTTTATTATATAGATTGAATTGTATGAACTAGTCTTTCCCTATTTTCCATTTTATTTTCCATATCCTTAAATATATGGAAAATGTAATAATGTGGACTGAGTATTAGGAGGTTTTCTAATGGGCGCTATTATGGGAGTAATAAATGATTTGACCAAGATAGCGATGGTTTTAGTTGCCATAGGTTTTGTCATAGGCCTAGTGGTAGGTCATGCTATAGCAAGTCCAATTCCAAATAATGAAACACCAACTCAAAGTTCAGTACAATCACAATCCGAAACAAATCCGCCGCATATAGGTGGATGTTCAATGACTGACATGGAAGCTGAGGCCTTAAGAAACTATAATAAAAATCTTTCAGAGGAAAATTTAAGGCTAAATAACCTAGTCATTTCAAAAGAAGGGACGATATTGCATCTTAACGGAGAGATTGATTCATTGAATGCAGAGATAGGCCGCCTCAAGTATCAGATTGAGGTCATGAAGGAAGTCTACATAAAATAGTCAATGACAATAAAACGCTATTATTGAATATTGGGTAAGGAAATTATGGGCAACTAGGCCCCTCATAATCAAATTTTGGCCTTATTTTTAAAGCCACATGTTGAAATGGAAAAGAAATAATTTTCCCTATTTTCCCTATTTTTTTCCATATTCTTATATATGGGGAAAATACAAAGTATAATTGACTGATAAGAATTAATAAATAATTGGCGATGCTATCGATGTCAAAAATTATTGTCGTGCCAATAATTGTAACTGCTATTTTGCTATCATTAATTCCGCCTAATTTCCAAGTTTCGGCTTTATCTCTAGATATCGAAGATCCGCCAAATAATATCGGGCTTGAGCTTTATCAAAATGCTCAACTTTATTTTGTCGAGAATCAAGGACAATTGAATAATGGAAAAGATGTTGAGTTTTATGTCCAAAGTAATGGATTCAGGGCTTATTTTGAAAGGGATACAATTACATATCAATTCATATATTCGGAGGGAAATGAAACAAAATCCTATTCGTTGAAACAACATTTTATTGATTCCTCCGTTGAAGAAATAAGTGGCTTGGGCAAAAGAGAGGCTTTTTTCAATTATTTTAGTGGCAACGATCCCGAGAAGTGGCATTCCAATGTTCCTACTTACTCCCGTATTCTTTACGAGGATATTTATCCAAATATAGATCTGGAATTTATTGGGTCTGGAAATAGCATCAAATACAATTTTCTAGTCGAAGATGATCCAAAAATAATATCCTTTAGATACGAGGGGCAGAATGGCCTAGAGATTGATAAGAACGGAGACTTAATGATTAAAACACCTATTGGAATACTTAGAGAAAAATCCCCCTACGTTTACCAGATTATTAATGGAGAGAAAGCAGAAGTTGGATGCAGATATAATATTGAGAACGGAATAGTTTCTTTTTCAGTTGAGGGATACAATCAAAATTATCCATTAGTAATAGACCCGCTTATAGAGTGGTCGACCTATTTAGGTGGAAGCAACTGGGATGTTGGATATGGCATAGCAGTAGAGAATGGATTTGTGTATGTCACTGGCGACACTAGATCTTCTGATTTTCCGACAACTGCTGGTGCATTTGATAGAAATTATGATGATGCATTAGATATATTTGTTACAAAACTAAATTCAGATGGATCAAATATTGTATATTCAACTTATATTAACAGTACTTTATCAAGAAACGATCATTCTGAGAGCATTGACGTCGAAAATGGATGTGCGTATATTACAGGATGGACTTATTCTGATTATGGATTAAACAATGGTTTCCCAACTACCTCTGGCGCTTTTTGCACTTCTCATAAAGGTAGAGGTGCTGACGCATATGTAACAAAACTATCCCAAGATGGGACCTCAATATTGTATTCTACATTTATTGGTGGATTAGATGGAGATGACAATGGTGATGATTATTCCTATGACATCAAAGTACGAAATGGGATTGCTTATATTACGGGATGGACATGGGCTCGAGATTTTCCAGTTACTAGATTTAGCTATGATGAAAGTTTCACAGGGTATACTGATTCATTCATCTCTGTTATAAATCCTCAAGGTGCTGGCAGTAGTGATTTATTATATTCTACATATTTAGGAGATACCGGACAAGATTCGGCATGGACTATAGATGTTGAAAACGGAATTATTTACGTTGGGGGATATACTGATTCTACGAACTTTCCAACAACTGTTGGTTCATATGATCGAACTCATAATTCAGGTAGGTATGATTCTTTTTTAATTAAATTGAATCCTGCCGGAGGGCAACAAAATGATCTTCTTTACTCTACTTTCATAGGGGGTGATGGAAGTGATCCCCTATATGACCTCTCGGTGGATAATGGAATAATATACGTCACAGGTGGAACTTATTCTACGAATTTCCCGACTACTCCTGATTCTTATGACAATAGTGTAAATGGAGGGTGGGACTTATTTGTAACTAAACTTAATCCTCAAGGCAATGGCAATCTAGATCTTCTTTATTCAACATATATTGGAGGAAGCAACAACGAAATTGGGAATGGCATTAGGTATGTTGATGATTCAATAATCGTGTCAGGTTACACTATGTCCTCCAATTTTCCTACAACTCCTGATGCTTTTGATAGAACTTTGGATGGAACAGACGACGTATTTTTAGTGAGATTATCCTCCTCCGGAACAGTTTCATATTCTTCGATATTGGGTGGAGGTTTACCTGATGGGGATCTGGATATGGCTACTGAGGATAATTACATTTACTTGATAGGTTCAACAGATTCAAATAATTTTCCTGTTACTAGTGGAGCTTACGATACCTCATACAATGGAGGAACAGATGCATTTATTTTGAAAACAAACATTGTTTCTGGATGGAACGAAAAGCCGTCCGTAGCTGAAAATCTTGACGAAACTGGCACTAAATCAGGAAATATAGTTATCCCTTATACATTAACAGATTCTGAGTCAAATCCATGCTCAATATCTGTTGAGTATTACTACAATGGCAGCTGGCATACTGCCACAGAAGGCGCTGGGAGCGATGGAACGTCCGGATTGTCATCGTCATCTTCAGGTGTTTCCCACAGCTTTGTATGGAGCTCCACAACTGACATTGGCCATATATATTCTGAAAATATCAAGATAAGAATTAAGGCCAATGACAGGGCTCTTGATAGCGAGTGGGAAGAAACTGGATCGTTTACCGTTAACAATAACTCCGCCCCTCTAATCTCGGATATCTCTAATCAAGTTACAAATGAAGATACTTCAATAGGCCCTATTTCTTTTACTGTTAGTGATGCCGAAACACCTGCAAATAGCCTCCAAGTATCTGCATCTTCTTCCAATCAGGCTTTAGTTCCTGATTCAAATATTGTTCTCGGCGGAAGTGACGAAAATAGGTCTATCACGATTACACCTTTGGCAGATCAGAATGGAGCCACAACTATTACCGTTACAGTAAGCGATGGTATATCTTCCTCATATGACAGCTTCACACTTACTGTAAATTCATTAAACGATGGGCCAATAGCCACAGACGACACTGCAACTGTTTTTGAGGACAGCATTGACAATGAAATAGATGCTCTTTCAAACGACTCTGATCCAGAAAATGATGAACTTACAATTATATCTGCATCGGATCCCCTAAATGGAACTGTGACAATAGTTAACAGCGGTAAGTTAATTTACTATAGCCCGGATCCAGATTTTGCTGGAACTGATTCATTTACATATACAATAACTGATGGAAACAATGGAGAGGCAAATGCTACTGTTACTGTAAATGTGACCAATATCAATGACGGACCAAGAGTAATTGAAAAGTTTGATGAGAACGGGGTAAAGGCTAGGGATATACCTATACAATATGCCTTGATTGACAGCGATTCAAATCCTTGTTCAATAAGCGTTCAATATTACGAGCTTGGCATCTGGAAGAATGCAACACTTGGTCAAGGAGGGGACGAAACTATAGACTTATCATCCTCCCCGGATGGCGTTGATCACGTTTTTGTCTGGGATAGCAGAGAGGACATAAAGTACAAACACTACAGTATTGTGAAGCTTAGAATTAAGGCCAACGATGGAACTGTAGACAGCCCTTGGACTGAAACAGACTATTTTATTGTAAAGAACAATCCAATAGATATAGGCCAGATTTTCAATAATCTTGTTGTTTACAGATTAAATAAGGTAAATGAGCTGATGATTATGATAAACGGCCTTTATCCAGAAGGATTTCCATCCGATATACAGCAGAAATTAATCATAGCACAGCAGCATATTGACAATGCCAACTTGACTGAAAGCCCAGTAAAGAGTGCCTATGAATTGATGGAAGCTATTAAGATACTAGAAGGGATAATTGAGGAGATTAGTGATTAATTACTCTTCGATGTAGTAGCTTTTGTAATTGGCGATATAATTAAAAAAGTTTATTCTTTGATATTTAGATAATCTATTCTCATAAAACTTAATTTCTTTTTCAATATTAGATATGCTATATATTTCATTGTTAAGATCTTTTTTTAACTTAGTACTTATTTGAGCATATTTTCTTTCAATTTCTTTTTTCCCTTTAAAATTAACATCGTTTTCTAAGTAGTAGTCAACATTCTCCAAATATGTTTGAATTGCATCTCTTATTGCGTCGGCTCTAGCATGCCCTATTCCTTCAATATAGGATATATTGCTGAAACGCCAAGGCATGAAAAAAAAGTTATTTGGATAATCTCTAAATTCAAAGCCCATTTTATCCAAAGTATCGTAGCCTCGATTTAACAAAATATCGCATGTTCCTTTCCCGATGGCATAATGTTGTTTTAGTAGATAAGGATTCCATTGGGAATGTAGATAATATCTTTTTTCATTGATAATTTTTGAATCTAGATCATTTAATTCTGAGGTTATATTGGTTAAATTTTTTTTTATTTCGTTAATTCGTTTAGATGTTTCATTATATTTTTGGAGTATACTCCTCTTCCTATGGTACTCTCTGGTGTTAGTATATTTTTTATATAAAAAAAGAATTAGTAATCCGATTAATATAATTATTAGATATATAATAAATATTATATCCATCAAACAAACGTTATAATTTATTTTTTTATATATCTATCGATAATAATGACCTTTTTCAATTTAAATAATATCTCTAATTTTGACTCTTATATATAATGTTTAAAATAAAACACAAATGTATAATTATTTCGCATAATTTACCTTATGCGCAATTGTTAAACTGAAAAATTTGTAATCAAATAAATATTTTTAAGTTAAGGAAGGATCTTCGCAAGGACCTCAAAAACCTGTATGTCGGACATCTTAAGTCCTCGATGTCCAATATTATACATTAGTGTTTAAAAAGATTGTCCTTCGTTTTATATGGCAGGATAATGTTTTCATGACAGTCTGTGTTCTTAAATACTGAAAAGAAATCAAATCTCTAGATGTTAGATATAAAATTATTGTCTATACTCATAATGTTCAAAAATTTAATTATTTATCTGTAAAAACTATTGTTCCCTCTTTGATCTTCCCAATCCTAACAAGTTCTTCTTTTTCGATAATCAGGTACCCCCTATCTCGATAACCTATAAAATATTTATTTGTACTATCAATTATTAATTCCTTTGCAGAAGAAGTAACCGGCATCGATACAGCTAAATAATCACCATCTAAGTTTAGTTTGTTTTTTGCATATTCAATCAGATATGAAGCAATTCGTTTTTTTCTAAAAAAAGGAAAAGTATAAAGATCCCATAATACATATGTTTCTATTCCATTTATTTCGTTTGACAAATTAAAAATATGTTTATGTTCTTGTTCTACTATAAATTTTTTTTTCCTAAAAGCTACATACCCTAAAGGAATATTATTTTTGGCGTATACGAATACTTTTTGGCCCTTATCATAATACTCTTTGTTTATTAATCTTGAATCCCAGCCTGCCTCGTGTTTAGACAAATAACATATTTCATCAATAATATTTTTTTGTTTATCCGTAATTACTTCAAAAAATCCATCACCTTCAAATGCAGGAGGGCATTTTCCCATATGGATCTTAAATCCTTTTTCATTTTTTATATGAAGAGTGCTGTAATATTCAGGAATGTTGCTAAATGGTTTGTAACTATATAATTTTTCCCCTTCATTTTTTCCTAAAGTAACCCTACCATAACAATGAGGGCATATCAAAACCTTAGAATGTTCCCACCCATATCCTAAGAAATTTTCAATTTCATAGATTTTTTCATTGTCCATATAAATTGGAATAACATAGGATAATGGTTTTTTATGCTCAAGATCCTCATCGGACTGATCAACAAATGAGATATCGGGTATCTCGTTAATTCTATTAAACAAATCTATAGCTTTTGTGCTACCTATTCCATATAATCTTATAGATTCTATGCCTAAAGTTCTATCCTTTGGGTATACCTCAATGACATTAAATCCAAGTTTATTTAATTCTTTTATTATGCCTTTGTTATTTGTTTTAGGATTACATCCGATTGCTGAAATAATCGAACATCCTGAATCATGAAGAATTTGACATTCTTTTTTACTTTTTGCCGTAAGCTGACCATTTTTTCTTCTATTGGCCCTCAGTAGTTCTTCATATATAACAACGTCATAATTTTTGATTTCTTTTTCAAATTCTTTAGTTCCTCTTATATAGTAAATTCTAATAGGATTATGGCCTAAGGATTTCAGATGCACTCCGGACATACCCAAAGTAGTTGTAATCCCCCATCCAGGTATACCAAAAAAAATTATAAATAAATTCGGAATTTTATTTTTAAATGAATTTGATATTTGTTGTGACCATTCATATTCTAAATCCATAAGATTTTTTTTCATATTAATTTAAATGGTGCCTTAAATATAAATTTAATCAAAAATAAAACTTGATATCAACTACTCCTTCATCCAGTTCCAGAACTTGTTATTGGGCATCACATGCCACACTGTATCCCTGCACTCAGTCCTCACCGGCACCCAAGTGCCCTTAATCTTTTTCATCGGGCAGATGTTGCAGGTGCTTGGCCTTATGGGGGCGATCTCCTTGGAATAGTTGCACCTGATGTATGAGAATGATCTGCTGGCATGCGATCTCTTTATGAATGGACAGATGAGACTTGAATAGCCGTCCCTAGTTGATATGATCGAAGCGCACCTGTCGTGCACCTTCATCTTCCTGATGCTTACATACTCCGGTATGGTCTTCTGGACCCGCATCCTATAGAAAAGGTCGAGCCTCGTTTGGGTCAAATTATTGCTCATGGCCTTAATTTTAGGGCCAAAATAATTCGTGAAATAAAAAAGAGAAATAAATTAGTTCCTGTTTTAATCTGTTCTTAATATCCCAATCCTTTTGCCCACGCTGTTTTCAATTTGTTCTTTGATAGGATTGAACTCCTCCTCGTATAAAACTAAATCATAGATGGCTCTTTCATAGACGGAGATGGACACTATTATTTCGTCTTCATATATTCTTATCCCTAAGAGTGTTCCAATAACTTCTCCCCATGATTTCAATCTGATCCGTTTGCGCTCTATACCTTTATTTTCTACCAATCTGAATCTGTACTCGCTTGGCATGAGTATAAAGGATGTATAATGTATTTTAGATTTGTCATTTATTTTGGTTCCTTCTTCTTGTCCCTTAGGTCTTCCCAGACCTTCTGCTCGTAGTGGAAACGATTTAGAGGATCCTCCTTGGTGTGCCAGAACCAGTAGAGTGAACAACTAGAAAAAAGAATAAATAGAATAGACATAACTACTCCGATGTATTTTAAATATGATATCCATAAAACAATAGCAAATAAATATAATAATATTCCCCCAGGAATACCTAATTTTGAAAAGAAACTAAAATTATCCGTTATAGTTCCGGTATAATTTATTATCTTGCCATATTTGAAAAATCTTAGGCTACTTAAAAGTTGGATAAATCCAACTAATGCAAAAAAAAATACAAAGAGAAGTACTGTTAGAGTTTCAAAATCATCCATTTAAATCACCTGTTCTATGCCCTTGCCTCCTATTAGATATGCTTTGCCGGGTTTGAAGTCGGATGTCATTTAGTTGGCCTCCTTTTTCTTTCCCAATGCCAATACCAATAAAGAAACAAAGCATAAACAAGAACAAAAATAGTAGGAACAATAACTGCAAGATATGTTGCAGAGGTATAACCTGTATGATTCAGGAATATTTTAACGGCTACCCAATATAGGAAATAAAATCCAATAGAAGATATAAAGGCGCCAAATATTGCCGTGAATATAGTATATGCTTCTTTTTCAGTCTTTTCTATGTTTTGTGGATATCCGTAGATAATGCCAGTTTTAAAATAGCGGATTCCTATCCAAAAAATAGAAAATCCTGTAATAACAAAGATTAAACTGAGTATTATAAATGTGATTACAGAATCTCCAATCATAGTTAATCCAAATATTCCAAAAACTAAAATTAAAAAATATTTAATTAGAATATTGATTACTGTAATCATTAATAAATCAAGTCCTTTTCCCTATATTTAAGGATATGGAAAAAAATAGGGAAAATAGGGAAAAGCAATATTTGTTATTTTTAAGGCCAGATCCTATTAAAAGAATTGGCCCTATCTTTTAATAGAAGTTGGGAATGTTAAAGGATCGTTTTATGGTACAAGTGATTTATTATTTATCGCCTTTTCTCTGTAACTCAAATATCTTTTGTTTCATTTCAGGATTTGAATTAATAATTTCCATCATTTCCATAAAAATGTTTACTCCCTTCCACATATCAGGGTTTTCTGCTGCTAGTTCAAAGAATTCTTTTCTCAATTCCTTACTATGTTTTTCCAACTCAAAGATTTTTTCTTCTTTTAGAGGCATTCCACAACGATAACAATACTCCGAAGTTGGACCGCAGGTCTCCTTGCATCGAGGGCATGCTACCGGTTTGATGGTGTCGTCTTTATGGGCGTCCTCAATTTTAAGGCCATAGACCTTGTTGTAGATGGCATTGTCTATGTCCCTCCCGGATAAATGGACATAAACTCGGGGCATATCCGAGCCAAGCTGCCACCCAAGGTAATGGCACATCTCCGACTCTGTCAGTTTTGAGGCCAGATGCGTTGCCCTGGTATGCCTTAGAATGTGTGGCGTTACCTTCTTTTCAATCCCAGATTTTTTTATTGCCCTTTTGATGAGATTCTGGTAGGATTCATAAAAAAGAGGTTTCCCGAAGTTCTTGTTTCCAGTTCCAACAAACAATGGCTCATTAACATTTGGATTAGGATGAATTTGAATCCAGTTTTTGATGTATGGCTCAGCCATGACAAATGGCACTAATCTTTCCCCAGTTTTCCCTCTGACCTTTACCTTTCCGCCATAATCGTTGAAGGTCAAGTCCTTGAATGTGATTGATGCCAGCTCGCCCACCCTAAGGCCGCAGTCGTAGAGCAATGCAATTGCTGCCTTGTCACGGGGGTGTTTGGCCCCCTCAAGTAGCTTAAGTACTTCTTCTTTTGTTAAGACCTGTGGTTTCCTTGAATGTTTTCTATCACCTTTCAATGCTTTGAGGTCTGCCCAATCCTCCCCTTTCAGCCACTTGAAGAATTTATTAAAAGTTCTCCTGTACTCATTCTTGGACGAATCAGATAGATCTTCAATCTCTATTTTCTCCAAAACTTCAATTATGTCCTTGGAAGTCCAATTAGTGAAATCTTTATCCTTGTATTTTTGGCAGATTATCCTTAAATCAATCATGTAGCGTATAGTCCTCAATATCCCGATTCTGCTGGCAATTAGATAGCTTTTGAATTCTCTTATTATATTGACATTGGATTCAGATATGTCAGACTTTATCAAACGCCCTTCTTCGTTTGAAAGCAAAACCTTTTCTTTGTAAATTCCCATAAATCGAAAATAGGTAGTTGTGATATATACATTATCCATGCGCATTAGTAATAAAAAAATACGCCCAGCTCCCGCACTATTCTTTATTACCATTAATATTATATTTAACACAATCTTT
>CAZVXE010000003.1:0-49467 GCA_964630765.1 uncultured Thermococci archaeon | reverse complement strand
GACAAGCTTCAAACTTCTTTTCTTCTTGCTTTGACCACATTAATATTCTGTCAACGCCCCAAAGATGGCCTGCAATTGTCATTGGGCCTGTGACAGCCCTTAGGACTGGCACATAATTTTCATATTTTTCAACGAGAATCTTAGCTGATCCTTCAACTATTGGATTTCTTCCTTCAAGCAAAATGTTTTTTGGTAAATCATACTCCAAGGGATTGATATTTTCTAACACATGCTTTTTAACTGAAGGGTGTCTAATGTCTGTTCCAAGGTCAATCTCTGCCCCTAGCATAGTTGCTTCGGATACTAAATCATTGTGAGAGTAAAGAACATCGATACCCCAGATCTTGAATCTACCCTCCTGAAACTGCGCCATTGTCTTTGAATCCGTCTGGCATGCTGGCCAGGTAACTTTTGTTGAAGCCATTAATTCTTTACAATAATTTGAGAATGTCATTACGGGGATCCTATCCACACGCCCCCCCGTAATAGCAGAAATAAATCTTCTATATGGTGTCATTTCTCTTAATGCCAAATAAGTCACCTTTTCAAATTTAATAGGTATTCTCATTCTAGTATATAAGAATTTAGAAATATAACGGCAAAATGGAAAGAATTAAATAACTATGAATTTATGCCCTTCATCTCGAGCGGGTGAATCATTGACTAATGTTTATTTTAAACAAATCACGACAAAAGATAAGATACATGCTGATGCTGAAGAACTTCTTAGAACTATAGTTGAAAAAGAAGGAATATTACTTGAAAGGAAGATACCAATAAAAGTTCACTTTGGTGAAGAAAAAAATGTTACATACATCAGCCCTACTTATTATGAAGGAATAATAGACTATTTGAAAGAAAATGGGATTGAATCCTGTTTTATCGAAACAAATGTGCTTTATAGGGGCGAAAGAAACAGTAGAAGAAAACATATCTTACTTGCTTATAGGCATGGATTTACTAAAATCCCAGTAGTGATTGCTGATGGTGAAATAGGCGAAGAGTATACCAATATAGAGATAAATAAAAAAAATTTATCAAGTTGTAAAATTGCTCAAAAAATAGCTGAGCAGAAACAAATGATAGTAGTATCTCATTTTAAAGGCCATATAGGGGCTGGTTTCGGAGGGGCAATAAAACAACTGGGCATGGGGTGTGCAGCTAGGGGCGGGAAACTTGAGCAGCACACAAATACAATTCCAATAATAAATCCTATTGAATGTAATAAATGCAACAGGTGTAAAAAACAGTGCCCCGTCGATGCCCTTAATATTGGGCTATTACCTAGAATTGATAAGAAGAGATGTATAGGGTGCGCTTCTTGTATATCAATATGTCCCAAGGGGGCAATAAAAATAAATTGGTTAGGATCGATATCCAAAAATTTCTATGAAAGAATGGCAGAATACGCATATGCAGCCCATAACGGGAAAAAAAATATTTACTTGACATTTGCAATTAATATAACTAGAAATTGCGATTGTGAAGGCCATAAAATGAAGCCATTCTTAAAGGATTTGGGGATATTTGCCTCGACAGATCCTGTAGCAATTGACATGGCTTGCCTTGATAAGCTATCTGAGAGAGAAAAACGAAAAATATTCAATAGAGGGAGATACGTTTTAGATTATGCCCAAGAGATAGGCTTAGGTGAAAAGGATTATAATCTAATCGAAATACTTTAAGGAGTTAAACCATAATAGAATTAATAATATATTTTTAATTTTTTATTTGCCATTTTGAAGCTGGAACGCCACCCTTTCCCCAGTTTGCCTTGGGTATTTCAGTGATTAAGATCTCTACTGCATCTAGAGGTGCATCAGTTATTTCACTTACACATTTTGATATTTCTTTTATCAATCTTTCATTTTTCTTTTCATCTGTATTTTCTTTCCACAAATATATCTCAACAAGAGGAATATTATCACCAATAAAAAAAAGAGAGTAGTTGTTAAAAAGTTAATGATTTGACAAGTTACTTCAAAACTCTTTCTTTTCGATAAGCCATGCCCTGAAATGTGGCTATCAATTCATTATGCTCGTTTAATACACGGATATTATAAGTTGCAATTTTTGGATTTATTGAAACTTCTTCTGCCTCTGCAAATAAAGTTCCCTCTGATACTGCTTTCAAGAATGAAATATTCACGTTTAAAGCCACGGAAATGTTTCCATGTGTATTTGCTGCGATGGCAAAAGCATAGTCTGCTAGAGAAAATATTGCCCCACCGTGGACTGTATTAACGGCATTGAGATGGATATCCGTGATTTTCATTTTTGCCTTTGCACTACCTTTTGATACTTCAACTAATTCTATACCTATCTGTTTTGCAAATCTATCATTTTCCGAGAATTCTTTAATAGCATCCATTGAATCACTGGATTAAATATACTATTAGGTTTTTATTATTATGTGAGTAAATAGCAAAGATCTTGAATAGTTTTATATATGCGATATTGTTAAAAGATAGAATGAAGTTTAATATGAAAAAAATATATGCTTTATGCATCTTTCTTCTTATTGTTATTTCATTTTCTGCTTGTGTTAATCAAAAGAATACAGATACTCAATGTGGTGAATGCCCTCAATTTGCCCCTCCTGCTCCTGACTGGTGTAAAAACGGAACAATTGTTCCAGGTGCCAAAGATGAATGTGGTTGCCAGATGCCTGCAAAGTGCGAAGATAAATCTTAATTTGACACCTATTAAGTGATACTTTTTATTATTTATCTAGCCAGATTTTTCTCTTCTAAAAAGCGTAGGTTTATATTTTAGAAATACACAATATTGTAGATTAAAAATATTAGGGATTGTGGAATGACTGAAAAAGATAAGATTTTGATTGTAGAGGATGAAGAAGACTTAGCTTTGTTGCTTGAAGAGTTATTGGTAGACTTAGGATTCTTGGTAGTTGGAAAATGCTCGACTGAAAAATCAGCTCTAGATTTAGTAAGGACTAAAAAACCTGATCTGGTCTTGATGGATATAATGCTTGGCGGGGAAGAAAGTGGTATTGTAATTGCAGAAAAGATAACTAAATATTATAACATTCCAGTAATTTATACAACAGCTTATGGGAATCAGACAGTTGTAGAAAAAGCAAAGAAATCAGGTGTATACGGCTATTTAATTAAACCTTACAAGCAAGAAGATTTGTATAGTGCAATTGAAGTTGCACTTTATAAACATAGAATGGAGATTAAGTTACTAAAAAGTGAAAAGAACTATCGTGATATTTTTAATGGCACACATGATTTGATTTATAGTGTAAAGTCTGATGGAAAGATAGACCTTGTTAATCCTTCCTGGTTAGACAATTTAGGTTATACAGAAGCAGAGCTTAATGCCCTCAAAATTTGGGATATAATACCTGACGATGAAAAGAAATACTTTCAAGATATTTTGTCAAAAGCATATAATGGAAAAACATTGACTAATATCCAACTTATTTTCTTGAAAAAGGATGGCAATGAAATAATTGTAGAGGGTACAGTATTTCCAAGATATGAAGGGGAAGAGATTACGATAATAGAAGGTATCTTCCATGATATGACCAAACATGAGAAAATGAAAAATATTCTAAAGCGTCAAAATTATATTCTTAATCAAAGAGTTAGAGAATTAAAATGCCTCTTCAGTATTTCAAGTATAGTTGGAGAGTCTGAAGGGCCCAAAGAAATAGTATTACAAAAAGTTGTGGAAACATTGCCCTATGCATGGCAGTATCCGGAAATAGCATGTGCAAGGATAATATTGTATGGGAAAGAATACAAAACAAATAATTTTAAAGATACAAAGTGGAAAAGAAGTAGAGATCTTTTAATAAAAAAAGAGCCAGTTGGCAAATTAGAAATATGTTATCTTGAGGAAAAGCCTAATATTAATAATGGACCTTTTATGGATGAAGAAATACACCTGATAGACGAAATAGCCGAAAGACTTGAAAACATTATTGAAGAAAAGGAGATGCAAGAGGAGCTAATAAAGTACACCACTAAATTGGAAGAGGAAGTCAAAAGACAGACCCAAGAATTAATACAATCTGAGAAGATGATATCTTTAGGATTATTGGTAGCAGGTATAGCTCATGAGATTAACAACCCATTATCTTACATAAAAGCAACTACTGAAATTGTAAAAGAAGATATAATTGAACTAAAAAATAATAGTATAAGAAAAGGAATTAAAACAAATAAATTTGAAGAACTTGAAAAATCAATTGATACTGTATCAGATGGTATAAAAAGAATAGCTACAATAACAACTACCCTAAAAAGATTTGCCAAACCCACCGAAGAAAAGAATTTTGAAGATATTAATCAGGGTATGAAAGACACTCTTGTAATTCTTCATAATCGGATAAAAAATAGAATTAACGTTATTACTGAATATGGGGATATCCCAAAAGTAGATTGTAATATGGGCCAAATAAATCAGGTCTTTTTAAATGTCTTACTCAATGCTTCCGAATCGATGGATATTGGCGAGATAAGAATCAAGACATGGAATGATTCTAACTTGGTCTATATACAAGTGGCAGACCAGGGGATAGGCATCCCAAAGGAGAAACTGAACAGGATATTCGACCCTTTTTTTACAACTAAAGAGCATGGTACCGGGCTTGGCCTAAGCGTTAGTTATCAAATAATTAAAGACCATAAAGGGAATATTAAAATCGAAAGCGAAGAAGGAAAGGGAACTAAAGTAACTATATCTCTCCCTATTGAAACAACGGATTAATTTAAGCCTAGTAATTATCAAATAAAAGGCAAAGATATTTATATTTGAAAACCGAGTTATCTTGGGGGAGTATTTCTTGTCAGAAAAAATATATAAGATTTTAATTATTGACGATGAAATAATGGTTCTTGATGCGCTAAAAAAGACCTTAGAAAGATCAAAACAATTCAAGAGTGATATTTTTTTAGTAGATAGCCCTTTGAAAGCCATGGATATCGCGAAAAATCAGAACTTTGATATAGTTATATCCGACTATAAGATGCCAAAAATGAGCGGGGTAGAGATTCTAACTAAAATTAAAGAAATGAATCCGGATACTGTAAGGATATTAATAACTGGTTACTCCGACCTTGAGATAGCAAGAGAAGCGATTAATAAGGCGGCAGTTCACAATTACATTGAAAAACCTTGGGATAATGAAAATATAAGGAACATTATTTATTCTGCGATTAAGGAAGTTGAAGCTAAAAATGAGCCCGACCTTAGTTTAGAGAGATTATTAAGTTCAGAGAATGTGGGAACTTTAGTTAATGGTTTAATTTCTTTGGAAGAAGTTAAAGAATATTCCCATACTGTCCTTAGAAAAGATGAGGATAGACTTCCACAAATCGAAGAACTGACAAAAAAAATTGACATATTATCAAAATATGATTATTTGAGAAAAGAAGAAAAATCACCAGTTGTCTTTAAATGCCCCGTATGTTCCTCATACGACTACAGAGTTATTATTAAGTGCCCAGTATGCGCATCAGATTATTTAGAAAAGGGGGATGTTATCGAACATTATTCGTGTGGACATGTCGATATGTATTCCCTGTTTGAGAAGGGGATAAATCTTACTTGCCCCAAGTGCGATGAAAATCTAAGACAAATAGGAGAGGATTACAGAAAGGTAGGAAACTGGATACATTGCAGAAAATGCGGAGAATTTTTTGGTGATGGCAACCTTAATCTAGTTTGTAACTCGTGCGGAAGTGCTTCTTCAGTTAATCAAACTGAGTGGGAATTTGAAAAAAGAATAATCCCAAATAAAGAACGTTTGGGACAGATTAGCACAAAGTTAGAAGTCATTAATAATATAAAGAAAATCACTGAAGAAAAAGGATTGTTCTTTGCCCAGAATATGGGAATTACAGATAATGGCAAGGAGTACAAATATGATGTTCTTGTTTTCCAAAAAGATCCAATCTTGGCAAAAGAGGATAATCCGCCAATATTTTTTGCAGATGTTGGAATTGACAAAACAGGAATTTTTACAGAAAAACTTAAAGAGTACTATGAGAGAAATAAAGATCCCAATAAGACTTTCTATTTTATAGCACATCCGTTTTTGTCGAATGATTCAAAAGTACTAAGTGAAAAATATAAAATTCAATCTATTGAAACAGGAAAATTAAAGGATACCTTGAATCAAATATTTGGAAAAATCTCTACACATTTAAATATTAATAAGAAAATAATGTAGGTTGAGGTCTCTCTAAATGATTCAAGAAATTCTAGGGTGGTACTTTGGACTTTTCGGATTTTCTATAATAACAGGTATATTGCTCTGTCTTTTTGCCATATTTGTTGACCTTATATGGAGTGTCATTAAAATAGTCCTCTTGATAATCTCAAGATTAAAATCATTAGGCAATAAAATAGAATGTAAAACTTATCCTTCGATATCGATAATTATTCCTGCCCATAATGAAGAAGATTGTATCGAAGGATCCATATTATCTTACCTAGAGTCACGTTACCCCGATGAAAAAAAGGAGATTATCGTAGTTGACGATGCATCAACTGATAAGACTTATCAAAAAGCATTGCCATATGCTAAAAAAGGACTTATTAAACTTTACAGAAAAACTGGTAAGAGTGGATTCAAATCTAGCCCTTTGAACTATGGAATAGCAATGGCAAAAAATGACATTATTATCAGCTTGGATGCTGACACAAGATTAGACGTAACTTCTCTTTATGAGATAACTAGGCCATTTGGAGATGACAGAGTAATGGCAGTTGCAGGAAACGTGAAAGTAAAGAACATGAAAAGCCTACTTGAAAGATTTCAGGAGTACGAATATACTTTTTCAATGCAATTAGGAAAAAGAATACAAGCTTTGTTAGGTACCATACTAATTGTTCCTGGATGTTTTGGAGCTTATAAGAAAGAATATATCAAAACAGTTGGGAGCTATGATAGAAACTCAATCACAGAGGATTTTGACCTTTCTCTTAAAGTGAAAAAAAGACAAAGAATAGAATATGCCCCAAATGCCCTTGCTTGGACAATCGCCCCAAACACATGGGGATCTTGGATTAGACAACGAATAAGGTGGTCAAGAGGCGAGATTGATACATTTATAAAACATAAGAATATATTTTTTAATCCTTATTTTGGCCTAGCCGGAGTTATAGCGGCGCCAGGTATGTTTTTCTCTGACGTTTTTCTTCTTATTATTAGATTAATATATTTTATAGCATTATTCTTAGTAGTTTTTATTTGGAAGGGTTTTGATCAATTCTTCAATGTATTTGAAGTATATCTAAGGGTCTTGGTTATGAATCTTGGCATATACCTTTTTATTGAATTAATTTCAGTTGTTGCCATTTTATCTCAGCCTACAATTAAAAGAGATTTACCTAATATTTTATTGGCACCTTTAATTGTTGTGATATACCGTAGTATATATGGAGTTGTCAGACTTAAAGGATACTATGATTATTTTAGAAAAAAAGCTATGGAGTGGTAATTATTAGACCAAATTCTTTAGATGAAGATATTAAAGTCAAAATCGTCCCAGTTTTAGTTTTTTTGTTATTTTTGCTTATTATTTTATCCCCAGTATTGCTGTGGATTTCAGAAGAAAACAAAGAGCTAAATGTCCTAGTTCTTGACAACACAGTTCCAGATACAAAATACAGAGAACACAGGGGATTGTTCTGGATTTTAAATAATCAAAAATATGTATTAGAAGGCAAGAACTATGATAAAAAAATAGATTACTATGGATTTTTCCCATTGGAAAATAAAAAATATGAAATAAAAAAAATTCCATTGAATCTAGAAAATATTGATGTAATATACCTTGCAGATAGTTATGGCGTATATGAGAAAGAGTTCTATGGAGAAAATATAGAAGGGGCTCGTTCAAAATTGATTTATGGTGGCATGTATGAAGATGATCTAGCTGCTATTCAAAGCTATCTAAAAGATGATGTGACACTTATAGCAGAGTTCAATACCTTTGGGAGCCCTACAGGAGAAGATACCAAATTAAAATTGTATGAAATATTAAAAGTTGAGTGGTCAGGGTGGATTGGCAGATATTTCTATGATCTCTCAGAAGGCGTTGAAGTTCCGGTATGGGCAGTAAACAACTGGCAAGCTCAAAATAGGGCAGTCTGGAACTTCTCTGGACCTGGTTTTATTTTTGCAGATGAAAATGACCATATTGTCGTTTTAGAAGAAAAGAAAGATATCACCTCAAAAGGATGTATTATGAGATATACCGAAGAAGGAAAAAGATATTTTGGAATAAATGAAGAGGTTAGATACAATTACTGGTTTGACATAGTTAAGCCAAGGGAGGGGGCAGTTATATATTCATCTTTCATGTTTGACCTCACAGATAGCGGAAGACAAAAACTTGAAGAAAAAGAAATACCGCTAAGTTTTCCTGCCGTTATTTATTCAACTGGCGAACACTATACTTCATATTATTTTGCAGGCGATTTTATAGATATTGATACTATTCCATATATATACTGGATAAAGGGGTACGATCTTTTTAATAAATGGACATCATCGAATCAAGACGAGTTTGAAAACAAAGGATTCTTCTGGCATGGCTATGTACCAATGTTAAAGCAGATATTATCTGACGCCTATAAGAATAAGGTCAACTAAATTATTTATAATATTTTTATTTTGATTACTTTTATAAGAGGGACAGATATCCCAAATATATTACCCAAAGTTTTAAAATCGGTGATAAAATATGAATGGAGATAACAGAAGTAATATTAAACCGGGTGTGAAAGTATCTATTGTATTGAAACAAGACCAGCGTTCTGGAAAACTAACTAATGGTGTTGTCAAAGACATACTTACTAATTCTCAAACGCATCCACACGGGATTAAAGTTCGCCTTACAACTGGAGAAGTTGGGCGAGTAAAAGAAATATTTCAATAATAGATGTAACCTTCAATTAGAAAAATTATTAGTATATCTATTCTTTCTTTACCTTTACCTTGTAGTGACTAGGTATGCCATCTTTCTCACTTGTTAACCCTTTGTCCAAGACAATATACCGTTCAGGCTCTCCATTTTCGAGATTTCTTTCAATAATATTCCCCTTATTTACGGCTATATTAGTATCCGCTATGTATATTACATCTTTACCTATAGAACCATCCAAAAATAGAGTTTTATTTTCGTCTTTTTTTATTAACTTTATAGGTTCCCAGGGATTCTCATTGAATATTTCTCTTAACTTTTCCTGTTTTTTGTTTTCTAGTTCATCCTCTACAAGCTTAATTGCATAGGGGTAAAGACCTTGAATCCAAAAATCAAATACGCCGTTGTAATTTGAGGGTAATGAAATAAATTTTAAGTAATGATTATCTCTTAAATACACATAAGAATTATTGATTCTTTCAGGTGACCAGTCCTCAAACTCTTGAACAACGTTCTTTGGGCTAATTCCATCTTTTTTTTCTTTAATTAGTTCTTTATATAAAAAAAGAAGTAATTTATTGTAATCTTCCTTACTGGTCATGTCAACAATTTCTATTATATTTTGTCCTTAAATAGGTAACTATTAGGAAGACGAGGATAGAAGTAAGAAAAATTACAGATATGTCATATGGATAGGATTATATATGGAAAGATAAAAATAATAATGAGTAATAATAGGGGGAAATAAAAATGAGACAAAAAATATTTTCATTTGAAATAGCATTATTATTCTTAATCTTAGTTGTCGGTTGTACCAGTCAAAACGTGCCAAATTTTGAAGGAACCTCATGGAAGATGGATACCTATTTGAGTAATATAGACCACCTTGTTAGCCCAGTGTCAAACACAAACTTGACACTTGAATTTAAAGATGGACGAATCTCTGGATCTTCTGGTTGCAACAGCTTTTTTGCCAAGTATACAGTAGAGAAGAACTCTATGTCATTTGGATTAATTGGCGCTACAAAGATGCACTGTTCTAATCCAGGTGTAATGGAACAGGAGCAAACATACTTTATGAGACTAGAATCAGTTAAAACTTATAAAATTGAAGGCGGCAAGTTAAAGTTGATTGATGGCAACGGTAAAACTGTACTGGTATTTTCAAAAAATTAATTCGAGGAAAGAAAGTGAAATAAAAAATAAATTATTAGATTTTAGACTGCACATTTTGATGCAAAATGGAATCCCATATCAACTGTCTTGGTATCGCAAACATTATCTAAAGTAGTTGACCATCCATTTTGTAATCCTAATGAGTCAGAAGTTTCAAAACCTGTATTTATTGATGGGCTATTTCTAGAAAGGAAGTAATCTATTTTTTGCCCGTTAATCCAGTTCTTCCATGTATATGTCCCACTTAAAAATTTTGGATCTTTTGAAATACAGCCAGTTCCTTGGGTTACTCTCAAGAAATTGTTTTTATTGCTCCAGCTATTTGTGTAAGTAACAGATGTTCCACTTGAACCTTCAATGCCAGATATCCCATTATCAGTTACAATGCTATTGGATATTGTTCCACGTCCTTTAAATTTAATTCCGCTTCCAAAATTATTTGAGGAGGTGCAATTAATTACTGAAGAGCGGTCATCGACTGATATGCCATCATTTGTTTTTGAACCTGCAGAAAGGCAATTTTTAACTGAGCTAAAAATACCTGCCCTTATGTTGTTCCCCGTATTGTTTAGTGAAACTACATTTTCGATTATTCCATTTCTATCGATTTTTATTCCGTCAAGCCCATTATTTTCGACATAACAGTATCTTATAGTAATGTTAAGATCTCCGTAAATACCGTATCCTTTATTATCTGTAATGATACAATTTGATATTTCTGAATCACTTGAAAGTGATATTGCGTCTTTAGAAGAATTTTTTATGGTAAGATTTTTTATTTGTATATTGTCTTTGGTAGTAGTTATACAATTGCTGGTGTTACCAGATGCATCAATAATCGTCTTGAATGGATCATCACCTATTATTTTAACATTTTCAAAAGGGATTACAATAGTTTTCGTGACTAAATATGTGCCGGCATGGACACGTATAATATCCCCAGTTTTAGAATTTTGTATAGTATCTACTAAATTATTTCCGTTAGCTATAGCATCTTTTCCTGCATAAACATCTAATCGTGCTGCTGAAGCAGGAGTCATTGCAACAAAAGTTGTTGCAACTAAAATGCCCAGTATTAATATACTAATTGCTTTTTTCATAAAATCACCGTTTTAGGCATCTTGACTCTATACGCCCCAATATAAGGATATTTGAATTAAGAAATACAATTACTATTTTACTATATTATAAAGTATAGTATTTTTATTTCCAATACTTTATCAACTAAACAAATAATAAGAAAATATATTATTGACGATAAGACAATCGGCTATTGATAACAGGAAATTAGTTATTAAAATATAGAAAATTATTTCAGATGCCTATTTATTTAACTGGATAATGTAAAGTATAATGACGAATAGGGCCACCAATATAATAAATTGGATGTTCTGAAATTTATTATGCTCCGGTGTGGCTTCCTCAATAACTTTTGAGGGCAATAATCTAGGCAACTTAATGTAAAAATCTTTAGAATTATCCGATTTAGTGTTGGGTTTAGGAAGTTTTTTTTCTATTTCATTAGTTGGTAGTAACGGCATCTTTATCCCTAATTAGGATTTACTTGAGTGTTTTTAATTCTTTGTATATGACTTATTTTTTTAATGAAAGAATCTAGAGTTACACTATAAATTTAGTAAAAAATTAATTTTTAAAAAAAGATAAAATAAAATTATATTTATGGAACAACAAAGTCTATTGTGATCGTATCGAATACCCCGTTTGGAGAGTATGCTATCATTGTCACTTTGTACGTGCCCGATGGAACGTTTGGACCTACTGTAAAGATGGCAGAATATGTGCCTATATTGTGGGCAGTTATCTTCTGGGCATCTGGTTGGACAGATACTGTAACACCTGCTGGCAGACCTTCAAATCTGACTCTTGAATCGTTCTGTGTGAAGAATCCTCTGTTTTCTACCTGCACCATAGCTTGCTGGATTCCAGGAGATATTGTCAGTGACGATAGTATTTTACCGTCTTTAATGACTGTTGGGCCTCCTGCAATTGAAAGTGTTTCGATGTCAACTTTTGGGTAGAGAATTGAAGAGGGCAAAGATGGCTTTTGTTTGCAATCGTAGCAACATTTTTGCTCTGCATAGAAGGTAATACTTCCTGTGCCACTGATAGTAATTGTTCTTGGAACGCCTTGATTTACATATACTATTCCAGGTACTGCACTAAAGGGCTTCTGACCGGTATACCAGACTACCATATGTTCACAGCCATTATCCAAAGTCGGGCATTCTGAGAATTGGTAAGGCACGCCATTAATTAATATTTCTCCGCCAATTAAATCAATTCCCAAAATCACAACCTCGTTCATATTGCAACTGTAGTTTGGAGGTAAGTCGTAGCCACTGCATGGAGTTGAACATTCAAGAGTACTTGTTGTGCAATTCCTCATATCATAGCAACATGATAATCTATTATATCCATTAATTTGTATCTGTTCAGTCTTTAGAAAATCATCATTTAAGTACCCACAAGGTGGTGGATTCTTAAAGAACGTACGAGGATTTGTACAAGATGGAACATTTATTGTAATTGATTGACCGTCTAAACTAAATTGTGTCAGAGTAGGTTCTCTATATAAGTAGCAATAGGAACTTTCACAACATTCTTTGTCAAATTCCTGTTTTTCATAGTCATAACAAGATTCTGGACATGCATGATTTTCAACTAAATTATTAAAACATAGTAAATCCCTTGCATAGCAGCCCTTTACATTATCATTATAAATCTCCATCCAGTAAGGGTGAAACCACTCCTGCTGACAGTATTGAAAAGACTCAACTTCACAGCAATTGTCTAAGCACGCTTGGCATTCTTGATTTAATGAACCAGGAACTACAGGCTCATAGCCATTATTTAGTACATAGCATCCTTCACCTATTTGTCCATTGCAAGCCTCGCTGCAGTAATTGTGGCACCAGCAAAATCCTGGGATATTTCTACATGCGCAGAAATCGTGTGTGCATTGCTGACATGTTGAAGGAGGAAAACACAGAGAAGCTTCCGTTCCCGTGGAAACTAGACCTGAGTTAATGATAGAAACACTAGATATTCCAATGATCATAGCTAATAGAATAGACATTAATTTTTTCATATTTAATCACTATCCGGATAGCGACTACCATTGTAGTCGCATAATTTTAAAATCTTAAACTATTTATCTTTTTTGGTTAAACTGCCATAATATTGACAAAACTTTAATAGTTGAGATATCATCTACTAAACTGTGGCATCAAAAAAACACGCACATGAATGTAAAAATAATAAATCTCATACTTTAATTAAAAGTTCCATATTTGCTGGGTTCCTTACATTTTTGTGGCTTTTAGTTAGATCAGGCACTAAACCCTCTAGAATTGTATATCCATGCCAAAGGGCTGCAGCGACGTACACTTTTTATTCTATTGGATCTTTAATCTTCCCTATTTCTGGGCTTAAATTAAACATTGAAGATTTATTTAAATCAAAAAAGAAGATTCTTAGTTTAGTGGCAGTTATAGTTATGGGATTACTTATATGGAATTTAAATAACTTAAATAATAAACCTGGAGAAATTAACTTGATAGAAGATGATCTAGGAATTAAAAGTAATATAGTCTCAAATCCAACTTCAAGTATTTTTGTTATTCAAAATACTGTTGGAGAGTATAGTGGAACAAAAAAGTTAATAGAGCTTATGGAAAAAAATAATCAGCCTTTCTTTAAGACAAATAATAACAATGGTCTTATTTCATCTGACGACGTCATACTTATCAAAGTTAACTCACAATGGAATGAACGCGGTGGAACTAATACTGATTTAGTAAAATCACTGATACAGATAATAACTGAGCATCCCGACGGGTTTAGTGGCGAAATAATCATCTGCGACAATGGGCAAGCGCAGTTTGGATCTGAGGGGAGCGGAGGATCACTAAACTGGCGATACAATAACGCCGAAGATATATCTCAATCAATGCAGAAAGTTGCAGATCAGTTTGCTAGCAAATACAAAGTTTCAACTTTTTTATGGGATAATATAACTAATAATGAAGTTAAAGAATATCTAGAAGGGGACTATAAAGATGGATATATTGTATACAAAGAATCAGACCCATATACAGACGTAATAGTTTCATATCCAAAGTTCAAAACTAAATACGGAACTTATATTAGTTTCAAGTACGGAGTTTGGAATCAAACTAAGAATGAGTATGATTCAAATAAACTTAAGATAATTAATGTCCCAGTCTTAAAATCCCACGGAACTTATGGAGTAACAGCTAGTGTTAAGCACTACATGGGGGTTGTTTCTGATAAATTGACAAATCATAATGCCCATAATAGTGTTGGTAGTGGGGGTATGGGAACGCAAATTGCCGAAACAAGGGTGCCTACTCTAAATATTATTGATGCAATTTGGATTAATGCAATACCCAAAGGAGGGCCTAGCACATCCTATAACAAAGCATATCAGTCAAAAATAATTGCAGTAAGTACCGACCCAATTGCCCTTGATTACTGGTCTGCTAAAAATATACTTATGCCCGCATCTAAGAAAATTGGATATACAAATGTCATATCCCTAGACCCTGATTATCAAGAAGTTAGATCTTTCGGCTCGTGGCTTTTACGCTCGAAGGAAGCGCTTAACAGAGCAGGTTACAACTACACAACGGATATTAAAAAAATCAGTGTTTATGTAGATTAATCTCAATAGATTATTTAGGTTCCCAAAGTCCAAATACATTGTTTTCAGTATCTAAACATATAGCAAGATACCCGTATCCCGGTATTTTTGTTTTTGGCATTATTATTTTTCCGCCAAAGTTTTCTATTTTTTTAGAATAAGTATCTATAGAGGATACGCCAAAATAGTTTGTAATTCTTTGGCTTGGATCTCCTCTCTTCCCCATGCCCCCACCTATGCCTTCTTTTCCATTTTCATCGACAGTTGAAATGCCATAGTACTCAATTTCTCCGGGCATTCTTTCAATTTTCCATCCAAAAATCTCTTTATAGAACTTTTTAGCCCTGTCAATATCATCGACAGGTAGATCAAAATGCACTATTGTTGGCATGCTTATTATTGAACTTAAAAGTATATAAATGTTTTTTAAAATTTTTAGATAAATATATAAAATAAATCTTTTACTTGTTATCATGGCGAAAAAGAAATCCTCAAAAAATAAAGCAATCGAAAACAAGATTAAATTACCTTACGAGAATTATATAATAGGATTATTCTTGACTTTTTCTCTTGTTATTGGCGCATACCTTAGGAGTTGGTCATTACGATTCGGCATAATGATGAGTTATGATACATACTACTTCCTAAGGGAGGCTTCTTACTATTTAATGGGTGGTTTGCCTAAAATAGACCCGATGGCACCAACTGTAGTTAGATATTTTTTGGAAGAAGATGTCCAAGGAGTTCCAATTTTGACATCCTTTATTTCAAGAATTACTGGGATTGACCTTTTACAAGTACACATGGGATTACCAATTGTTTTAGGCCTCATATGTTCAGTGATTACATTTTTCATAGTTCTTTTTGTGTGGAAGAATAAGTATCTCGCTGTGATATCGGCATTCTTTTTATCCATTATGCCTGCTTTTATTTACAGGACAACGGGAGGATTTATGGAAAAGGACACTTTGGGTGCCCCTTTCTTCTTAGTATGTCTCTTACTTGCAGTATTGATTATCCGAGAAAAAAATATCAAATTTATGGCTATTTACGGTGTTCTATCTGTTCTCTCAATATATCTTTATGCGAACTCATATGGGAACTTTTTCTTCATACCCATAATAATAGGGATGTACGTGATCCTACAGCCGCTTGTAGCTATTGAAGAAAAAAAGAAAGCTTTGTCTTTAAAAGACAGATTGATGGGAGATTTATCAACATGGATATTACTCCTATCAGGAATTATAGGCCTAGTATTGTCTCTTGTTCTATTACCCCCCTACCAAAATGACCCCCTCAGGATAGAACTTTCTCTCATGGGTCTTGCTTTCGGAGCACTGATGCATTTGACAAGAGCTTTTGTTAAAAACAAAACCTACTATCTCGGAGCCTTGTTTGCATGGTCCGCTCTTTTATTGGCGGCGGCGTATTTTGTCCTTGGATACAACATATTATCTTTCTTATTACTTTCTGACGTACACGGGATATCTGGCCAGGGGCAGGCTATGACATTTATAGATGTTATTGACAAGTTCTATGTATTCCCAATACTGGCCGTGATTGGGGTCATATATGTTATTTATCAAATCAAAAATAAAACGTCACCAAATGAAAATCTTTTCTTTTTAGGATCATTTTTATTTACTGCTTTTATGGCTTATCAGATGCTAAGAAATGCCTTTTTCTTCGCAATTCCTCTGGCAATATTTGCGGCTTTGGGGATAATTGGAATATATGAATTTTCCCAAAAATACCTTGATCCCAAGAAAGCTTTGGCTTTGGCTACGATAGTACTTATCGCATTTAGTGGTATTTCTGTTTACAACTCAAATGACTATAAGACTAGTCTAGTTCCGCATCTTACAGATAACTGGCTCACAGCTTTGCTCTGGCTAGAGGATAATACACCTCAAGATGAAGTTGTTTGCAACTGGTGGGACTATGGATACTGGATACAAACAGTAGGGAATAGACGAACTATATCTGATGGAATGAGAACAGGAATGGGCCCTTGGATAAGTGGCTATTCAGAATTACTTGCTTCGTCAGATTCAACTGCAATGCAAAGATTACTTTCAATGGAAGAAGCTGCATACGCACAAACAGGCAATAGATTTACAATGAAACATGTGATAGTAGACCAAAGTCTTCTTATCAAGACAGGAGTCTTAAATTCCGTAATACAGAGAGATGTCTTCAGCACTGCTTACTTCTATTTCAGAGGAACCTCAAAAAACGGTGCCACTACTACATATGTGTATGAGAGTGGCGATACTAGATTGTATCTTGTAACAGATGACAAAGTAACTTATTGCTATATAGAGCAGGCAAATCAAAGATATGGGGTATCCAACTTCGTAGTTGAAAATCCACAAGGAAAGAATTTTGTTTATGAGAATATACAATATGATCTTCAATCGATTGCCCAGATAATTTACCTAACCCCACAGAATGCAATAATGATTCCTCCAACGTTAAAGGACACTTTATTTGCTAGGCTTATTATATACGAAACTGATCTTAAGAATTTTGAACTTGAATACGACAATGGTTATGTAAAGATCTATAAGGTATTAAGATAATCATTAAAGGGGAAAGATATGCAAAATCAAGAGAGATCGTTATTGAAGGATCCTAAGTCAATAGCTGCAATAGTATTCATTATTCTAAATCTAATTTACATTATAAGCCCTATTGATTTTATACCCGATTTTATTCCAGTTATAGGTTGGATCGATGACATTATTGCATTATTGATAGCTATTAGCATTGGGGTAAAATATTTTGTAAAAAAGAGGTCCTGAAAAATCAGGTAGAGGAATTAGTCTAATCTCCAAAATTAATAGATATTTTTGTTTAGAAAAGGATATTATTCTCCAATTATTTTTATTAGTACTCTCTTTTTTCTTTGCCCGTCAAACTCCCCATAATAGATCTCTTCCCATGGCCCAAAATCTAATTTTCCATTAGTAATAGCAACCATGACTTCCCGACCCATGAACTGTCTTTTTATGTGCGCATCACCATTTGTCTCTCCGGTTCTGTTATGCCTATAAAGTTCAGGATTATAAGGGATGTTTTTTTCTAGCCAGTCTTTAAAGTCTTGATGTAAACCTGTTTCAGCATCATTAATGAAAACACTTGCAGTTATGTGCATAGCATTTACAAGACACAATCCTTCTCTTATTTGGCTCTCAGCCAAAGTTTCTTCGACTAGTGAAGTGATATTAATGAATTCAACTTTACTTTTTGTGTTAAACCATAGTTCTTTTCTATAACTCTTCATAATCTCAAATAATAGTATTTGTTTAAAATTTTAATTATTGGGCTAGTTTGTTTAATTAGATTAATCATGTGGGGGTTGCACTCCCCACATGGCCTGCACAAAATATACTAGGAAAAGGTGATGTTTTGCGCAGTTATGTGGAAAATAGATAGCTATTTTAAAAATATATTGTTTCTTTTATAACAATATATTCTCAGAATGTCAACTGTCAAACAATCTTATCGGACCACCATGACTGAAGACGATGCATTGTGAAGTACTTTCTCAGAAACGCTGCCTAAGAAAATCCTGTCTATAGCTGATATGCCCTTTGCCCCCATCACAATCAAATCGTCTTTTTTTGATATTCTTATAATTTCTTCATCGGGAGATCCTTCTAATATCTTTTTGGTGATTGTTAATCCAACTTTAGAAGCCATTTTTTCTATTTCGTCTAATACTAAAGCTCCTTCTTTCTTCATTTTTTTTCTGATTTCTTTTATCTCGGTATCGTCCGTATAGATTACTGGAGAATATGGTGGGCCAACATAAGCGCTTATAGGTACATGTACTACATATAAGGTAATTAACTCAACGTCCATTTTCTTTGCCAAATATATTGCTTTTTTTGCAGACCTCTTTGACGATTCAGAACCGTCAACAGGCGTTATTATTCTCTTAAATTCTTTTTCCATCCTAATATATAAGGAAATGTATCTTATAAATTTTACCTAGTGAAAAGGGTATTACTATGAAAAATCGTAAATACCACTTATATCTAAGTTATTCATGAATAAAATTTACTTTTCAATGCCAGTAATATTTGTAGAGGATATCAAAGTTTCAAGGGAATTTTATCAAAATATCTTTTCTCTTGAAGTAGAAGCAGATTTTGGAGAAAATGTTGTATTTAAAAAAGCGTTTTCAATTTGGCAGAAAAAACGTGCAAATACAATAATTTTTGGAAACAAAATTATTAGTGAAAGAAAGGAAATTAATAATAATATCGAACTTTATTTTGAGACAATCGATATTGAATCAATTTGGGAAAAAATATCTTCATCAAAAGTCGAGGTTATCCACCCAGTTAAAGAAGAGCCTTGGGGCCAGAGAGTGATTAGATTCTATGACCCTGACAAATTCATTATAGAAGTTGCAGAACCAATGAGTGAAGTAATTCAAAGATTACACCAATTAGGAATGTCCAAAAAGGATATTTCTATTAAGACGCAGATGCCATTAAAAGCTGTTAAAGAAATTATTTCGTGAAAAACAATTGTCATAAATCTTCTAGGTAATCATATTTAGATAAGCATTCTACCCAGTCCATCCATATTCCACGAACTTTTTTTCTTTCCCGCATACCGGGCATTTAAAAGTTCTAAGAATAAGATTATTTGAAATCTGTTTCTTCTCTAATTCATCCATGGGAACCCCATGCACATCACATTCATAATTTTTATTCATTTTATCACCTATTCAGATTTCTTTGCGTATGTTTTATTACAAAAACTACACTTGTAAAACTTAACATAATCACCGCGATAATCCCCTTCTCTTGTAAAATCTAAAATATTCCCACAATCTTTGCAATATTTTGGCTCTTCTTCTGTCTTGACTTCACTTTCGATATCCTTTATTGTATTTTTATCTGAATTCTCATAAATTATTCTCTTTTTAATAATATTAAATTCATCTAGAGTTATTACATTATGTTTCCTTAATTCATTTAATCTTTCAAGGTTAGATATAATATCTTCTGTTTTGGCTTCATTTTCTTCCATGTTTTCATATTCGCTTACGTTTTCTGGAAATTTTAAGTCAATGTTGGAATCATAATCTTCTTTATGGCCAAAATTTCCATATATCCCATTTCTTATAAGTCTGACAACGATTTCGGCATCTTCATGAGAAAGTCCCGAAATAATAACTTCATCTGATTCAAATCTACTGTTTAGATAGATTTCCGTGGAGAGAACACCTTTTTTCATCCTAACATTTGATATATCTTTAAAGTGGTAATCATTTACAAATTTTTTTAATCCAAAAATGCTGGGATCTCTAAAAATAATTCGGTAGTTTGTTATATAGATCTTGGCCGGAGTTGTGAAAGAGCCACCCTTCTTAACTCTTGATTGTTGAGCAGCGTGCAATACTTCTTCACTTGGAAGTAAAATGCTTTCAATATCCTTTTCAACTTTAAATTCTTCCATATTCTCTATTATTATATGATGGATTAATATAAAAATATATTCAATGTTCTACTCAAAAATACTAATTGGCTTTTGCTTCTTGTTTAATCCCCCAAGGTATCCAAGTTACTGCTTGTAGAGTTCCTTCAAGGATTACAGATATCAAGAATATTGCAATGTTTTGATAAATGTTATAATTTGTTGCATAGAAGAATAGCCACAATATTAGGAAAATTAACCAAGTTGAAGCTAAAACTATTGATAGTACAATTCTCCCGGTAAAATTATAGTTTAACATTTTAGGGTTATCTATGTAATCCATAAGCTTCACCTCAAAATTAGAATGTATCAAAATTTATATCTCTTTCTGATTTGATTTGGAAGTTTGATAAAAAGAATTAAATAATGTCACACATCTAACTTTTAGGGATAATATGCAAAAGCCAAAAATTATTATTCACAATACAATTAGTATTGATTCTTCAATAAAGAATTTTGAATGCAATGTAGGCCTTCACTATCAAATTGCTGGAAACTATGAAGCGGACGCGCATCTTATTGGTTCGATAACAGCAAAAACTGGATTAGAGATGTACTCGGGTATAATTCCCCCAGAAAAAGAACAGGATTTTAGAAAAAAAGAATTTGGAATAGATGACAAAAGACCCTTTTGGGTAATAGTAGATACAAAAGGGAGACTTAAAGGCTTAATGCATATGTATCGAAGATTTGAATATTGCAAAGAAGTTATAGTTCTTCTATCTGCGGATTCGCCAGTAGATTATATCAATTATCTTAAAGAAAGAGATTATGAATACATTATATCTGGTAAAGATCAAATTGATTTTCCTGTTGCCCTTGATACGCTATGTACTAAATACAACATAAAAACAATATTAACGGATACAGGTGGAACCTTAAACTCGGTTTTATTGGAAAAGAAACTAGTTGATGAGCTAAGCCTGATTGTTGCCCCATCTATTGTTGGTGAAAAGTCTCAATATTTATTTAAATCGTTACGAAATACTAATACCCTAAATCTAAAATTAAATAGGGTAGAAGTACTGGAGAAGAATTTTGTTTTCATAAGATATGATGTCACCTATTAAATTTTTGTGGATTTATTTTTTTATATATAGACATATATACCAGACAGGAAAAAAGTAATAGAATGATTAGCACCAATTTATTTTTTTTATGTATTAGTTTCTATTTAGTTTAGACTATTAATAAACAATTGATGTTAAAAATTAAATATTATAAATAATACAAATATATTTTTTAAAATTATAAATATAGTATAATAGATAATTTTAAATAATCTAAGAACCATATTCAATGTTGCACAGGTCGAAACTTCACTAGACTAATGTTGAAGTAATTTCCTTATGATTACTTAGCTCCGCTATATAAGGACCTAAAAATCCCGATATAGAAGCCCTGTAATCTTTTGGAACTAAACTCTAGTCATGGTCAAATCCTTAATCAAACATTGCGTTTGAAGGAAAGAAGAGGCATGCTTCATGCTTTTTTCTTTTGTCTCCTTGGATTTAGATTGTTTCGAGACGTCGAAACAAACTAGAGCCTTCACATATTCCAGTGAAGCGACAAACTGTGCATTTTTTTATTACTAATCTTTTCAGGATAATCTGTTTTATAAATAATAGTCAAAACGTTTTTATATATTATAAATCTAGGTATTAAGAGAATTTAATGGAAGGATAAAATATGAGAAGAATCGCTTTTTTTGGAATAGCATTAATTGCTATATTGTTAGTTTCAGGATGTGCAACAGAAACAAAACCGACTACACCAACAGAAAACCCAAGTAACACAGTTGAAACACCTAAATCCACAGAAGTTCCAAATACAACACCCACCCCGGAACAAACGCCAACTGATGGACCTAAACCAACTCCAGAGGCTAATTCATGGAAAGCTGATGGCATAATAACACAAAATGAATATAAAAACAGCAAGGAATATGGAGATGGAAGATTTATAGTATATTGGTCCAACGATGAAGAGTATGTTTACATGGCTTTGAAAGGCCAAACTTCAGGATGGATCTCAATAGGATTTGAGCCTACTTTTGCTATGAATAATGCCGACATGGTATTCGGATGGTTAAGTGGTGGGACTCCAACTATTCTGGATTTGTACTCTACAGGCGCATTTGGTCCACATCCACCTGATCAGCAACTTGGTGGTACTAATGATCTGATTGAAACAGGGGGTAGTGAGGCTAGTGGATTTACGATTATAGAATTAAAACGTAAACTGAATACTGGAGACAAATATGACAAGTCTTTTACTAAAGGCCAAAACATTAACATAATATGGGGTTTAGGGCCCTCTGATTCTCTTGATTCCCCACACACCACAAGAGGCAGCGGTACTATAAAATTAGATTAATTTTTTATTTTTTCTTATTTTTGTTTGTAAGCTCTACATAATCATCTCTAGTGGGGAAGAATACATCTATAATGTTGCAATCTGTTAACGCAATCCCAGAATGATTTACATTAGGCAAAACTATCGCAACATCACCCTGTTTCATTATTCTTTTTTCTGCTCCAACTTTGAACTCAAACTCCCCTTCGAGCATAGTTGCAACTTGTTCATGTGGGTGAGAATGATCAGGGAATATAGCTCCTGCTTGGATTTTCCAGTAAGCAAATGTCATGTTTTTTGAATGAACAAACTTAACTTTAATTTTTGGTAAAATATCTATCTCTTCTATATCATTAAGATTATTAAAATTCATAGGATCACCTGACTCTAGATATAGGTTATTTCTTAATAAGATTTTTGGAATTTAATAAATTTTTACTCAAGACTTTAATCAATCTAAAATGAAGTAATAAATGAATAAAAACAAATACACCCATTAATAACCCTGCCCACTGATGTATGAGGGTAGTCCAATAGGTAGAGAAGAATATACCAATTTTGGCAAAAAATAATAATGCCCCTTTAAATTTAATAACTCCTGTTAAAAAAGATATGAGAAATGTTATTCCCATTCCAATGTCAATATAATAGTTTATATCCGATCTTTTCATCTAATCACTTGAAATTTAAAAATTTATTAGATTTCAATATAAATAAGTAACTAGCATGAATAATGGCCAAAAATATTAAGAGAATTATAAATTAGAAGATTATTTTTAAAGCTTCTAATCATGAGGTATAAATCTCTGATTTCATAATCCTTAAATATCTAAAAATTAAATATAATGGGTAAAAAGTGTCTAATATGAAATCCAGAAAGCGAATACGGTGGAACAATAATAAAGAAGATTGGGATTGTGGGATCCAAGCACTACATAATTTACAAAAAATAACTGGAACTAGAAAAAAAGTGAATCCAAAAAGACTTAGAATAACAAAGAAAGAAGGGGTATCGGATTTTTTAATATATCGGAAAGCATTGAAAGAAGACCCTAAGGTAGAGGAGCTAAAAGTGAAAGCAGAACCTAAGCCAAAGGAAATAAAAGAATGGCTCGATGAAGATAAACCTACAGGAAAAACACAAAATGTTGCAATTATTCATACAAAAGAAAAAAATGATAGATATGGCCATTTATCTCTGGCATACAAATCAGAAGGAGACAAGATTAGAATTGCTAATCTAGTTGATGAAGAGCCAAGTACTAAAGTTCATATAAGAAAATTAAGTAATAAAAAAACTAAATTGAAACGAGCATATTTTTTGAAGGTAAAAAGAAAGAAAAAGAATTAGTTTTTTATATACATTTTTTTTATTAATACTGTTTCTTTAGGGACGTCATCGTGATACCCCTTGGATGTCGTAGGCATTATTTTGATTTTATCAATTACTTCTGTTCCGTTAATTACTTTTCCAAAAACAGCGTATCCAAATCCTTGAGGTGTAGTGTTAACATGATCAAGGAAAGAGTTGTCTGCTACATTTATGAAAAACTGAGAAGTTGCGCTGTCAACTACGTTAGTTCTTGCCATTGCTATTGAATATTTCTTATTCTTAAGTCCATTAGCCGCTTCATTCTTTATTGGCACTTTAGTTTTTTTCTCATTCATGTTTGTGTCTAGTCCCCCACCCTGAATCATGAAGTCATTTATAACCCTATGAAATATTAGACCATCATAAAACCCATCTTTCACGTAACCTAAAAAATTTTCAACTGTGATTGGTGCCTTTTCAGCGTCTAACTCAACTTCAAAATTTCCTTGAGAAGTCTCAATTACAACTATTTTTGACATTACATCACCTAAACTAGCTATTTGGACTCTATTTAAAAATATAATGTGTGATAAATTTAAGAAAAGTACTTTATATTAAAATCCGTAGATTATTCTTAGCATTGCCACAAATACTAAAGACCCTATCCAAATACAAAAAGGCACTAGAAAGCCACTTTTTGTGAAACAACTTAGAGATGATCCGCTCATATAAACTCCTCATTTTCTATATATATTATTGCAATAATTATATATAAATGTTTCGATATTGATAAGCAATAATATTAATTATTATTGTCAATCTTACCTAATACATCTAGTTTATTAAGAACTTAAGAACTATTTAAAAAGTTATGGACAACAGATTATTCGACAATCAACGTATGATGAAAACTCAAAATTTATAAATTGTCAAAATATTTATTAATGAGGTAAATTTATGTTAAATCAGATATCTTATTACCCCATCTTGGGCTATCCGTTTATACTCTACTTGGGAGTAATGGCTTTAATTCTTTTCTTACTTGCCATTTCAATATCTACTGTTTTTAAAGGAAAAATAAAAAGTCACTTCAAAACACATAGAACAATTGCAATTATTTCCATAGTTATTGCATTGATACATGGGTTAATGGGAATATTGGCATATTTATAGCAACTTACTTGAGTTTTTCTTCCAATAACTTTCTAATTTTTATTAGTTCTTTTTTTACATCGCCTTCGTTCAATGATTCATAAGTTTCAACGGCCACAGGCCTTTTCCCCCTAACAAAATCCAAGATCATATCCCTGACTTCTGAATAATTTTTCATGCCATCTATTTTTATTTCAGAAAAACCTCCTGAAGCTGAAGATACAGAGTACCCCGCAGTTTGTATTTTTAGCGAAGCAATACCTAATCCTCTGGATATTGGCCCCTGCTTAATATCAATATTAGTAATCCTATTGTAGGGAACTACACCAATTGTTTTAAACCACACACCCCTGTTCCATGTAATTTCAGTTTCAGTCATTTTGTAGACAATCGAAGAATAATATTTGGGTATCCAATAAAGGGCGAAAATAAGAATAATAGCAATAGGAATTACTGTTATTGCAACAACAATTATTTTCACAGTTTGTGGAGAAAAGAAATAGACTACTACCATTGTAGGCAAGTACCAAGAAAGAACACCAAATACAAGAATTAGCAGTAAGTAAGTATAAAAAAGATTTTTCAATTTTATCGACGGCCTAAAATCTTGACCAATTTTTATAGCTGACTCTTCCATGATTACTATTAGGATTAGTATTTTTTAACTTTACCGTTTCATCCGCACTTGAATAACATCCAGTTCCTCTCTTGATCTTTGAATTTAATAAGACAATATTTCCCATTAAGTCTATTACCATTTAGATCTATTACTATCTTATCTTTCTCATTTTCTATAAGTGCAAATGTTCCTTTATCCCATATTTCAACTTTTCCTGCGCCGTAATTTCCTTCAGGGATAGTACCTTCAAAATTAGCATAATCTAAAGGGTGATCTTCAGTATATACGGCTAGCCTTTTCACGCCCTTTACACTTGGGGGAGTTTTTGGTATTGCCCAGGACTTTAATGCCCCATCAATTTCTAATCTAAAATCATAATGAAGTCGTGTGGCGTCATGTTTATGTATAACATAAATTCTCTCTTTTTCAGACATTTACCCACCTTTTTTTTATTAAAAGATAGCGACATTGTATAATACGTTAAGCATATTTATTAAGTTTGAGCTCAGAATAAATATTATGAAAATCAAGATATTCGTCACAGGAGGAACTTTTGATAAAGAATACAATGAGATCAAAGGAGAGCTATTTTTCAAGGATACGCATCTGCCTGAGATGCTTAACATGGGCAGGTGCAGAGTATCGGTAGATATTAGAACATTGATGATGATAGACAGCCTTGATATGTCAAATGCAGATAGGAATATTATCCTTGAAAACTGCATAAATACAAAAGAAGAAAGAATATTGATAACTCATGGCACAGATACAATGATAGAAACTGCAAGATTACTGGCTAAAAATATTAATAACAAAACTATAGTTTTAACTGGGGCAATGATTCCTTATAAATTTGGGAGTTCTGATGGATTATTCAATCTAGGAAGCGCTCTTGCTTTTGTCCAAACTTTGCCGGTTGGTGTGTATATAGCCATGAATGGAAAATATTTTCCCTGGGACAATGTTAGAAAGAATAAAGATCTCGGCGAATTCGAAGAGGTAGAATATGATTTAATTTGATATTATCAGTAATAATGAAATTAGATAATTTTATAATTCAATTAAAGAACTAACATAAAATGGTGATCTGATGACCAAATCAACAAAACTTGACTTCAAGACATATCGTTTGCTAGTTTTTTTGATTATCGGTTTCGGTTACCTTTTAGTCTTTTTTCACAGAGTAGCTCCTGCCGTTGTTGCAATAGACATGATGAATGACTTAAAAGCCGGTGCTGTATTAATGGGTTTATTGGCTTCTGGATATTTTTATCCTTATGCCATAATGCAACTTCCAACTGGAATCTTGTCAGATTCATGGGGCCCTAGAAAAACTATTACCTTATTCTTTTTAGTTGCATCAATTGGGTCTGTCATACTAGGTTTATCTTTGGATATATCTTCGGCAATTCTCGGAAGAGTTCTAGTAGGACTTGGCGCTTCAACTTTATACGTTTGTGCACTTAAAATTTTATCACAATGGTATAAAGGAGAGGAATTTGCAACTATGACTGGATTTTTAATAGCTATTGGGGGCATTGGACTTTTAGTATCTACAATACCTCTTGCGCTATTATCGAATGCTGTTGGGTGGAGAATCCCCTTTATAATAACTGGAGTAATGACATTACTACTCGCATTATTAGTTTGGATTTTTGTAAGAAACTCACCTCAAGAGCTGGGAATGCCAGCAGTTGTTACACATAAATCTTCTAAAGAATCTAGTATACCTTTACTTGGTATGCCGGCAGTTGTAGAAAATAGCACTCCCAATCAACAGAGGGTCCCAATTATTAAGAGTGCCATAATGGTATTGAGCCTTAAATATTATTGGCCTGCGTCTATCTGGATGTTCTGCACTATGGCCATATATTTAGCATTTGGCGGTCTGTGGGGAGGGCCGTACCTAATACAAATATATGGAATGACAAAAGTTGAAGCTAGTAGAGTTTTATCAATGATAGCCGTCGGTATGATCATAGGGAGCCCCTTAATGGGGATATTGTCAGATCGAATTATCAAAAGAAGGAAAATTGTAGTAAATGTATCAAGCGTTATATTGCTGGTAATTATGGTATTTCTATATTTTTTGGTATCTTCAATTCCAACATTTGGATTATATTTAATCTGCCTAGGGATAGGGATATTTTCTGTCGGGACATTGGCATTGGGTTATGCCTTGATAAAAGATCTTTACCCCGTTGAAATCGCTGGAACTTCTACAGGAATTGCAAACTTTTTCCCATTTTTAATGGGCGCAATCTATCAACCTTTGATGGGGTATATCTTAGAATTAAATGGAAAAGTAGGCGATTCTTATACCGTAATTGGATATCAGAATGCATTTTTAGTTTTATTGATTTCTTCTATAATTGCATGTATCGCTAGTTTCTTCATAAAAGAGAATAACTCAAAGACTTCAAAATAAGGCAATTAATACTGATAAATTTCATGCATTATTTATTTTATATTTAGTATTCCTTTCAATTCTTTAACTGCCTCTTGGGATATTTCATAAAGCCTAGTATCGAATGTTTGTTCTTCCCAAGTGGGGCCGTAATAATACTTAGATGTAACTTTAGCTGCAATTTTATAAGCTTCTAATGCCTTTTTTAGATTAGTATCTCTATCGTTTAGTTCTGAAAGAAATCTGTAAGTGTTACCTAGATTATATTGCGAGAGGGCATGATATATTGGGAATTCATTGTAATCATTTAATGTAATTGCTTCTTGGAGATATTCAATAGATTTTCTTAAATTATCCTCACTATTCTCGCATTCGGCCATTGCACAGTATGCTGCCCCAAGAGTATTAAAAATCTCGGAACATCTCCCATGGCACTCTAACTGTGTGAATAAATCTAGCGCTTCTTCTAAAATTCCTATAGCTTTTTTTAAAGATGCGGCATCTTGCCGATTTAATAAATCATGGCCATTTTTGCACAAGGTATTTGCTTTTTGAAGAAATACATCAGTGTTTGATTTAATGTCCATCTTCATTCTATTAAACATAGAGAATTATAAATATATCGCTGGCCCATTAAATGGGATAGTTAATTATTTTTAATGATAATTTTTTATATTGAGTATCAAAGAATTGAATATGAGAAAATTATCTATAATATTCTTATTACTTCTAGTTTCCACATGTTGTATCGATTCTATAAAACAAATATATTCTCCCGATATTGAAGTAGAGTCTGTACTTGTAATAAAAGTCATAGACGGTGACACCATTGATATCCTAAAATCTGGAAAAACTGAAAGAGTTAGGCTAGTTGGAATAGATACTCCCGAACCTTATTCTAAAAATAATGAAAAAAAATGGTATGGACTTCCAGATGATCATCTAAGAAAATGGGGAGTAAATGCATTTAATTATACAAACGAAAGATTGTACAAAAAAGAAGTAAATATTTCATACGATAATATTCAGGGACAAAAAGATGAATTTGGTAGGACTTTGGCATATATATTCATAGATAACAATAATATTAATTTAGAATTAGTCCAAAATGGATATGCCAGGGTTTATACTGAAAAAAAATCAGACCTTTACTTTAAACTCATAGAAGCTGAAACTAGGGCAAGATTTAATAAGTTGGGCCTTTGGAATTATTCATTTCAAGATAATTAAAAAGGAAACAAATATATTCAAAATATTAATAATAATACTAGGTGTGAAGATGAGGGCTGAAAATAATATAATTGAAAAATCAAAAGAGTTACTTTCCTTCATGAAAAAAAGAAGAACAATGAGATTGTTCGATAAAAAACATATACCTATTGAAGTTATAGAAAACTGCATTGCTATTGCAGGCACAGCACCAAGTAGAGCCAATTTGCAACCGTGGACTTTTGTATTGGTCAAAGATCAAGAAACTAAAAAGAATATAAGAATTGAAGCAGAGAAAGTAGAAGAAGAATTCTATTCTCATAAAATCTCAGACGAGTGGAGAGAATGTCTAAAACCTTTAAATCTAGATATAAGGAAACCTTTTCTTGAACAAGCCCCATACTTGATATGTATTTTCTCCCAACTTTATGGAATTGATAAAGAAGGAAACAAAATAAAGCATTATTACCCAAATGAATCAATTGGAATCGCAACTGGTTTTTTAATCTCTGCGCTACACCAAATGGGGATTGCTACTTTGACATATACGCCAGAACAGATGACATTCCTAAACAAAATATTGAATAGGCCCAAAAATGAGGCGCCATTTCTCATCCTAGTTGTTGGTTATCCAAGCACTGAATATACTTTGCCCACACTATCAAAAAAAGAATTAAAGGATATACTTGTTACGATCTGATGCCATACTCATTTTTTATATGGATTCCAAAATTTGAATTCATAATATATTTTACCATCTTTGCACGCAATAAATTTCCCTTTCGTATCTTTGTAGTTTTTTCCGATATCTAGACTATGTTTAATTTTTTCCATTTTGCCTACTTCAATTCGGATAAATCTGGCTATTAATTTATTATGTAGTAGAAGGAATTTTAAGTAATTTTCAGTGCCTCTAAAAAAGTGCCAGAGCCTTTCTAAATCCCAATCCCAGTCTACTAGATTTAAATAATCATCTTTTTTGACTCTTTTAGCTCGGGGAGTGGGGGATTCTTTTGGCTGTATCTTTCTTTGGACTTTGCCTGACTCTATTTTATTGATTGATTCTACTAATGCTTTCGCACCTGCAGCCTCAAACTTCGCTCTTAACTCGTAATATCTTTCTCCGAGATCTATCTTTACATCTTTTTGTAATATTATGTCTCCTGTATCCTCGCCCTTATCGATATAATGGACCGTTACGCCAGCGTCTCTATCAAATAAATAATATGTCCAAAAAATAGGAACTGCACCCCTATATTTTGGTAATAAAGCGGTATGTAGATTAATAGTCCCTAATTTTGGAAAAGAAAAAATTTCTTCTTTAAGTAAGAAAGGCATCGAGTATACAACAATTAAATCTGGATTTCTATCTTTTATCCAACTAAGAATTTCCTGTTTCTTATCTTTCATCAATAAATAAGGAACGCGATATTTATTGGCAATTTTTTTAACATTTTTAAATATGGCCTTTTCAATTATGGAAGATAAACTATTATCCTCTCTTGGCTCTATTATTCCAACTACATCTTTTGACTCTAATAACTTATTCAGCACATCAGATTTTTTTTGCGTTATTACTAAGATTCTCAAATTGGCCACCAAGTGTATAGATGCTCTGGCATATTTCCTTATAAAAATTTATCTAATGCACTAATCGACGTATCCTACCTTCATGTAGTATTCTGGGCTGAAATAAAGTACATAAAATGCGTCAAAAGGTGGCCTCCAATATGAAAGGTCTTCTATCTGGATATATTCATGGAACTCTCTTTCTCCTTGTCTTTTATAGCCATAATAAACCGTAGGATAATCTAGACATTTGTCGGATCTGCATGTGAGGATTACTCCTATTTTATCTGAAGTATAAAGCAGGTAAATATTGCCAAAAGCAACAACTTTACTTGTGTCTTTAGGATCATTGAAAATCCAGCTTTCACTAGGCTGTATTTCTCTAATAACTAATTCAGGTTTGCATCCACATTCGTTATTACATTCTTCAACAAGTTGATCTTGAATACAATTTCCATCGACACACTTATAGGACCATAGATCATTTCCTATGCATTTATAATTGCATGATATCGCTTTGCATAAATCTTCCTTGCACCCACAATATTCAGCACATTCATCAATTCTCTTGAAATCTTTGCACTCCCCATTGACACAAACTTGAGACCAGAGTTCATTACCTATGCACTTATCTGGGCAAGTTACATTTTCACATGGATTTGTAATTATTGGTTGTTGTGTAGTCTTAGATGGTACTAAGCATCCTGAAGAGAATAAAATTGTAATTAATATTCCAGAAATAATTATATTTTTCATAATTATTAATGGAATTTAAAATATAAAAAACTTTCTTATTATAATAACATTTATTTAGTTCAATGGTGTATGACTAAATAATGATTATTCAATCTGTTTTGGTCATTTTAGGGATTTTTGTCATTTATCAATTAATATTAAGATTAGCAAGAAGATACTGGAAATTTCCGGCCCCCTCTTTTATCGGTAAATTTCTAGATAGTAAACAAAGAAAAGTTATGCAGCCTCCTGAAAAAATAATATCAAGAAGTGGGATTGATAGAGGGATGACTGTCCTAGAAATCGGGTGTGGTAGTGGTGCTTTCACTACCGATGTCGCAAGAGCCATAGGAAACAAAGGTATTCTTAGTGCATTAGATATCGAAATAAAAATGTTAAAACAAGTTGCAAGTAAACTTAATAGAATAGAAAATAAAGATATCAAAAATGTTAAACTTGTACAAGCAAGTGCTTATGCCCTTCCGTTTAGTAATGAATCTTTTGATATTGTTTACATGGTAGCAGTATTTCAAGAAATACCTAATAAGGAAAAAGCTTTGAAAGAAATCAATAGAGTTTTAAAAAATAATGGGATACTTTCTATATCTGAATTTATAGTTGATCCAGACTATCCACTTAAATCGACAACAATTAAGATGGTTCAAAGAACAGGTTTCAATCTAAATATTGTATCTGGAAACTTTTTTAATTATACCATAACGTTTGGAAAAAATAAAGTGTAATATATTTAAAATAAATTCAAGACTATTATTTATGGACGATTATGAAAAAAAATTAAATAGTTTCCTAAAAGAAAATGGTAGTGATGCAGAGTTATTGATTTTTGATAAATCGTGTCATTCAGTTGCAGAAGCTGCTGAAACTGCCAAAGTTTGTCCAACTGATTTTATCAAAAGTATTTGTATGATCGACACTAATGGAGATCTTATTGTTGCGATAGTCAAAGGCGAAGATAGAGCAAGTACTAGCAGAGTATCTAAATCTTTAACTATCGAAAGACCAAGAATAGCTACGCCTAATGAAATGCTTGAGAAAACTGGATATCCTTGTGGGGGAACGCCTCCGTTTGGTTATGTTGCCACTTTTCTGATAGACCCAAAAGTAATGGAGAAAGAAGTTGTGTATGGGGGTGGGGGATCGGAGTACTCCCTTGTTAAAGTTACAACAAAAGAATTAAAAAGATTGAACAATGGAATGATTACTACAGTTTCAAAATAAATATTGCCATCCAATTTATAGATTATTACAATTAAATATAAAAGGAAGTAATACTAAATAGTCATCCTAGGTGAAAATTTGTTTAAATTGACATTTAAGAATATTTTTTCATTTCTTTTTATCTGGTTACTTGTAGGATTTACCATTGGATTTAGTACATTGATGGGTCCTGTCAGTTTCATAAGATCCAGTAACTTAGATTTATCTCTTGAAGGCATGCTAGTAAGATTAACAATACTAATTTTTATCTTTGTATCATTTACCGCTGCAGTTATCTTAATGAATATAGTGGATACAACAAACAAAAAACATGTTAAGTATGGGATACCCGCTCTTTGGGCAATAGCAACTATTTCCGTCCTTTGGTTATCACTTAACCCAACTTTATTTGGAGTTAGTCAAGAAACTTCCTCTACTCCAGAAGAGGTATCAACTGTTAGATTTACTTTTGGGGAATACCCTACTCTAGAAAAATTACTTGAATTAAAAGAGGAGGGATATACTTCCATTATATCGTTATTACACCCAGCTGTTGTACCTTTTGAACCTAGATTAATAGAGGAAGAAAGACTGAATGTCGAATATGCCGGTCTAGAATTTGTACATATCCCAATGGTCCCTTGGGTAAGTGAAAACACACAAGCAGCACTCCAGCTTAGAGAATTAGCCAAAACTGGAACTGGCAAGTATTATGTCCACTGTTACCTAGGAAAGGATAGGATTAGACTTGCAAGAACAGTTATAGAAAATAATATGCCTCTAGAAGAAGCTCAAAGCACAGTTGAAAAGAAAACTATTAGATTAAAAACTAGATTTGAAAGGGGAGAAATAATTGAGCTAGATGAGAATTTATTCATTGTTCCTTACCCAACAGATGATGAATTTTTTTATATAGTAGGTGATGCAGAATATGTTATTTCTTTGTTTGATTCTCTTGATTTTGGAGATTCAGAAAGGATAAATGAAGAAAAAAATATAATGCAAACATATGAAATACCTTATGAAAATATATCTGTTCTAAGATCACCTTTTGACTCTTATGCAGTTTATGAAGCAAGCAAAAAAGCTAAGAAAGCGCCTAAACCATTATTTGTTCATGCATTCTTTTCTAATAGTTCTGTGATTGATTCTTTTATTCAATCTTATCTATATGATAAACCATCCCTCCCATTTAGATCATTTGCTGCGCCAATGACTAATGGATACGCTGAAGTTATTGCGCCTGATGTTGCTATTGGCCCTACACCGGATGGTAGAGAATTTAGGATGTACCTATATGAGAACGGTATACGAAGGATATTGTATTTAGGCAACGATCAGACAGAAGAAGCACAAATTGAAAGAAATCATGCGATAGCAAATAGAATCTTGTGGTATGCCTCGGAAGGCAATGTCTCAGATATAAAGACTATAGTGTCAAGACCTGGACCTTGGTACATTTATGGGCCAAATTTGAATTCAAGTAAGCAAGAGCTAAGATCTGAATTAGGCCCACCCCAATTAGAAATCACTTATAAATTTGAAGAAAAGCCGATAGACAGTCCAATAGAAGAAAATGTTTCTGCAGTAACACAAACTGAAAAAGAGGAATTCTCGATAAATTCGTTTATTAAGAAAGCCATCCCATCGATACAAGATACAATTCTTTTTACTCCGCCTTTGGCGCTATACGTTGGAGTTTTAATGAAAATTGTAGGTTATATCCATACAAAAAAGAAAATAAGAACTCCATATACAAGAAAAATATTCCACTTTAGTACATTCATATCGGCCGCAATTATTCAATTAATTGGTGGACTATCTTTTGTCATCCTATACGGGATAGTCAATTCATTGTTTATTTTTTATGTGGTTTATCGTAATGAGGAAATACCCTTCTATAATGCTATTGCTAGGACTACAGACGGAGCACAAAAAAGTAAATTCATATTGATACCTTTAATAATGACCGCGTTTGGTGGGTTAATAGGTAATATTCTATTTGATAAATTGGCGATAATAGGATACCTGATTGTAGGCATAGGTGATGCTATAGGAGAACCTGTGGGAACAAGATGGGGCAAACATAGGTACAAAGTTCCATCCCTATTTGGAGTTCCTGTGACAAGAAGCATTGAAGGTTCAATTTCAGTTGCAATTACTAGTATACTATTTGCCTCAATGGGGTTGTATGCGCTAGGAACGCCCTTTTCTGCAGCAATTATATTGGGATTTGTTTGTGGGATTGTTGCAGCTTTGACTGAAGCTATAAGTAACCATGGGTTGGATAATCTAAGTGTCCAATTGGTTCCTGTGGCCATAATTTATATAATAATGAATATTCTATAGAGGGGAGATATAATTTTTTCATTTGAAGACATAACACGGGCATACATACAATTGAACTTATGGTTGACACCATTTGTTAAAATAATTCTAATCGCTCTAGTAATATTCTTAGCATTAATGTTAATCTTCTATATAGGTACTATTATAATCCACTGGAATCGTGATAGAACAGAAAATAAGAAATCGATAGAATACAATTTTATTTTAACAAAAATTCTTCACAAAGAAATAGATCCAAATTCTTTAGGCGTCTCAAATAAAGATAAAAAATATTTGAGAGATTTATTGATTCTTAAATTAAACTTTTCATCTAACGAAGAAAAAGACTTACTTAGGAATTTGTACAAGGTCTGGGAACTGGAAAAAAAAGACTTAAAACAATTGAAAAGTCGAAGATGGTGGAAGAAAGTTGAAGCTCTTAATAGATTAGAAAAAATGAAAATAATTGAAGCAGAACCACTGGCTTTAAAATTAATGGATAGTAAAAAAGCTGAAGTTAGATATGCAGCGCTTGAGATGTTAGTTGGAATTAAATCTGAAAAAATCTATCCTTTTTTGTACACTATGTTTTCTTCAAGTTCTAGATGGGCGTATAGGTATCTTGTCAATGTGTTATCTGATGCGAATATACCCCCAGTATATCTAAAGCTTCTGGCAATTTCAAAAAATAGAGACTTTAGAAAAGCTGCTGCAATACTGTTTGGAACTAAAGGGAATGAATATGCAATACCATTGCTAGAAAAGCTTGCAAATGATCCAATAAAAGATGTAAAAAGAGAATCTATCAGATCTCTAGGAGAGATAAATACTGACAAGAGTCTAAGAGTTATGCAGAAACATTCTGAAGATCCAAATTATCAGATTAGGGCAATTCTGGCAAAAGCTTTGTCTGGCTATGACAATGATACTTCATTTAAATTATTAGAAAAACTTGCAGATGACGAGAATTTTGAAGTGAGACTGGAAGCATTTTATTCACTTAACAAATTAGGATCTACTGGGAAAAATATTATGGAAAAATATTACAACAAATATCCAGATTTAGTCATGGAATTTCTGAAAGAGAAAAATCAAGAAGTTAAAGGGGTCTATAGATAATTATGGATAATTTATTTGTGACATCTATTATTGCTTATAATCTTATGATATTAGCCTATTTTTTAATCTTGAACTCTTTTTACTTAGTACTTTTAGTATTAGCTTCACAAAAACTTTGGTATCACAAGAGAAGATTTCAAACTGAACATTGGCACAGTAATTTCCTGCCATTTATAGTAAAGTTGGATGAAGAAAAAAAATCTAAATCCTTGCCTTCTTTAGCTTTTATTATGCCATCCTACAACGAGGAGAATACAATACTTGAGTCTGTTAATGCCGTATCCAAAATAGATTACCCGTATATTGAGATTATTGTTGTTAACGATGGCTCCAACGATAATACTTTAGAATTATTGAGAAGTTCATACAACTTATTCAAAGATTCTAGAGCCGTAAATGAGAAACTTCAAACTAAAAAAGTTACAAATGTGTTCAAATCTGCGATAGATGAAAGATTATTAGTAATAGACAAAGAAAATGGTGGAAAAGCCGATGCATTAAATGCTGGACTTAATTACGCTAGAAGTAGATTGTTTTTAGCTGTGGATGCAGACTCAATAGTTGACCCTGAAGCTATAGACAAAATGGTACAAGCTTATCTTGAAAGAGACTCAAAAGTTGTCGGAATTGGGGGCATAGTTAGAGTTGCAAATGGTTCTAGAATTGAAAGTGGAAAAGTATTGGAAGCCAGAATGCCAAAAGAAATCCTTCCAGGATTTCAAATTGTAGAGTACATAAGAGCATTCCTTTGCGGGAGAGCAGGATTTAGCAAACTTAAAAATCTTCTTATTATTTCAGGAGCGTTTGGTCTATTCGAAGTAAAAACAGTGGTGAATATTGGCGGATATAAAACAAATATACTTGGAGAAGACATGGAACTTGTTGTAAGGTTACATAAACACATGAGGAAAATAAAAAAAGAATACGATGTTGTTTTTGTGCCAGAGCCTGTATGTTGGACCCAAGTACCCGAAAAATATTCAACTTTAGAAATACAAAGGATACGATGGCATCAGGGATTAATTCAAACTCTTCGCATACACTGGAAAATGATATTCAATCCAAAATATGGGACTGTTGGAACTATTGGGATGCCCTATTTTTTTATTTTTGAATTTTTAGGCCCAATAATTGAAATAACTGGGTATATTGCATTTATTGGTGGATATCTACTGGGATTATTAAATATAACATTTGCCATATTATTCTTTTTACTTGCCATAGTATTTGGAATTATCATATCTTTATTTTCATTATTAATAGAAGAATTCACTGTAAGAAGGTATAATAGGCCTATGGATGTATTCAAACTATTCTTAATAGCCGTTTTTGAGAATTTTGGATACAGACAACTTACCGCATGGTGGAGAGTTAAAGCTACCCTACTACTTCTTTTTAGAAGAAAAAAATGGGGGCAATTAGAGAAGAGTACTTTTGAATCGAATGAAGAGGACTTAAAAAAATATAAATAATCAAAGTTTGAAGTTCTCTTTTGGTAGTTCAACAAGGCTCAAAAAGATTGCTGCATTCCCTGCTATGCTCTTTTCCATATAGTCTATTCTGACTTTATCGATTGGCCTATGGCAGTACTGCTCCTGCATTGGAGAATACCCTATGGCTGGCTTTTTGTCAGTTCCACAGATTTTTGATAGATCAGTTCCAAAATCCCAGTATCCATATTTAACTGGTTGGTTGACACATTTTAGTGCTGTTGAAGCTGCGTATACAAAAGGATGACCCCTATCAATCTTCCATGCTTCTTTCATATTTGGAACTTTAGCTGATTTACCTGTGTAGGATGTCCTTGTTTGTGTAGAGATTTCAACAGTTGCTTTAAAGTTCGGATCTTCTTTGGTGATTTTATCCACTAAATCTTGTATCTCCTTTAAACAACTTTCAGGAGTTTCTCCGGGTATAAATCGTCTATCATATATTACGTGACATCTATCAGGTACAATACAAAGCGCTCCAGGAGTGCAATCAATTATTGTAAGTGCTATACTAGAGCTTCCTAAATTCTTGTCTTTTGGGAAACAAGATACAAGGTCAGATTCAACTCTTTCAATTAATTTAGTAGCCTTATTTACTGCATTTATTCCTAACCATGGTGCGCTACCGTGAGAAGTTCTCCCATGAACCGTAATTTTTATTTCTACTCTGCCCCTATGCCCAAGATATAGTTTCAAAGCAGTGGCCTCGGAGGATACAACACCATCGTATGATAGCCCCCTCTTTGGTAGAGTTTCATCTATCAATTTTATCATTCCTAGCATCTCTGCAGGCTCTTCTAAAACTACTCCAGTAAACATGAAGTTACCTTTTAATTTATATCCCATTCCTCTTAATTTTAAAAGTAGTGCGCCTGCATAAATCTGAGTTGCTCCCCCTCCTTTTACGTCAGATGCAGCCCTACCGTGAATTACTTGCGTATTTTCTTTTTCAGTACAATCTTGATTTTCTATTTCTACAAAGTCAATTTCTGCACCATATGGATCATACCCCATCCATTCGGATAAGTCACCGGGATCTACATGGTCTAGATGAGAATTATACATTATTGTTGGCCCATTTTCAGCTCCCTTTATCAGACCAACTACATTTCCCCATTCATCTCTAAAGTATTCATCATACCCTAATTTCTTCATTTCTTCAAGATACAAATCTGCAACGGCTTTTTCATTGCCTGATATTGATGGTGTTTTTATTAGTTTACGGCAGAATTCAACTGAAGAATCTTTTAGTTCACTTGTTAACTTTTTAATTTGCTCTGCAGGTATATTGTGGAGAGATATAATACTGGGCTGTGTTTGATATACATCCTTTTGAATCATTAACTCACCTTTTCCATTTAACATATTATTAATAAAAGAGGATTAATAGGAATAATCCTCCAAAATGAAACTATACTTCTGCCCATATGTATGGGTAATAGACCTAAAGATAGAGAAAGGGTATTTATTAGTTAAGGTCAAAAAATGATTAATTTAGGCCAATTAAATAAATTTAGGTAATCAAAATAATTATTCAAATCTAAAAGCCTTTATAATTATCTCAGGTTCTTCCCCGTCAAATGGAGAATCCCCCTTTTTATCTTCATTTGAATCATATAACCAGAGATTAATATGCACTTTTGTTTCTGTTGTAGGCACGGGAACAATTTTCCCAAAGAATTTTTTGTCAGCTATTATAAATCTCCGATCATTAGTTGCCTCGTTATGCCCATGTAAACTCTTAAATTCGATAGAGTCTTTCTTCCAATCAAAATAGTGCACAGAATAACCTCCGTTTAATATCATTTTATATCTGTGAATAGTTTGTTTTTTTAATGGATGAATTACATACTGAGAGTTTCTAGCAAGAAGATTTGGTAAGTTTGATCCCCACTTACTAAATTCAATGTCTATTTCTACATTCTTGTCTGGGATTTGAGAGTTATAATAATAAGTAAAAACGCCTAAAACAATATTTCTATCAAAAAGATCAGGCCTTCCATCAAGATAAAAAATATATTTCCCGTAACTAAAAGAATCCTCTGAATACACCTCGGAACAATACCATCGTCCTTCACTTTCCACAATCTTTAGGTGCAATCCTTTTTCATCGACCCATATATTCTCATCACTATCCGACCAATAGTTAAAACTAGGCCCTTTTCTTTGATCTATACTATTTTTAATATACCAAGAGTACCCAGAAAAATAAATTTTACTGAAAGATGATAATTTATCATAGTTTTTATCATAAATTATAGATGTTATTTTAAAATCAGAAGTTGTGGCTACCCATGTAAATTTATATTCGAACGTAGAACTATCTTTTATTTCTTTTATTGTTTTTGATTCAATTAGATCACTATTCAAGTAGCACTCCAGATTTATATTGTTATAGTTAGTTCCCGTATTATTATTGATTTTTATAATAAATTCAATATTTTCTCCTTTTTTTGGATTTTTAGGAAACCATGTTATATCTCCTATTTGAATGTTTGATTTTTCATTCTGAGCTTGAATTAGAGAAATAGAGAAAAAACTAGAGAAAGATATTAAGAAAATTATGAACAAGATTTGTGCTATTTGGTTCATTTTTACACCATGTTATATTTATTTATCTTCTTCTAAAGTGTATTCAATGTTTTTTATTCTTTTCCCACATCTAGGACATTTGTATGTGACTGTGGCTAAAGAGCAACAAATTCTTTCTATTTTCTCTGTTACTTTGTCAGTATCACATTCACAAAAATTGTTATTAAAAGAAATCATTAAATAATATCCCTAATCAATTTCAACTAGGCTCATAGCTTCTTGGGGGCATTTTCTTACACACCCTCCAAGGCCATCACATAAATCTTCATCGAGCACAGCCTTTCCGTTTTCAATTGAAACAATTTTTAATGGACATATAATAGAGCAAACTCCGCATCCATTACATTTTTCTTCATCAACTCTAACTATTCTTCTCATATTACAACCTTATAAAATACTAAGATTATATTTTAAAAGATTATTGACTATATAATTCTCAAAATATTTATGTTTTTATTTTAGTTATTAATATATAATATAATCTTGTATTGAGATTATAAGCACCCATATCTTTAGTTCTTTATACACAAATATGAAGCAAAAAAATCATTTTTATATTCTTTAGATTCGATATTAAATCCCGCATGCTCGATGATTTTCTCCATTATCCAATTTGTTGTAGAAAATTCTTCACTAATATGATTTACCATGTTCTTTTTCATTCTATCATCATTTGTTTGATTAATCCAACATTCAATTGCCTTTTCAAAATTTTTAATATCAAATGAAAAAACAACGTCGTGAAGGTAAAATTTGCCTTTTTCTTTAAGCATAGAATTAATATTTTTTAGAGCTATTAGCTTCCAGAAATCTGGAAGATGGTGTAAAGCTATGCTTGAAACTACCAGATCTACCGGTTTCCCTTTATGTTCGTAGGATAAGAATCCTGCGTTGACAAAAGAAATGTTGGTAATCCCCTTATTACTGGCCTTATTTTTTGCATACTCAAGCATATTCTTAGATACATCCAATGCAATAATTTTACTACATCTTTTTGCTGCTTCGATGCAAAATTCTCCAGTTCCACATCCGATTTCTAAAAGGGTGTCTCCTTTTTTAAGGTCAATTATTTTTATAGTATCTTCAATTTCTTTTTTGATATTCCTTAATTTACCCATTCTTTCATCATATATTCTAATCTCTTCGGGATCGTTATAATCTGTTCCAAGAGATTTGAATTCATTAAAAAAATAATTAGCATTCTGATTTTTTTTATTCTCCATATTGTCCTACCTCTTGCTCTACCATTTAGTATCATGAAATTCTAAGTGATCAAGTAAAACTTATATCGAAAACTAGAATATAAATATTCTCGAAAATTAGATTAATAGTATAACTGAGATAAATATTATATAAGAAATTATCTATTTTTCTTTAGGAACTTTCTAGTTTCCTCGGTATCCATCCAACCTGTGTCAAGCTGTTTTATCATATCCTCTATTCTGTCTACTTGCCTCATTAATCTAGACCTTGTTTCTTCATTATCTACTTTTACTTGAATAAAACCACTTAGTATTGCTAGAGGATTTCGAATATGGTCGACTAAATGGGCAAAGTATTCTACATTTTTCTCCATTTGTTTTTCTGCCATGATTTTATCAGTAACATCTGTGCCCACTGAAAGAATTCCAGTTATTTGCCCGTCTTTATCTCTTATTGGCTTGTTTGTCCAGTATACCCATATGCGCTCTCCGTTTTTCTTTACATTTTCATTTAGATTAACACCATATTTATCAACGTCTTTTACAATGTCTGTTGCTAGGGTTTCCAGAATTTTACCAGTACTTTCTACTTTGGGCAGTATTGTTTCGGACCAAGTTTTTCCTACTAGTTCTTTTTCAGTATATTCAAATAATTTTAATCCAAATTCATTCATTGATAGAATTCTTCCATCTTTATCGAATTTGGCTATTATACTATTGGCATTTTCTACGATCTCCCTGTATTTCTCCTCATTTTTCTTGAGCAATTCTTCAGCTTGCTTGCGCTTGTTAATGTCTACAATCACGCCCACAATTGATTGAAAATCTTTATTCTCTTTTCTTATACCAGATACGAACAACTCGCCCCAAAATATGCTTCCGTCCTTTTTTTTGTATCTTTTCTCTATAAGGTATGAATCTATATTACCGTTAACAAGTGCTTTTAGATTATTTTTGGTAATTTCAAAATCATCTGGATATGTTACTTCTAGAATGCTTTTACCAATTAATTCACTTTTTTTATATCCTAAAATTTCCGATAGTTTATCGTTCAATTCAATAAAATTATAATCTTTATCCATAAGGTCTATGCCTACTGCTGCATTATTAAATATCGATTTGAATTTGTTTTCACTTTCAATTAATGCTTTTTCAATTTCTTTACGTTTAGCTTCTCTTTCGATTGATTCAATTGCAAAAGATATATCATCAGCTAGTTCTTCAAGAAGTTTAATTTCTCCTTCATTAAAAAAATTAATTTCATTTGAATGTAAGAAGTATGCCCCAATTATCTTCCTCTTAGTTTTTAGAGGGACAATTGCCATAGAAGTTAATCCTGTTTTATTTAAATATTCCTTCCATTTATCTAATTCTCGATATTTTTGAATATCATTAAAAACCTTAGTTTCTCCACTTTTTAGTGTATTAAAGGTAAAACTCTCTGACCAGTTAGTATCCCCAGAAGTTGCTTTGCTAAACAATAGTCTAAAATCTTTTAATCCGGCAAAAGCAATAGGTTTTAAGGACTCTTCATCTTCAGTCAATAAACCAATCCATGCTAAAACAAATTGTCCCTTATCAACGGCTATTTTACAGGCTTTCTCGAATATTTCCTGCTTATCTTGAGTTCGGACTATCATTTCATTTATATCACTTAAAACAGAGTATATCCGATTGAGTCTTATTACTTCCTTTTGTGCTTTTCTTTCATTATTACGAATTTTACTTTCTTTAAGTTCTCTCTCAATTGCTGGAACTAATCTTGAAAGATTTTCTTTCATGAGATAATCGTTTGCACCTTTTCTCATTGCTTCGACGGCCAATTGCTCCCCTATTGTTCCTGAAACTAAAATAAAAGGTATATCCATATCAAATTCGTTCATAATTTCTAAAGCTTTAATTCCTGAAAATCCAGGCATTTTATAATCAGATATTATAACATCCCATTGCTTATTTGTTAAAGCTTCTACCATTTGTTTTGCAGTATCAATTCTTTCATAATAAACAGAATAGCCACCTTTTTTTATTAATCGCACTAATAGTTCGGCATCATCTACTGAATCTTCTACCAATAGTATTCTAAGTTGTGACTTTTCCATTTATATCTCCTTGGGGGGAGGTTCATTTAGTACGAGCCAATACAGACCCAGCTGTTTTACTGCTTCCATAAACTGATTAAAATCAACAGGTTTTCTTACATAACTGTTTGCACCAAGTTTATAGCCATTGCTTAAATCTTGTTCTTCTTTTGAGGATGTCAGTATAACTACTGGGGTTAATGAAGTTTTCTTATTTTCTCGAATTTTTTTTAGTACTTCCAATCCTCCTAGCTTTGGAAGTTTTAGATCTAGGAGAACTAATTCCGGATAGTCGTCAACAGTTAGGTGGGAATATCTTCCTTTTTGAAATAGATAATCTAAAGCTTCTTCCCCATCTTTTACTACATCTATAGTATTAAGTATATTATTTCTTTTAAATGCCCTAATCGTAAGTTCGATATCGTCTTGATTGTCCTCCACCAATAATATTGTTTTCTTATTCATAAAAACCTCCAATCAAATTGTAAAATAAAATGTTGCTCCTTCTCCAACTTTTCCTTCCGCCCATATTTTTCCCCCGTGCATATTAATGATTCTATTTACATTTGCAAGCCCTACCCCTGTTCCAGTGAATTCCTCATCGGAATGGAGCCTATGAAAAGGAGTAAATAGCTTACCTGCATATTCCATATCAAAGCCTACTCCATTGTCTTTTATGAAATATATATTTTTCCCTTCTTTTACCAAAATCCCAAATTCTATGATTGAATTCTCTTTTTTAGAAGTAAATTTCCACGCATTATTCAAAAGATTCTCTAACATAATTCTCAATAAACCAGAATCGCCATTAACTATTGCATCTTTTGCAATTGTAATTTTAACTTCCCTTTTGGAATTAGATTTTTTTAATTCTGATAGGATCTCTTCTGCCATAAGGCTCAGATTAACTTTTTCATATTTCATTGTAGATCTTGAAATTCTAGATAATTTTAACATATCATCTATTAGATTTCCCATCTTAATTGTAGCATTACGAATTCTTTTGAGGTAGTGCTTTCCTTCTTCGCCCAATTCATTACCATATTCTTCAACTAAAGCTTGGCCAAATCCATCAATAGCCCTTAAAGGAGCTCTTAAATCATGTGAAACAGAATATGAAAAAGCCTCTAATTCTTTGTTTATTATTTCAAGTCTTGCTGTTCTTTCTTCAACTAAATCTTCCAATTGATTTTGATATTTTAGTATCTCTGCTTCAGATTTCTTTCGTTCAGTAATATCTTCAAAAGTGGTATATACCAAATATGGTTTTTTAGAATTATCTTTGAATAATGGGACTGCATTTATATTAATCCATCTATACTGTCCATAATTTGGATTAAAGACTCCCATCAATACATTACTAACAATTTTTCCAGTTTTTAAAGAAATCATTGAAGGATGAGTATCACCAGGAAAATCTGTTCCGTCTTCGTGTATAGCTCTCCACCTCGGGTCCATTGAAGTTCTACCTCTCATTTGGTCGATAGTTAGGCCGAGAATCTTTTCAGAAGAAGAATTGGCTGATATTATATTTCCTTCAGAATCTTGGTACACCACCCCTTGGATCATTGTTTCAAATAGTGAGCGATGTTTCTCTTCACTTTCCCTTAAGGCAATTTCAGCCTTCCTTTCCTCAGTTATGTCTTTACCATATATATTAATATATAATTCATTAGGAAACGGAACAAAAGTCAATGAAAATATCCTATCATATACAATAATATCCTTCTGTAGTTGTTTTTTAGATAATAAGACTTCATTAATGAAATTAATAATTTCATTTGGTAATTTATTTCCTGTATTGATTTTCCAAAAAGACAATAATTCAGAACTTGAGTTATTTGCATATAGCAGTTCACCATCAAGTGAAACTCTAAGAATTGGATTTGGATTTTCAGATGGAAATTTAGCTAATTTGATGATTTGTTGTTCCAATTTTTTCTTATCAGTTATGTCCATCAAAGATGTTATAAATCCTTTTGAATAATCTAAAGGATCTAAAGGGCTTATGCTAGTAGAACAATTGATTAGAGTTCCATCCTTTCTTTTGAGTATCGATTCAACGTCTACTGAATTGGCATTATTCTCTTGAGGGTATAATATTTTACCAACACGATCATATTCTTCTTCCGTGTCGTATAATACCCTAGTATTTTGTCCCATTAATTCTTCTTCAGTGTATCCCAATATTTCTGCCATTTTTTTATTAATCCATTGAAATTTTCGATCCTTCAACAGACATATTCCAATAGGTGCTGAATCAAATAATACCCTTAATGTTCTTTCGTTTTTTACTAGTTCTTCTTCGGTGATTTTTCTTTCAACTATTTCGCCAATTAATTTTGCAGATGTATGTAATCGTTTTTTTGCTATGTCAATAATAAATTTTGGCCTAGTTTCATATTTATCCGCTTCTTTGGATAATTCTTCAATATTTAAATTATATAATTTTGAGATTTCTTTTAATTTAATTGGATCTTTGGGGGGGTCGCCATATCCAAAATTAATGGAACCAATGATTTGTTTCTTGGCAAAGATGGGAACTGCATAAAGATGAATACCTCCAGGACATTCGATGTCAGATGGTTTTCCTGTCTCGATTGCTACTTTGGAAGATTTGACCCAACACGATTCATGACAATGCCACTTGCCACTTGACAAAGCTTCTTTATTGTCTTTAGTATTACAAAGTTCTCGTGAAGCTCTATCTAGTTGTTTGCACCATCCCGAACTAAATATCCCATAAGCATAGTCTCCATTTTTTTCATATAGAGCAGAAGAAGTCTCTAATATATCCAGATAGTCCCCTACAATATATGAAAGAGTTTCTTCTCCAACTGAATCTAATATCAAACGATTAGTGTTTAATTCTAACAAATTGCCATAGGGTTGAGAATCCTCTTTTTTTGTTATTTCTATATTACTACTTTTTGTCAAGAGCCATTCTATTTTTTTGAGAGATTTTTCAGCTTTTTTTCTTTCTGTTATATCTTCAAAGACTGTAGCAAACTTATTTTTTTCCGGGGAAAATGCAGATATACTAAAACTTTTTCCCATTGGTTCATAATCTACCTCAAATTTAATTGGATTTCCATTAATCGCAACTTTGTAGTAGATATCAAGATAAGGAGCCTTAGTAACTCTATAGACTTCTGTAGCCTTTTTCCCAATAATATTTTCTTTTTTAAGGCTAGTAATTTTTTCAAATGCAGGATTAACGTCTAAGATTAAATAATCAACTGGATTATCTTTGTCATCGTAGACAATTTGATGTAAAGCCATCCCCTCATTCATTAATGCGTATAAGGACCTATATTTTCCTTCTGTAATGTCCCTATTTGAAGCTCTTCTTCCTATTAAATTATGTTGTTCGTCATATACTGATTGACATTTATGCTCAATCCATTTTTCTTTGCCATCTTTTGAGGTGATACGAAACTCAAATGAATAGACCTTACCAGATTTTAATTCTTCTTCAAAATGCCTCGATATATCTAATCTATTTTCTTTATGGGTAATCTTTTCCAATAATTTTGAATCTTCAATAAAATCGGCCGGAGTAAATCCAGTTATTCTTTCACATGATGGTGAAACGTATAGAACATTTCCATTAATGTCAACTAAATATTCCCAATCATATGTATAATCAGCTATAGATTTGTAGAATCTTATTTCTTCCTTAAGCTGATCAATTCTTTTTAATAATTTTTCAGAGGTACTACCATCCATTGCCCATACCTCCTTTTCTAAATTTCAGAATAAATACTGCCCCCTTAGGTAAATTGTCCTCAACTTTAATAGTTGCACCGTATCGTTCGAGAGTTTTTTTTGCGATATATAATCCTAGCCCAGTTCCTTTGTTATCACCGTAGGCAAATCCTTCTTCGAATATTCTATTCTTCATGTTGTTAGGCATCCCAATACCATAATCAATGAATTTTATTTCACAGTAAGACTTTCCACTACTTATTTTAATATCAATTTTATTTGTACCACCGTGTATAATGGCATTTCTGATTATATTATCAAAAACAGAGTTTAGGGCTTCGTCTGCTAAAACATCACAATTTCCTTTAATATTTATTTTAATATCAGAATAGTTTTTAGAAATCTCTTTTAATATTGATTTAGCATCATAACTCTTTAGTTCAAATCCTCTTGAAACTAATGATTCAAGTTCTTTCATTCTGTTAATCAATTTTGCACTCTTATCTATGAAATCAAAGGCTTTGTTTATTCTATCTTTATCTTTTGATTCTATCATTTCAATATTGGCACTTATAACCATTAGATTATTCAGAATATCGTGTCTCAAAATCTTATTCAGCAACCTTAGAGCATCATTTAATTCTTTAATTTTATGCTCTGCAAGTTTTTTTTCTGTGGTGTCGATTCCAAATTCCAATACTAGCATATTTCCATCGCTATCGTAAAATGGGTAATTATGAACTTCATAGACTCGACCGTCATTTTGTATTCTCTCAGAAGTTTCAGGGATTTTTGTATCAAATATTCTTAAAATCGGGCAATTATTACAAGGGGCTAGTGATTGATCCTTATATCCATGAAAGATTTCAAAACATTTCCTTCCTTCTATTTTACCAAATCTATCACTTAGATATTTGTTGGCAAAACTAATAGATAGGTCGGAGTTATACAAACATACATACCCGGGCAATTCATCTAGTAGTGAATATAGCTTTTCTTTTTCTTTTTCTAACATGTCTTTTATTTTTTTTCTTTCAGTTATATCCCTAAGAATAGATACGGCCCCTACTATATGTTGGTCTTCTTTAATAAACTTAGTTGCAACTTCAAATTGCACTTTATTTCCATTCTTATCTCTAAGAGTAATTTCAGTTTTATCCGAAACATTTCCACTTCTAATTGTTTTTATGAAGAGTTTAATCAATTTAGGTAATTCTTCAATATCTATAAGTTTTAACTCTCTAAAATTTTTTCCAACAATCTCGTCCCTTGTATATCCAAGAATATCTTTTACCTTTGTATTTGTATCAATTATATTTCCATTTCGATCTACATAGGTAATAATATCTGCCGATGCTTCAAAAATTGTTCTAAATTTCTCTTCACTTTCCCTTATTCTTTCTTCAATAATTTTTCTTTCAGTGACATCTCTTACTATCGCAAGTATATATTTCCCTTTGGACATATCAATGACGTTTAGACTTATTTCAGTGTCAAAAATTGTTCCATCAGGTCTTCTATGCCTCCATTCAAAAAATTGAGGATTACCTTTTAATGCAGCTTGTATTTTTTCTTTAGCTTTGTCTTTTGATTTCATTCCATCAGGTTGTATAACTGGAGATAATTGAACGGGACTCTTACCAATCAAATCTTCTTTCATACAGCGAAAAATATCCAATGTTTTAGAATTACAATCAATAAAAATTCCATTTTCAAGGAGGAAGATAGAATCACTTGCACTTTCAAATAAAGTCCTATACTTCTCTTCACTCTCCCTTATTTTATCTTCAATTTTTTTTCTTTTAGTTATATCTCTAATAAATCCATAAAATATTTTATTTCCTTTTTCATCTTTCTTTACTTTGGTATTAAATTCACAATCTATAATTTCACCGTTTTTCTTCTTTAGTTTAACAGGAAAATCTTTTATGTATCCGTCTCTCTCTATAATTCTAAGGATTTCTGGCCTAACATCTGAATTGGCATAAAGTTCTCTTATATTCATCCCGATCATTTTATCTCTAGAATAACCAAACAATTCCAATGTTGATTTATTAACAAAAAATATTATGCCTTCTTTTGTATTGATGCATACTGCTTCATTAATATTCT
>CAZVXE010000002.1:0-59110 GCA_964630765.1 uncultured Thermococci archaeon | reverse complement strand
TTTTACTATCCAGCTCTTTTAGCTGTCTAAACACTAATCTTAGCTCTGAGTTTAATTTATCCCTCTTTTTTTGTATATCGTCCTTTGTTTCGGGATTTAGAGCTATAAACTCCTCCTCAGTCATTGGCCTGCCACTGACAATAGGAACAAAAATAAATCCCATTGGGGTACTTTGAACAATTAATCCTTCTTTCTCTGCTTTTCTATTCAGTTCGGAAAAGATTTTATTTCGTTCAGCATCAATTTTCTGGATAGTGGCCTCTCTCTTTAAAGCAAAGTCTTCACTTTCAAAGGCTTTTGGAAGATTAATCTTAGCCTCGCTTAGGAAATTGGACATATCTTTGTGAAAGACTCTTCCCTGGCCTGCTTTTAATTTAATGACTTTAGGTTCGTATGGCTCTAGAAAATTATTAACATAACACCAATCAGAAGGTACAGTTTGGTCTTCAGCGAGTTTATCCAAAAAACTCTTTACTGCCGTCATTTTTCCAGTCCCTGGAAAACCTGCAACAAAAATATTAAATCCTTTCTCTTTTATCTCTAGCCCGAATTTCAGCGCCTTTAATGCTCTTTCCTGGCCCACTATATCTTCTAAAGGGGATACTTCTTGACTACTTTTACATTTTAATTTATTCTTATCAAATGTCCTTCTTATCATATCTGAAGAGAGTTCTTTTGTCATAAAATCACTTTAATATTTATTATATACTATTATTTTTAGTTCTAAAAAGGTTTTCTATTTAAAAAAAAGATTTTTATTAAATAATCTAATTTATTAAAAGTTTTATTTCAATTTTTATAAGAAAAGAGGGAAATAAGGATATTATGATAACTTAGACAGCGAAAAATAATATTCTACAACATTATATTTTTATATAAGTTGTTAGTATATATCTTGGCGATATTATGGATTTTTTAGATATTATTATGTCAAGGAGGAGTATTAGAAAGTACAAGAAAGATAAGGTGCCTGAGAGCCATGTAAAAAGAATCTTAGAAGCTGCTATGAATGCCCCTTCAAGAAAAAATGAGAGGCCTTGGCATTTTGTATTGATAGATAATAGAAAAATATTGGACAAGATCCCTTCTTTCCATCCAAACTCAAAGATGCTCTATGAAGCGCCAATGGCCATTCTAGTTGCGGGTGACTTGGATATTACAAAAGATATTTTTATTACGATTGATTGCTCTGCGGCAACTGAAAATATCCTTTTAGCTGCACATTCACTGGGACTTGGAGCATGTTGGCTTGGGATATACCCTGATGAAGAAAGAGTAAAAGGTATCAAAGAAATACTTAATTTGCCCGAGAATATATTCCCTGTATCACTAATTTCAATTGGGTATCCTGACGAAGGAAAGCCGCAATTAAAAAGATTTGAAGAAAATAGGATCCATTATAATAAATGGTAAGTAAATAAAATTCAAAAATAAAAGGAGTATAATCTCCTTTATTCATCATCTGATGTATTTGTGGTGTAGATTCTTGGTACTGTTGGTTCGTACTTTTTTTGTGTTTTTGTTAGTGGCTGAACGTCGTATGAGTACCATCCTGGTGTGCCTCTTTCACTAGCAAAGTCATAAGTTCCAAAGTGCTGTTGTAATAGGGGAGATGTCAATTTTAGATCTCCAGTTGGTGTTAATATTGAATGTACTAACTTATTACCGTTTAAATCCATCGAACCTTTTCTTATGTTGTTAAGGAAACTCTTAGCAACAATTTTTGATACTGCTGATGTTGTGTTGCTTGGACATACAGTATTATTATTTTGTTCGTCCGTTGAACACGTTTCTCCTAGTATAGGGGCGATTGAGGCCATTAAAAGTCCCATCACCAATATAGCAGTTATTTTTTTCATATCTATCACCTCTAGTGCATATCAATACTATCGCCAATACTATATAAAGCTTTCGATATTGATAAAAATAAATAACAATATTGATAAACAATAATTACATAAAATTGATAATCAATGATTAATGATGGAGTATTAGAAAAGATAAAGAAATTGGGCCAATGAAATTAATTCAAGGCTCCATCTCTTTTTAGAACTTCTTCAAGGAATCTTCCAGTATGGCTCTTTGGGGATTTTATTACTTCTTCGGGCGTGCCTTCAACTAAAATTTCTCCGCCTCTTTGGCCTCCTTCAGGACCAAGATCAATTATATAGTCGGCAGTTTTAATTACATCCATATTATGTTCAATAACGAGAACTGTATTACCATTTTCTCTTAGGCGTAAAAGAACATCAAGTAGTTTTTTAACATCGTGGAAATGGAGCCCAGTTGTAGGTTCATCCAATATATAAAGAGTTTTTCCTGTAGCTTTCTTGGACAATTCCTTTGACAGTTTGACTCTTTGTGCTTCTCCACCTGAAAGAGTAGTTGCAGGCTGTCCAACTTTAATGTAGGATAGGCCCACATCATAAAGGGTCTGGAGTTTATTTCGTATGGTTGGTATATTTTCAAAAAAGTGCAAGGCTTCTTCGACCGTCATATCTAGGACTTCAGAAATTGATTTTCCCTTGTATTTTACTGTTAAAGTTTCTCTATTGTACCTCTCACCTTTACACTCTTCACATTTAACATAAACGTCAGGTAGAAAATGCATTTCAATTTTAATTAGTCCGTCTCCTCTGCAATTTTCACACCTTCCACCTTTCACATTAAAAGAGAACCTACCTTTCTTAAATCCCCTCCTTTTTGATTCGGGAAGGTCAGAGAAAAGCTCCCTTATTGGAGTAAATAAACCAGTATATGTTGCAGGATTTGACCTAGGGCTTCTCCCAATAGGACTTTGGTCGATAATAATCACTTTATCAATATTTTCAATTCCTAAAATTTCATCATGATCCCCTGGGTTATCTACAGCCCTATAAAATTTCTTTGCTAAATCCTTGTATAATATTTCATTAATCAAAGTACTTTTTCCACTACCGGAAACTCCAGTGACACATACAAATAAACCAAGAGGAATTTTTACATCGATGTTTTTTAGATTAAATTGTCTTGCCCCTTTAATTGTGATAAACATATCACTTTGTTTTCTAATTTTAGGAACGTCAATTTTAAGTTTTCGTGATAAGTATTTCCCAGTAAGTGAATCTGGATTTTGCTTAACTTCTTCTGGAGATCCAACAGCAACAACTTCTCCCCCATGAACACCTGCTCCAGGCCCTATATCTACAAGATAATCTGAAGAGAGCATCATTTCTTCATCATGTTCAATGACAATTACTGTGTTTCCAATATCTCTTAATCTTTTCAACATGACAATCAATTTTGCATTGTCTCTTTGATGAAGGCCTATGCTTGGCTCATCTAATATATAAAGAACGCCTACAAGCTGGGATCCTATCTGGGTTGCAAGTCTAATTCTTTGAGATTCTCCTCCTGAAAGAGTTCCAGCCCTTCTATCTAAAGTTAGGTAATCAAGACCTACACTCAAAAGAAATCCTAATCTAGCCTTTATTTCCTTTAATATCTGTTTTGAAATAATTTTCTCTTTTTCATTTAAGTTTTGCTCAAGATCAATAAAAAACTTATAACAACTGCTAATTTGAAGTTCAGTTACATCAATTATCGAACTTCCTTGGATCTTCACTGATAAAGCCTCGGGTTTCAATCTTTTACCCTTACATACTTCACATGGTTTTAATCGGATATATTTCTCAAATTGTTCCTTCCTATATTCAGAATCAGTTTCTCTATATACCCTCTCAAGCCAGGGTATTATACCTTCGTATGTTCCTTCATATGTCCAATAGGATGGCGTGTTTCGAGAACGATAATTATACCTTACTTTATCAGTTGTACCATACAATAAAATATCAAGATGCTTTTGTGACAAATTTTTAACAGGCACGTCAAGTCTGAAATTAAACTTTTTAGAAATGGCTTCCAGAGTCTGTCTTCTAAATCCTTCTAATTTAGTATTCCATACATCGACCGCACCCTCAACAAGAGATAGATCTTTGTTTGGGATAATTAAATCAGGATCAAACTCTTGCTTAAATCCAAGTCCGTGGCATGAAGGGCATGCGCCATATGGGCTATTAAATGAAAACATCCTCGGGGTTATTTCTTCTAAACTAATACCGCAATCAGTGCATGCAAAGTGTTCAGAAAATGTTTTTCTTTCGTCATTAATGTCCACGAATAATATTCCTTCGCCCTTTTTCAATGCAAGTTCAATATCTTCATAAAGCCTTGGAGATATCCCATCTTTTAGGACAAGCCTATCTATTATTATATTGATATCGTGTTTTTTGTACCTCTCAAGCCTTATTTCTACATTTAATTCTTTTATTTCTCCATCTATTTCTGCCCTTGCAAAGCCTTCTTCATTTATTTCCTTGAGTAATGTGGAATACTCCCCTTTTCTGCCACGTACCACGGGAGCCAAGACAGTTACTTTTGTACCTTCGGGAAAAGAAAGAACTTGATCAGTAATCTCTGTTACTGTTTGTTGTTTTATCTGTTTGCCGCAGTTTGAACAGTAAGGGATCCCTATCCTTGCGTAAAGAAGTCTTAAATAATCGTAAATTTCCGTGACTGTACCGACCGTGGATCTTGGATTTTTAGAAGTTGTTTTTTGTTCAATTGAAATTGCGGGAGATAGTCCTTCAATGTATTCAACGTCTGGTTTTTCCATTAGCCCTAAGAATTGCCTTGCATATGCGGAAAGTGATTCAACATAACGCCTCTGACCTTCTGCATAAATTGTATCAAAAGCAAGAGAAGATTTACCAGAACCTGAAACTCCTGTTACAACGATAAGCTTATCTCTAGGGAATTGAACATCTATGTTTTTAAGATTGTGTTCTGAAGCGCCTTTTACAGTAATGAAGTCGGTACCCATGGAAATTGTTGGAGATGCTTTACTTAAAAACTTCTTTGTTAGAAGTTATTTTTTAATTCTCAAAAAAAGCGATAAAGTAAAGGTTTTTAGTTAAATCTAATTTGGATTAGTTTGAAAGTATTTCTATGAAAAGAGAAGTACTCCAAATTCAATATATTATCCAAAAAAAGCATTATACCCTAAATAAGAGAATATAACTCCCACAATAAATCCACCTACAACTTGAGCCTCTGTATGCCCAAGCAATTCCTTTAATTCTTCATCAACTACCTTTCCCATACGAAGTTTTTTTAGTATCTGATTAATTACCTTTGCCTGCTGCCCTGTTTCCCACCTTATACCTGTTGCATCCTTCATTACTACAAAAGCAAATACAAGAGACATCCAAAATACTGTGGACATTCCTTCATGCAAAAATATGGCTGTTGACAATCCGATAACTGTTGCCGTGTGAGAACTTGGCATTCCCCCATCTTGTATGGCAACTTGAATAGTTAAATGTTTCTTTTTGATAGACTCATAAATTATTTTTCCAACAACAGAAGCTAAGTAAGCAACGAGAGTTGGTAAAATAATCGGATTGTAAAAAAAATTAACTATGGTTGTTGTTAGACTCACAATAAACTAATTTTATTAAACGTTTAAATAGTTTTTGAAAATAAAAAAATTATATTATTTTGCTTCTTTGCTAATAAGGCATAAAATACCACCTATGAGCATTATTAGATCAAGAGGAGGTAATAAGCTTGAAATTATAGCGTACATGCCAGCTTTGTTGAAATTTTTGAGATTTGTCGAAGATAATGCTATGAAACCAACTATTAATCCTAAAATCTTAATAACCGCTACAAATATCATGAATAATCCAGCGAACAAAGGAAATCCTCTCATATACCTCATTGGAAATAATGCTCCAAAACTAAAACCGACAAGCAATCCCAGGATTCCAACTATACCTAATATAAGGGATACCAAAATCAATATTTTTCCAATCTTTGCTTCAGTGCTTAATCCTTCTACATCTAACATTTTTACACCTCAAATACATCTAATTAAGATAAATAAAAATGCTTTAAATTAGTTATGGATTTTATTTTTTAATTCTTTCTAGGATTTTGGGATTATGTAATTCTCTTAATGCATCGGAAGCTATCCACTTTGCAGATTTTGAATCAATTTTTTGGATATCTAGTGCATATTCAATTGCTTTTTTATGTAAAATAAGATTTCTCTTACCGATTTGCCTTAAAGCCCAGTTTACTGCTTTTTTGACATATATCCGCTCATCTGTTGAGCCATTAAAAATTACAGGCAAAAACTTGAAAAAATCTTCATCTGCTCTAGCCTTATCGTGAACTGCCAAAACTGCCATTAGAACATATCCTGCCCTTTTAACAAATTCTTCATCTCTTTTGGACCATTCAAAGACCTTATCAAAAGCCAAAGGACTTTTTCCAAAAAGATTATTACAGACTTGATCACATACATCCCATGAGTCAAAGTCTTTGGCCCAATTCTCCATTTGCTCATTTGTGAGTTTTTTTGGGTCGTCAATCATACTTGCAAGAAATCTTGTTTCATGAAAACCTGATTTCCATAATTCCAAAGCTAGATTATGATCTTTTTCTATCTCTTTTGCTAACAGCCTTATCTTCGGGATTGAAACGCCAAACGCCTTATCTGTTTTAATTCCGTATCTTGACATTCCTTCTAAAGTTTTAGGGTCAGAAATCGTCTTTAATTTTTCTATAATGGATTGACATTCCATATAAGAAAGAATCCGACTAAATTAATAAGATTATCTAAGAAAAATTTAATAAAAATATTAAATAAAAGAAAAAATTATTTTTATATTACATCATTCCAGGCATGCCGCCGGGCATACCGCCCATGCCACCCATATCCATGTCGTCATCGCCGCCGCCCATTCCTCTTCTCTTACCGATTCCGCTTGCGGCTATAACGTCGTCAATCCTTAATATCATTATGGCTGATTCAGAAGCACTCTTTACTGCTTGCTCCTTTATTCTAAGTGGCTCGACAACTCCGGCCTTCATCATGTCTTTAACTTTACCGTCAAAGACGTCAATTCCGTATCTCTTGTGATCTTTTGACTCATGTGAAGCTTTGAGTGCAACGATGGTATCGATTGGGTCCATACCTGCATTTTCAGCTAAAGTTCTTGGGATTACTTCCATTGCCTGTGCGAATGCTTTTACTGCTAGCTGCTCTCTACCGCTAATCTTTTCTGCGTATTCGTTAAGTCTCTTTGATAGTTCCATCTCTGCAGCTCCACCGCCAGCACAAATAGTTCCATCTTCGATTGCTGTAGATATGACACCTATAGCATCTTCAAGAGCTCTTTCTACTTCCTCTAAAAAGTGCTCTGTTCCGCCTCTTAACAATAAGCTTACTGCTTTTGGATCCTTGCATCCTTCGACAAATGTCATTTCGTCTCCGCCGATCTTTTTCTCTTCGACAGAGCCTGCATGACCAAGATCCTTTCCTTCAAGATCAGCTATTTTGTTTACAACTCTTGCACCTGTTGCTTTGGCAAGTTTCTTCATATCGCTCTTTTTTACTCTTCTTGCAGCGTATATTCCACTCTTTGCAAGGTAGTGCTGAGCTAAATCATCAATTCCCTTCTGACAGAATACGACTGTTGCGCCAGATGCCTTTATCTGATCTACCATCTTCTTTAGCATTGCTTCTTCTTGATCCAAGAATGCTTGAAGCTGGTCAGGAGATGTAATTCTAATTTCTGCATCAGTTTCAGTTTCTTTTACTTCAAGTGCACAGTCAAGTAAAGCTATTTTTGCATCTTTTAGTTTCTTTGGCATGCCGTCGTGGACTCTTTCCTTGTCAATAATAAGTCCCTGGATGAGTTTTGAATCTTCTACACTTCCGCCCTCTTTCTTTTCTACCTTAATGTCTTCAGTTTCAACTGTGTAGTTTCCGTTTTCTTTTACAGCTACCTGCTTTACTGCTTTAAGTGCTAAAGGTGCTAATGTATCCTTTGATTTTTCTGCGCCCTTTCCAGTCATTGCAGTCTTTGCAATTTCAAGAAGTATATCATCGTCATTGATTGTAATCTTGTCGCCAATATCTTTCAATATTTCTTCAGCCTTTTCAGCTGCAAGTTTGTAACCAGATGCAACAACTGTTGCGTGTACTTCTTGATCGAGAAGATCTTCGGCTCTCTTTAGAAGTTCTCCGGCAATGACAACTGCTGTTGTTGTACCGTCTCCAACTTCCTCATCTTGTGTCTTTGCTACTTCTACAATCATTTTTGCTGCTGGATGAGCTATATCCATCTCGCTAAGTATTGTAGCACCATCGTTTGTGATGACTACGTCTCCTAGTGAGTCAACGAGCATTTTGTCCATACCTCTTGGACCAAGTGTCGTCTTTACTGTTTCTGCTACTATTCTTCCAGCAAGAATATTCATTCTTTGAGCATCTCTGCCCATAAATCTCTGAGCGCCTTCAGGTTGGACACTCATTGGTTGTCTAATTTCTGCCATAATTTACACCTCATTAAAAATATTGCTTGTTTTTGATGTATTTGAAGTGATATAAAAAGCTTTCTATCTTAAAAATATTTAAAATAGAATTGATAAACTTTAATAGATAAGAAAAATTATATTTTTGTTAGTATTTATAAGTTAAACATTACTATTGAACCAACGTCTTTTTCTAGTTCTACTTGTATCTCTGTACTCTCCTTTATTGAATTTTTTATTTCATAAAACAATGGTTCAAAAGTTTTTGAGCCGTAAACATTAAGGAAAATAATATTGTGTTCGACCATATTTTTATCAATTTCAATCTTAGAGGTAACTTTTGATACTTCAAGTCCAGAGTCAAATAGAAATCTCAATAGTTTTCTGTTTACCGCGACTATTTTCTCATTAAATACAAGAGATAGCGATAGGATTTTTGAACATATAATTGCAGTTTGATCAGGCATCGTTTCAGAAAATTTATTGTATAAATTTCTCCAACTTTTATTATAGACTTCCATCTCGTCTTTTTCCATGCCCTCTCTTAATTTTGTATACCCCAATTCAACTTCTTTTTTCAGAACATACTCTTTTATTGTTCTAATTTTTATTCCCTTTTCGATAAGTGTTTCATAAAAAGTTCTTATTTCCTCATCCTTAGGAACTGGCCCCTTTGCCCAATAGGATAAGACCCGAACTTGTTCGCCCAAGAGCTCTTCGCCTCTATGGACCTTCATAAGTATATCAACAAGTTCTTCGGGCATTATTACCTCTTCAATATGTAAGGATTTCATCAATGATTCAGCCTGAGAATATTTACTTTTTGAAACAAAAAGAGATACATCGCATATAGCCGTGCTTTTATTCAAGAAATCACCAAAAAAATAAATAATATTTATACAGAGATTACTATCGCAGTTGTTGTATCAATTACACCTTCAATGTAATGAATCTGTTGAATTACTGTTTTTGTGAGTTCGCCTAGATCATTTGCTTTTATTTTTGCAATGGCATCGTATGGACCAGTTATAACATCGGCTTCTATTACCCCTTCAATCTTCTTTACAGATTCAATTACTTCCTTTATTTTTCCTATTGAAACTGTTATCAAAACATATGCATATACCATTAAAGCACCTATAATATATTAACATGCAAAGTATTTAAATATTTCTTTTTATCTCCTGAAAAAATAGAAAAAATCAAAAATCTTTTGATAAAATAAGGCATTTCAACGAATTCCAAGAGATGAATTAAAAACGCCGTCCTTTATGATTTCATTCTTTATTTTAGTAAGCTCTTTTATCTCATTTTCAAAGTCTAATGCATTAATAGAAGTCCAGTGAATACTGTCAGGAATGAAAAATTCATATACTGGATAGTTTCCATCCCACGCTTCACCTAATCGTGGCAAAGCTACAGTTCCAACAACTCTTATGTTTGAAAATCCAGTCTTTCCCATTAACTCTGATATTTTTTGGAGCCTGTCATTTCCTATTGCAACTCCGGCAGTCTGTAGATAATCCTTCCATGGTTTCATTTTATCGATTACTTCTTCAAGATTATTAACTCCAAAGACACGTATTAGCCTATTTTGCCCTATAGGATTAAGATTAAAATTTGATTCATATATTACTGCAAAATTATTTTCAGAAGATGCAAAAATTTTCTGACCACCGTCAAATTCAGGTCTTGATATTATTTCTCCAATTTTAACATTTCTCAACTTCCTGAAAAAATTAGTCTGTGGTATTGATCTCGATATTTTTTCCATTTCGCCTGCTAAGGCTTCTGCAAATTCTATTGGGCTGAGCTCTCCACCTTCTTCAACAAAAAATCCAAAAGCAGGGGACCCGCACATATACCCCTCATATCCAATTCCATCAATTGCGGCAAGACCTGCAACATCACGATTTGCCATTTCTCTCCCGATTAGTTCAATTCCAAATTTTCCTCCGTGATAACATCCTTTGATAGAACATCCCTTTTTATTCAATTCGTCTACCCTTGCCTTAACTGACATTGCAGTTTGAGTACTGGAAACTACACTGACTACATTTGAGTTTCGGAATATTACATCCTCAATTGATTTATCCCCCCCAGCCCAGGGCACCACTGCAATAGTTTCACCTATCTGTTTGCTTTGTTCAGCTACTGATTCCGCATATAAAGGTGCAAATAGAGGTTGAACGGAAGGGGTTTTAATTAAGCCTGAAGCTCTTACGATGCTTGCAATAAAAATCCCTAGACTTTCTATAAATCCGGGTACATTAGAGGGTGTTATGTAAGTCACTAACTCCAGTTCTTGATTATACTGAGTTATTTTTTTTAGTGCAATTTTGTCTCTAAATCCTGCGTATGCCCTAACAAAAGTGTTTGCATTGTCAATCGGGGTAAAATTCTTAAAAACATCTGGCGGTAAATTTAAAGTTGATAGAAAATTAATAGTCTTCTCGTCTATTTTATATATAGACCTAAACTGAAAGAATTCTATTAACTCCGGTGAAAGATTTGTCAGCACCGGAAGTAATTCAAGAGCGATCTTCTTTTTTTCATATTTATTATCTGACCAAGTTCTTGATACTTCTCCATATATCTTAGCAATCTCTGGAAAGGGCATATTTGCAAGATATTTTTTTCTATTTTCCTTTAAGCTACTTACTATTTCTTTTATGTTGTCTTGATTAATATTTGGCAATAGCAAAGTATAATCGTTAACTTTTTTTTCACTAAATTCCATTTCTTTTTCTATTGACTTTAAAGATTTAGGAAGGTAATACCCTTTTAGTTTTGACATTTAACCAGCCACCGTTTTTGCAAGTACACCCGAGCATCCTCTACTCTCAATTCTAGGAAGTCTTTCAATACTAAGGAGAATTGGAGTAGTCTTATCACATACGGGGCACCCTTCGTAATCCACTTTCAATTTATCTCCAGTAGTAATAAATCCAGGAAATGATTTTGAAGAAGGCTCTAAGAATGCGTAATTTCCAGTTACTTTACCTTCTTGAGGTATTGGTTCCATGTTCTCATCGAATAGTATAACTTCCATCCAAGGTGGAATGTGTTTGGTGTTACCTTCAATACAATCAATCATTATCGAGTTTGATTCGGTCATCCCATAGAGGTCGATATACCTCTTTGGATCTAATCCAAAAGCCTCTTCAATTAAATCGTTCATTTTATCTCTGCTTACAATCGACCTGCCTTTGAATCCCCCAGTTGAAGCCAAAAAACTATCTGCCCCGATCTTTGCGTTAATCCCATTTTCCAGGATATATTTAGCAGTATCAATTATCAAAAAAGGTGGCCCCATAAAAACAACTTTTTTTCCTTGATTTTCCTCGAGCTTAGTTACTATGTTTCTTATGGCATTTTTCTCGAGTCGGGGTAGCATTTGCTTAATAAAGTAGTTCATGACTTTTTCTTTCGAGGATCTTGGCCCCCTCATTCTAAGTCTTATTATGTCAGCTTTCAATTCTTCAAATGCGTGGAAAACATTACCAGGAGATATGTGATTAGCTACAACTTTTCCATTGAAGCCGACTTGTAAAAATGTTTTTTTTGGTATTCCAAGAATAAATCTCTCTTTACCTTTGTCAAGTTTTAGAGTTGCATCAATTGCTTCAGTATAGGATCTAATTAACATGGATTGAGTAAAGGAATCTCTTGGTAAAAATGTCAGTTTTCCGGAAGTGCCGCTACTAAAACCCAGTAACATGCCATTTGAATAAAATTCTTGAAGAAAACTTTCAAGAGACCCCATGCCCTTTGGAGTAAAGTCAATAGGAACTGAAGAGATTCTATCAATCCATTTTTTAAATTCTTGAGGGCTCTTTTCAGGTGATTCCATCTGATAAGACTTGAATACCGTATCGGGAATTACTATTTTATGAAAGTCTTCAGACTTTATATCTCCGCTTAGTCCTTTCAATTTACAATAGTCATGATAAAATTTATTATTCTCAAAATGATATTTGTGTGACATTTTAATTGCTTTGTGCCTTAATTTTTCCACATCTTTTCTTTTTTTGAAATAGTTTTCAGAGGAAACGAGATTCTCAATTAAGTCTGTATCAAACATAAAATCACCAAGTACTATAATCCTCACAGAGAATTTGTTTAAATTATTAGTCCATATATAAAAAATTTTCGGTAAAGCTAATTTTTAGATATTTAGATTAGTAGAAATATTTATAATTAAAATAAATTCCAACTAATAAGGTATTAAATGGAAAAAGATAAGTTAGCTTCTTGGCTTAAGATAACTAGATTTCAGTTTTACCCAATGACTTGGCTTGCTTATACTGTAGGAGCTTTATGCTCCTTTAAAATTCTAAATAATTTTGATTTGACTATTTATGCCCTTGGGTATATGGCTTTGTTTTTGATAGAATTTGCAACTGTGATATCAAATGATTATTATGACTATGAAACCGATAAAATAAATAAGAACTACAGTCAATTTACCGGCGGATCTAGAATGATAGTAAATGAAAAAATTACATTCAAGCAAGCGAAGAATGCCATATTAATCTCTCTTATTCTTGTTTGTTCTTTAGTTATTATTTTAACATTAAAATATAATATCTATGCTTTTTTTATACTATCAATTGGGGTTCTCTTGGGTTTGGCCTATACAGTTCCTCCATTAAAATTATCCTATAGGGGTTTAGGGGAGATTGATGTTGGGATAACCCATAGCTTTTACATTGTATTGGCGGGATTTTTATTACAATCTCCAAAACTAAATATTATTCTCCCCTGGTTGGTATCGATACCACTATTCTTTGCTGTTTTTGGGGCCATAATTCTTGCAGGTTTTCCAGATTATGAAGCAGATAAAAAAGTAGGGAAAAAAACACTTACAGTAATACTAGGCCAAAGAAAAGCGTCTTTGACCTCAATCTTATCGATTTCGATATCTATTATTTCCAGCATTTTTATTTTATATTCTGGGATATTTGGATTTTCAAGTATGATATTTCTAATTGTTATAATTCACGGATTTTTACTCCTATACCTATTGTTTACACAAATAATGAAAAATGTAATTGAAAAAAGAATTGACAAATTACTTCAGATGTCATTATCATACATCTTATGGTTTACAATAATTCCACTTTTGTATTTACTAAATGTTTTTTAAAAATAATTAGAGAAAATTTTAATGGATAGAAAGTTTTATATATGATTCTGAACTCGGAATCTTCATGCCGCCATAGCTCAGTAGGTAGAGCGCTCGACTGTTAATCGAATGGTCGCAGGTTCGAGTCCTGCTGGCGGCGCTTTTGGGCCCGTAGCTTAGCCTGGTAGAGCGCCCGGCTCATAACCGGGCGGCCAAGGGTTCAAATCCCTTCGGGCCCACAATTTGATCTAAATTCTGCCTACCATTGAAAGCCACTTTTCGTAGCATTGTACTGCCAATTTATAATCTCTTACAGCCCAAAAATATCCATCTCGTTTTAGATAGTATTCTGCATCCAAAAGATAATAATTTATGGCAGTATTAAAAAGAGTTTCAGCTCGCTCAGTGTCCCCAGAATCCCAATAAAGCTCAGCGGCTTTTTTAAAGTCCTCGGCCCCCCAGAAGAAGTCTTTTTCTTCGACTATAAAATTTGCAGCTTCTGCATAACTGTCCGCGGCATCTTGATAGTAGCCCTCATTTTCAAAATTAATGGCTATTTTTTCAAGTTTTTCAACCCTTTTCTTTATCTCATCTCTTAACAATTAAGCACCTTGTTTAGATTTTTTTCTTTTTCTGAGGAAGAAGAATATTATCCCTATTACTACCACTATGCCCCCAATAATAGCAAAAGTCATTACAAATCTAGAAAAAGATTCAGCGGTAATTAAATCATCAATTTCAGTTATTTTTTGATCCATCTCCTGAATTTTAACTGTGTCATTCGTTACTGAATAAAGATCTTTTGCAGCCTTATATGTAGACTTGGCTTCTTCGTATTTCTTTTCATTTTTTAGAGAAAGAGCTTGGTCCTCTAATGATTTGGCTTGGATATGTAAGGTAGCATTTGAAATGAAAGTCCCAGAATTATTTATTCCTTCGCTATAGGATACAGATTGGTATATAGTTCTTGCTTCACTAAACTTATTAATTGCTGCCTGATACTCTCCGACATCATAGAGCGCTTTCCCCGTATTAAAAATAGCATTTGCCTTTCGTATAGTCTCTTCTATTTGTTGTTGATTTGTTTGAGAATCTGGGATCTGAATTTCTTTTAATTCTTGATAGGTAATTGCATCTATATCTGTTGAAGCTATAATTAATTCCTTCTCACCTTTATAATTAAGATTTATAGTAAATACTTCAATTACAGGTGAGTAAGTCCTATATGTAAAAAGTATCTTTCCTTTAGTATCTAATACATATGCCCCGTCATTAGTCCCTGCTATGATTTCTATTTCATTTTTATAGTCAAGATTATCATAATAAATTAAGTTAATATTTTCATCAAATGTATGATTAAATATTTCTTTATCCCAATCATATGCATAAAGAGTATTATCTTTGCCCACTATAACGAATGAAGTATTAAATTCATCTCTAAATGCAGTTGCAGCTTTGATATCGCCATCAAAAGGATATTCTTTCAAATTAAATCCATCTTTTGTCAGGATAATGAGTTTTTTGTTAACGCCTAATAATATCTCTTTAAATCCGTCTCTCTCCACATCACCCACAGACAGGGAAGTTATAGTATAATCAAAATGGTAACCCCATAAAGGATTTCTATTATAATCGAAAACTATAATGTCATTTAATCTTGTTGATGAAATGAATTCGGTATATCCATCCCCGTTAATATCCTCTGCAATAAGAAATCTAAGTTCGTTGTCAGCTTCCCATTTTTTTGAAGTCCCACTATAATAGCCTTTTAATTCAAAATCCGGGAAAAATAAATCTTTACTTTGGAATCTGACACATCCATCGTGATTAATTATAACCCACGCATTATCAATAAATGTTCTATTATGAGATATGGCAATTATCTCACCATATCCGTCCGAATCAATATCTTTGATAATTATCTTTTGAATAGGAGTGCGCATCCAGTATTCCCAAAGTTTTTCTCCGTCTGAGTTAAAAACTTCTATGCCATTATTAATAAGACCAACTGCGACATCACTTCTTCCATCGCCATCTAAGTCTCCTGCAGATACACTATTCACAAAATTAATGGTTTTTCTTTTCCATATTTCTTGGCCGAACACATCAAGGACATAAATATAATCTCCACTTCCTACAACAACGTCAAATCTGCCATCACCATCTACATCCCCTAAAGCAACTCCTTTGACTTCATCAGCAGTATGATGGCGCCATTTAATTAAATCTTCAGAAGTAATTTGACTGAAGTTGGCAAAAATTAAAATTAATGTTAAAATTAAAACCAAGCTTTTTTGCATTTTTTGCACCATTATTCTAAGTCTTCATTTCTAAGGAAATCTGGTAACGGGAAATGGCTCTTTGTAACTACATGAATGCTCATTTCACTCTTGAATATCCCAGACTGTCTCATAGACTCCATGTAACTTGGGATTAGATCTGTTCTGTCCGCGGGTATTGCCACAACTAGCTGGCAGTCTGAATTTCCAAATCCGGAGGTTACATAGAGAACTCTGTCCATATTCTTTAGGAAATTAATAGCTTCATCATTTGTGCCTTTTTGTATATTCAAGAGAAAATGAACCTGGTGGTATCCTAATTTGTCGGGTTCTATTATGGCTGTAAATCCTTTTACTACGCCATCGTCTATCATTTTGTTAATAAATGGTGTTACAGTCTGTATGGAAAGCCCTGTTTCTTCGGCAATCTTGTTCTTCTGGGGGAATCCTTTGATTGCAAGAAGAGATCTTAGAATTTTAATTCCTTTTTTGTTCATTTTCATTATTATCACTATTTTTATAAATTCTTTAAAATATTTAAATCTTTCGGAAATTTTTTATTAAATAATTTTTCTATTAATTATAAAAAGAAGATAAGATAATGAAATTATAAATAGTAGTATAACTTCTAGGTCAAGTATGCCTGTTTCAATACCTATAATGGTGTAACTTAATACCATGCTGTATAGCCCTACCAATATAATTTTTCTTTCACTCTTTTCGCGGTCTGCTGATTTATAAAGATTTGATAAGAAAAATCCTAAAAAGGCCATTCCAATGATAACTCCGATTAAGCCAAAGTCTATAGCTAAAGGCCCAAATATTGTCGAAGTTACAGAAACTGATCTTTCTCCAACAAGTACTGCTATCATCCTTCTTGGGGAGTATGCTATACCGGGCATCAGCCTAGCAAGATACGGGTGAGTTGCAATATGAATTGCTCCGTTGGTCAATCCGAATACTCCGCCCATGTTAGCTAGTATATCCATAACATCAGTAGTAAGACTTATCCTTGTTCTAAGCGATTGAAAAAGAGAAAGATTAACCCCCAGTAAGATGTCACGCGCCATTGTTAAAGCCAGTAATGATATCAAAGATCCTGCGCCAATTATAATTAGTTCAGATTTTTTCCATATGCCCACCATAGAACCACAGATTAATGCTCCCAATAGAACAAAAATAACTTGGGTTCTGTAACCTAACAAAGCCATTAAGAAAAGCGAGAGGAATGTAAAAAAAATAGAGATAAATCTTGCTTTTTTATATGAATATTTCTTTGTAAGACCAACATATGAGATTAAAAGTATTGATCCCATCGGGAAAAGATGCGAGATCATTGTAAAGAAAGGGTCTAAAGAGTTTCTTGCTTGAACATTAAATAAGGGTATCCCACCAGCTATAATCAAATCAAGTACGTAAAAAATGAGGCCCAGTGACAGAAGAATAAAAATCAAATTATATGTATTGTCCTCCAAGTATTTTATTAATCCACCCCTATAATTAAGAAACAGGTAGATTAAACTGAAAAAAATAAAAGGAAAGGATAATGCCCAGAACCCTTTTAGTAATATAACTATACTTACCATCAAAAGAGATACAAAAAAGTCCTTGTTTTCTCTTTCAGTCATTCCTATAAGGAGAAGTGGAATAAAACTCAGTTTTACATAAAATCCAAAAGATTCGATTTGTATCATGCTGAGCAAGAATAATATTGAGAAAATGATCAAAAGAGGAAAAAAATATTTTTTGTTAATTTTTCTTATATTTGGTATATTGATTAACGAGCCAATATAAAATGAAACTGTTCCCAAAATGACAGCTATGGTTCCAATTGACGATAAGGGATGATCAGAAAAACTGAAGAATAGTAATATGGATACTATAACAATTAATGGTGAAAATTTCAAGAATATCGAGTTTTTAAGATAATCATCGAATTTATCTATCTCAAAAGGGAAAGAAGGAAATTTTTGGATCACCCTAAAGAATTTCAGAGAGGACTTATTAATTATACTATTTGAAAATTCTTTTTCTAAGAAAGGAAAGATACTATTTAAGTACTTCATCTAAATCCTCACATGAATATCCCCAATTATCCCTTCTACAATACTAGTTTGAATGAGCGATATGTCGGCATTTGGGATATTATCTGTAAGCACAAATGTTCTAAAATCAGGAAAATAATATTTTGTTGGGCCATAAGGAGAAAGAACAGAATGCAATATTTCAAAATCATTTGTTCCAATCCCAATGACACTCAAAGTAATTCCATTTTCAGATGACTTTACCTTTACATCTTTTAAGTAGAAAATCTCTTTTGCTATTTTATCTGATAATTCTTTCTCAAAAGTAATATCATTAGGGAATTTACCATCAATTACTATATCTCCTGAAATAGTTGTATCAATTATATTATAATTATCCAAAAATTTTGATGTATTATCTATCTTGTTTTTTGCATCGAGTAGATCATTGGCAAAAAATCCTTTTTGCATATAATGGACGGTAGATCCATTTAGCATTGTGACTTTAATGTTGTGTGACGCTATATCTTCTTTGAATGAAGTTCGCCCCCCAACAGTTAAAATCCTCCCGTCTTTTAATTTCAATAAAAAAGTACCTTGCGATGTTCCAACGACAACCCCCTCCTCGCTAAAAGGAGAATAATCACTGATGTAAGAGCCATCGACTTTAACAAGATACCTAAACCCCTTTCCATCCGACAAATCAAAAAATCGAACAGCACTGTATATTTGTGATCCAGTATAAGAATATTCGTCTATCGGCTCTTTTTCAAAATACTTAGTGGAGAATGAAATTAATGAAGCCACCACTAACACAATTATTGCCAAGTCAAAGAGATTTAATCTTCTCATTTAAACTCCTAAAAGACGCCAATGATTACTGTCCTAAGAAAGTCTGATAGTAACATAGTGTCCTCAAAAGTACTGTTTTCTATAATTACAACTCCTTCGTTTAATATGACAATTTTATTTTCAGTGCCGCCCAAATTTGGAGTCTTCATATATACTAATGGTTTTGTCTTTGAACCGATCATTTTAATTCCCATCATATATTTGTGCCAGGGGGTCAATTCTCTGGCAAGAATTATCGGCCCTTTGGTCCTGCCCACCCCTTCACTTATTGAAGCGACGCCTCTAACAAGATAAGAGTTTTCAGGTGCTGAACCCGGCATTGCTTTGAAGAGCAAATAAACACTTTTGACTTCGTCTTCAGTGAACATCCTTCGCATTACAATAAGGGGGTCCCCTTGAACGTATGAAACTACTTTGATTGATTGGTCATTTTCCGTATTATAGAGAATAGTTGTGGGTGTCCCTTTTTCATCGAATGCATGATTTCCCAAATAATTAACATAATAAAGAGAGGCCATTGAGATTCCAATGATAGTCAACAACAAAACAACGCTTAGAGTTCTTTTAGATACTTTCAGGCCTTTCTTACTTTTCTTTTTTGCCATAAAAATTAAATAAAAAATTTATTTATAAATATTGTGGGGAATTTCTTCCTTTTCTTTTAGAAAAATAGAAGATATAATTGCCAATAAACATAATGGTAGCATCAGGTACAACATAGTAACAAAGTCTGACAGCCCATAAATTATTCCCCCAAGCAAAGGCCCAACTATACTCGATAGGTTTAACGTCATAGAAAGTCCCGATATAGCCTCGCCCCTTTCATTCCAAGTCGAATAGGACGTGACAAGAGAAGAGGTTCCCAAGTACACTAATGCCCAAGAGAATGCAACTAGTATCTGGAGCAACATAAAATCAATTGGATTCTTAATTATTGTAAAAGTAAGTATGAATATAAATGAACCAATTAATCCTGTAAATACAAGGTATGTCTTCTTTATTCTATCTGACAAATGCCCAACTAAAGGCATTGTTAAAACTTGTAACGAATTATTTATGAAAAAAATTGAGGATATTACGAACCTGTCAAATCCTAAGGTAAACTCAAGATAGAGAGGTAAGAATGCCCACAATGTTGTCGCTACTGAATGTCTTAGAAATAAAGTTCTATAAAAGGGAAGGAATTTTTTGAATGTTTGGAAATCTATTCCAAAGTAGTCGGAAGCTGTATATTTCTCTTTAGCGAAAAGTGTAGCAACAAAACCAGTTGTAAGAAATATAATGGGGATCAAAAAAGCATTGTTATATTTTTGTGAGATTACTATACCCACAAGAAGCGAGCCAACTGCCCACCCAAAAGAACATGAAGCGCTGTAAATCCCAAAATATTTCCCTCTTTTTTCAGTATCTATTTCAGTGGCTAGAGAATTAGTCAATCCCATTGTAGCGCCAAAAGATACTCCCATTCCCATTCTAAAAATAAAAATCAAAATTTTATCATAAGAAAAAAAGAGCAATATTGAGAAAAATGCGCCAATTATAAGTCCTGTTTTAATTATTGGAAGTTTTCTTCTGAGTTTTGCGGCTTTTCTAGCAAATAGTGGCGCGGTCAATATTGAAAAGAAAGGTAAAATGGCATTAATCAATCCAATAAAGGATTTGGATGCACCCAATACTTGAGAAAAATTTGAAATAAATAAATTACCACTAATATAAGAGATATTTATGCAGAATCCTATCAAAGAATAAATAATTATTTTTTCTCTGTTGTTCATTAATTCACTCGATTCTTGCCTCTTCTTCAAGCATTATAGGAATACCTTCCCTAACGGGGTATCTCCTTTTGCATTTAACACATACGAGTTCTTCTTTATCCTCGAATATATCACCTTTACAAACGGGACATGCCAAAATATCAAGAAGCTTTTTGTCTATCATATTGATTAAGCCTATACAAAGATATTTAAATATTTTTATAGACCATTTTTAGTGATAATATGAAGATTCTTGTTGCATCGGACATTGCAGAAGAGGGTATATCAAAACTCAAAAAAGAGTTTGAAGTTGATGTAAAAAAAGGTATTTCTAAAGAAGAGATTTTATCTATTATAGAGAACTATGATGGAGTAATTGTTAGAAGTAAACCCAATATAACTGAAGACATAATAAAAAAGGGTAAAAATCTAAAGGTTGTTGCCAGAGCCGGTGTCGGACTTGACAATGTAGATGTCAATTGCTGCCAAGGGCTAGGAGTAAAAGTTGTAAACTCACCACAGGCAAGCTCCGATTCTGTGGCCGAACTTGCTTTTGGATTAATGCTATCTGTTTCTAGAAATATTGCGAGAGCAGACAGGCTGACAAGAGCAAAAAGATGGGAAAAAAAATCCCTTATGGGACACGAACTCAATGGTAAAACTTTGGGAATTGTTGGGTTTGGTAGAATCGGAAGAAATATCGGAAGAATGGCCAAAGCATGTGGTATGAGCCTAATTGCCTATGATCCTCTACTAACAGATGAACAGGTTAAAAGTTGTGACGCCGAACCCGTTACTCTTGAAAAACTAATCGAAAGAAGCGACGTTATTACACTACACGTGCCTTTGATTGACTCAACTAGGCACATGATTTCGGACAAAGAATTTGAAAAAATGAAAAATAATGCAATTATAATCAATACCTCTAGAGGGGGAATAATTGACGAAGATGCTCTTTGCAGAGCCTTATCCTCTGGGAAAATCCTAGGCGCAGGTCTTGATGTGTTCGAGGAAGAGCCACCGATGAATAGCAAGCTTCTAGAGTTTGATAACGTAGTTCTAACTCAACATATAGGAGCATCAACACACGAAGCACAGAAGCGCGCAGGTATTATGATTGCCGAAGAGGTCATTAAAGCCTTAAAATGTAAATAATTAAATTATTATATTTTAAATTTTTTGACCGCAATCTGGACAGAAACTACTGTCTTTCCCGATTGATGCACCGCAATTAGGGCATTTTAAATCTACTTTTTCTTTGATATCGTTTCCACAACTGCCGCAGAATTTAGCCCCTTTTTCAATAGGTGATCCACATGATGGACATTTGAACTCATCTTTTATTGGGGCTTCTTTTGTTATTGTTGGAGTAGTTGATGTTTTTCCTTTTTTCATAAATACTACTGCCACCGCCGCAACTAATACTATTGCTAGGGGAACTATGTAGATAAATGGAAAACTAGAAGAAGTTGTAGATGTTGTATCAGGCACTGTTGTAGGAGGCGGATTGTCGTCATTTATTGCGGGTGGTTTGGTGTCAGAAACAGGTGTTTGGGCACCTTCTGCTGGTGTCGATTCATTCGGAACCTGTGGTTTTCCCGACTTAATAAATGAACTCAAATCATAGAAGTAGACTTTGTTATCTTTTGAGCCTACCACTAACTTTCCATCTGTTGTTAAGAATAATGAATTAAAAGCACTTTCATTCTCCTTACTCCACAACAGACCCCCAGAACTATCCACTAAGCTAATAACTCTATCAAGTGAACTTACGGCAATATAATCTCCATTAGGTAATATAGATACAGCATTTGCTTTGTCGTTTAATTTTCTTTTGAGTAATTGTTTGCCAGAAGAGTCAAATAAGTAAATATTGCTATTTAGATCAGCGGCAAATATCTTAGAACCATCTTTAGTTATTGACACTAAATGTGTTGCAGCTCCGGTTGTTTTGGACCAAAGTAGAGATCCTTTTCTATCAAAAAGATAAACTTTGCTATCAAATGCTCCTGCAACGATAGAAGATGCGTCAGGAGTAAGAGAAATTGATTGAACATTTCCTCCGGTCTTGTACTCCCATAAACGGTCACCAGACCTTGAAAGCATGAAAATATTGCTATCATTTGTTCCATTAACTATGTAAGACCCGTCAGGAGAAACTGAAGATGTGGCCAGTCTACTCCTTGAATCATATGTGGTAATTTGACTTCCGGCCTTATCATATACGAAAACACTATAATCCTTTGTGATTGCTGTAATATAGTTTCCATCAACAGTTATGTTAACAGTATTAACTTGGCCAGATGTTACTTTATCCCAAATTTTCTGACCTGATTTATTTAATAAATAAACTCTCTTATCCCAAGACCCTGCAACGATATATTGGCCATTTGCAGATATAGCTACTGACTCTACATTGCTACCTGTCTGGAATTTCCATAGCTGAGTTCCACTTTTATTGAAAAGATAGACATAATTGTCATATGATCCAACAACAATGTAAGCCCCATCGGAAGATGTGGCAACAGACGCTATATCGTCTCCAGTTTCATAGCTCCAAGAAAGCTCATCCGCGAAAATATTCATTATAGAGATATTAAACAGTATTATTATTAATATTAGACTAATTTTTTTCATGAAAGTACTGATTATTAGGTCTATTTAAATATTATGTTTTATGGGTATGTTGTGTCCTTCAGATATTACTTCCATTTGCCCTTTCTTAATTCATTCAAGTTCAAATTTTCTATTCTGCCTTCCATCCCTTTAATTATTTCCAGAATCTCTTTGTAGTCGCTCATTGTATTGTCCAACTCCTTGGAAATGTCACTAGAATATTTTTCTTCCTTTATCTTTTCCTTCAATTGTTTAAAAAATGTGTCTACAGGCCTAAATGAGTCCTCAATCAAAAGTCCTGAAATAAAAATAATGAAAGGTGTTAGTTCTCCTGAATTCCCAATATCAATGCACCTAAGGTAAACTCCTCTCCGCTCAAATGGTATAACAAGCCTTGGATAATTATTTCTAATAAGGATGAAATTTAGTAGTTCTCTAGAAACTCTGCCGTTTCCATCAATAAATGGATGAATTTCAACAAATTTTTGGTGGAATTGACAAGCTAGTTCAACGGGAAACATTGTTAATTTTTTTTCCTTGTACCAATCTATCAAGTTGTTAAGGTCATCTTCTAAGACTGGAAAAGGTGTGGGATCATAATCTGATCCAGATATAGAAATATCAATATTTCTAAGTGTCCCCGCATTTTCATCATCTATATTTTTCATCAGCATCTCATGAATCTTTAAAATAAATTTTAGAGTGATATCCCCACTATAGCCTCTAAGGAATTTGAAAAGTTCATTATAGTTCAATATCTCATACATTTCTCTTAGAGTATTGCCTGCTGGCGTGTCTTCTTCAAGTATAAGTTGTGCACCCCTCAATGATATTGTATTACCTTCGATAGCTGTCGACCCATGGACATATCTCAATCTAAGATTTTCTTCAAATTTTTCAAAATAACTTTTATTGAATGGGGCCATTATCCTATTAATTTCTTTTAGCCTTTCAATTATATTAATAAATGATGTCGGAAGAATATGTTCTTCATATTCCAACTTTTTAGAAAATATCTTCAGAAACTCTGCTTCGAGAAGTATCATTTGAGACTTTTCTTTCACTAAAAATTCTATTTCGGACTGAGTAAATGGGCCTTTGCCCAGGTAATAAGAAACGGTCTTTACTCTGCCCTCCAATCTTACAGAATGATTGACATAGTAATAAGTTTCTCCATTGACATTCTTTTTTATTATATAAACCATTATACCCTTCCATAAAAAGTAATTATATCCCTCTTTTAGTACTACATTTTATATTATTATTGGTATCAGGTCTGAATTATAGTGGTAAAAAAAGGATTTTGTTTAGTTAATATCTATTTAAGTATATAATTGTACATAATAGTCCATTTTTGATACATATAAGTCACAATCCTTATAACCGGTCTAATGATTCGAGAGGAGGTTTTACCTATGGAAGAAATACTAACAAAATTTGAAGGGGTTGACGTACCCTCTGTAAAAAAAGTTGCAGTTGCTTACTCGGGAGGAGTTGATTCTTGTCTATGTATAGAACTTCTGAAAAGAGTATACAATGCAAAAGAAATCGTACCTATAATGATCGATGTTGGTCAAGGAAAAGAAGAAATTGATACTGCTTTTGAAAAGGCAAAAATTCTAAAAATAGAGCCAATTGTTATTGATGCAAAAGAAGATTTTGTAAAAAAATGGATACCTATGGCAATAATGGCAAACTCAGACTACATGGGCTATCCAGTGAGCACGTCAATGACGAGGCAATTAATAGCCAATATAGTTGCCCTCAAAGGCAAAGAATTGGGCTGCGATGCCCTAATGGAAGGTTCAAGTGGCAAAGGAAATGATCAGTATAGGATGCATAATGTATTCAAGTTGTTTGCCCCCGAACTAAATGTATTGGTGCCAGTAAGAGATTTTGATCTTACAAGAAAAGAAGAAGAAAAACTTTGTGAATTATGGGGGATATATGTCACAGAAAAGATTACTGGAGGAGATGACAAAACTCTGTGGTGCAGATCTATTGCAAGCGGAGCAATTGATCTTGACCAAGAGCTTCCAGATAATCTATGGATGTGGACAAGGCCCATTGAGAGTACACCTGATGTTCCTACATTTGTAGATATTTCTTTTGAAAAGGGTGTGCCAATATCTTTAAACGGGAAAAAAATAGGATTGCTTGAGCTCTTAACAGAGCTTAATACTGTTGGAGGAATGCACGGTATAGGCAAAATAGACATATTTGAAGAAGGTATAATGAACCTCAAAAGCAGAGAGATTTATGAAGCTCCGGCAGCTACAATTATCCTAAAACTTCACAAAGATCTAGAACAGATGTGCCTTACAAAGGAAGAAATCCTGTTTAAAAAGACAGTAGAACAGAAATGGGGTTACCTAGTATACCATGGAGGATGGTTCCATCCATTAAAAGATTCTCTCGACAGTTATATCATCAAAAGTCAAGAGCATATTAATGGAAATTACAAAGTGAAATTGTTCAAAGGGAATATCGAGATAGTAAAGAGGGAATCAGCTTCATCACTATTTGCCCCTGAAATAAGGTCAATAAAAGTTGGAGGCATGGATCAAAGAATCTCAAAGGATGCGGCGAAAGTTATGGGCCTTATGTACGAAGTTTTGGCCAAAAGGTCCAGATAAATATTTAAATTTTTATTTTTTATGATGTTGAGGGAGTAACTAAATGGCAAAACTTTGGAAAAAAAAATATGAACTTGACAAAGCTGTTGAAGATTTTACAGTTGGAGATGATTATCTCTGGGATATGAAGCTAGTGAAAGCTGATGCCATAGGAAATATCGCTCATTCAACAATGCTTCAAAAAATAGGAATTCTTTCTGGAGAAGAGCTTCTAAAAATTAAAAAGAATCTAATTGATATTTTAGACCTTAACGAACAAGGTAAATTTATAATAAATAAAGAAGATGAAGACGTACATACTGCTGTAGAAAACTTCTTGACAGATAGATTAGGTGATGTTGGTAAAAAGATTCATACTGCAAGGAGTAGAAACGACCAGATTAACTTGGATATGAGATTATATTCAAAAGAAAGATTATTTGAGATGATGGAAAGCGTTCTAAATCTTTGCAAGATACTATTAGAATTCTCAAAAGAAAATGAATTTGTACCCATGCCAGGGAGAACCCATACTCAGAGAGCTATGCCCTCCTCAGTAGGGCTTTGGACAAGCGCTGTCCTAGAAAGTCTCCTTGATGATTTCTATCTATTGAAGAGCGCTTTCAAGATTAATGATCAATCCCCTCTAGGAAGTGCTGCAAGTTATGGTGTTAATCTTAATATTGATAGAGAATATGTTGCAACTCTTTTAGGATTTGAAAAGGTGCAGAATAACGTCCTCTATGCAAATAATAGCAGGGGAAAAACAGAATCCATAATTATATTTGCTCTATCACAGATAATGATGGACCTTTCAAAGTTTGCTAATGATTTAATCTTATTTTCTATACCTGAGTTTAATTATTTCACCTTACCGGAAGAATTTTGTGGTGGCTCAAGCCTTATGCCTCAAAAAAGAAATCCTGCTTTGCTTGAACTTACAAGGGCTAAAGCAAACGTTGTAAACTCTCTATACTTTAGGGTAACAGGAATAATAACTTCCCTTTATTCAGGATACAATAGAGACTTCCAACTGACCAAAGGTCCTTTAATGGAAAGTTTTGATATCACCCAGCAGACGCTATATATCCTAGGATATTTCATTCCAAAAATAAAGGTGAACAAAGAAATATTAATTGAGTCGTTTTCTCCTGAAGTCTATGCAACAGACAGAGTATTGGAACTTGTAAAGGAAGGGACACCATTTAGAGATGCATACAAAGAAGTTGGGACAAATCTAGAATCATTAAAAAATAAAGACCCAGTAAAAAATATAAAATCAAAGACGCATACAGGAGCTACTGGAAATCTTGGGCTTGATAATATAGAAGAGAGGATAAAAGAAGAAGAAAAAGACCTTTTATCTAAAAAAGAAGTATTCATGAAAAGAATAGAACAATTGGTTAAAATTTAGTTTTACGGGATACCATGGATAAATACGATTATATTATAATTGGAAGTGGTGCTAGTGGTGCTGCTGTTGCAGAAAAGATATCCGGGGACTATAAAGTCTTAATACTTGAAAAAGGCGATTATCATCCCTTAAACGAAGCCCACAAGGGTTACTTCAGAGCTTCTTCTTGTAAAGATTTTGAAGAACATGGAAAAATAGAAATCTTAAGTGGTAATGGTGTTGGAGGGACAACATTATTGGCAATAGGTAATGGTGTCAGGACCCAAGAAAAGGAACTGAAAAAACTCGGCATAGATATCGAAAAACAACTTGATGAAGTTGAAAGGGATTTTGGAGTATCAACCATCCCAGAAAACATGTTAGGTGGTAGGACTAATCTATTCATTGAAAAATCTAAAGAATTGGGTTATGAGCCAAAGATAATGCCCAAAATGATTGACTTTAAGAAATGTAAAAAATGTGGGAAATGCAATATGGGATGTCAATTTCAGGCAAAAAAAACTTCCCTTTATTATATTGAAAAGGCCATTTCTAAAGGTTCTGAGTTAAAGACTAATTTTGAAGCTTTGAAAATAAAAAAAAGTAATAAGTACTTCAAAGTTCAAGGTATGGAAAAAGGAAATCTAATTAATATTCCTGCAAAAAATGTGATCTTGAGCGCAGGTGCTCTTGATACTCCTAAAGTCCTTAATAATTCGGGAATAATGACTCCAAAGAAACTATTTGTGGACATATTTGTTACAATTGGTGGGAAGAGTAATCAATCTTTCAAAAATGAGATAAATATGGCCGCTTACATACCTTTTAACGATTTCTTAATTTCCCCTTACTATTCGGAAAGAATTATCAAAATGCTCAGTGAGAGGAAAATAGAATCTAAAAGAGATAATATAATCGGTTTAATGATCAAAATCAAAGATGACTCTTTTGGCTATGTTGACAAAAATTTCATCGAAAAATACTGTACTGGAAAAGATGTCCAAAAAATATCAAATGGTGTTGCTATCGCCTCGAGGATATTAAAGAGATCAGGAGTGGATACAATAGTTTCAACTGAAGCTAGTGGAGCACATCCCGGAGGAACTGCACCAATAGGGGTCACTGTGGACAATCAATTCAAGACAAAAATGGGATTTTATGTATGTGATGCAAGTATGCTTCCAGAATCACCAGGCGCACCCCCAATCCTTTCGCTAATGGCTTTAGGAAAAAAATTGGGAGAAAATATTCTAAATTCCACCTGAAGGAACTTTTTCATTTGGATTCGTTACGATGTCCAAAAGTATCGGGCCTTCTGAGTTCAAAGTTTCTCTGATTCCTTTCTTCATTTCTCCTTTGCCTTCAACTCTAAGAGCTGGAACTCCAAGACCTTTTGATATAGCTACAAAATCATTCTTACCTAGAGAAAAAGAGTATTTCCCCTCAAATTTTGCATCTTCATATTGTTTAATTGTTCCCAATACACCATTATCTATAAGGAATACTTTCACATCGATATTATTTTCTGAGAGGGTTAATAACTCCCCCAATACCATCAAAAGTCCGCCGTCGCCAGTTATTAATATTACCCTCTTTTCAGGATTTGATAATTTAGCCCCTATGGATGCGGGCAATCCAAATCCCATTGCACCAAATGAGTGTGAACAGATAAATGTCCGAGGGATGTGAACTTTTTTCAGCAAATGAGCCCACACTGTTATTGAGCCCGTGTCTGTAACAACAATATCTTCCTTTTTTAGTTTTTCAAATATTTCAAAAATAGCAGCTTGCGGCTTCAAAGGTTTAGAGGAAGATGAGATTCCATCCAATTTTCTCATAGGATTTTTATTAATCCAAAGATCAGATTTTCTAGAAACACCAATCGTTATATTGTTAATTATTTCATTTAAATCTCCAATAAGAGATAGGTTGAACCCTATATTTTTTTTATTTTTTTCTAGATTTACATCTATTATTTTTTTTGGAGTATCTAAGAGATTATATGAAGTTCTATCAGAAAATTTGACCCCAAAAGATATTAATAGGTCAGACTTTTCAAACGCTATTTTAGAATTATTTGTACCTCTCACGCCAAGGGTACCAAATGCATGATTATCGTCTTCATCTATTATCCCTCTCCCAGGGAGTGTTGTAACTATTGGTGCCCCAATTTTAGTAGAGAGGGAGTAAATATTATTTCTTGAATTAGAATTAATAGCACCATAACCAGAAAGAATCAAAGGTCTTTCAGACTCGTTAATCAACTTAATGGCAAGTTTAATTTTGTCAATGTCAAGTTTAGTTTTTGTTTTAGTTTCTGTGTATTCAAAGTCAGAAAAGTATTGTTGTTCAAATAGGTCTGTTGGAACTTCGACATGAACTGGTCTTGGTCGGCCAGATATTGCCTGACTAAATGAATCTCTTATTTCTCGATATATATCATCTTTAACTCTAATATTTTTCTTTGTTATGGCAGACGTCATTGAAAGTAAATCAACTTCCTCAAAAGCATCAGTTCCAAGCTTATCAGTAGGAACTTGGCCGGTAATTAGTACTAACGATGAGCCATCTTTATAGGCACATGACAACCCCATCATTGCATTGACTGATCCAGGACCAGTTGAAGTGAGTGCGGAAGATATTCTACCGCTAGCCCGGTAAAATCCATCGGCACTGTGAACTGCGCACTGCTCATGAGAAGATCGGATAATAGAAACACCACTATCTTTAAGTTCATGGTAAAGTGGCAATATTTCCCTTCCAGGATACCAAAAAAGTGTTTCAACTCCTGAATCATTAATTGCTTTGGATATTAATTCCGCTCCGGAATATGAATTTTTCATCATCTAACCTTTTGAAAGAATTTCTTGGACCATATTCTTAAATTCTTTATCTCCTACTTTCGCGCCTCTTTCTGCCATCTCCTTCACTTTTAGGATTAAGATTTCTTTTTCACTTTGAGACACAGATAGCCCAAATTCTTCTAGTTTATATTCAATACAACTTATTCCACAGTGCTTTCCAAGAATAATCCTTCTTTTTTGACCTACAAACTCAGGCATATAAGGTTCATATGTCAATGGCTCCGCCCTAACTGCAGAAACATGTATGCCTGACTCATGAGAAAAAACGTTATCCCCAACAATAGATTTATTTTTTGGCACAGGCATTGTAGTATACTTTTCAACTAATCTTGAGAGTTCATATAACACTTCATATTTGAAAGGCATCTCTATCCCGTACAAGAGCCGAAGATTCATTATTATTTCTTCAAGGGATGCATTTCCTGCCCTTTCCCCTATCCCATTAACTGTAGTGGATATAGCCCTAGCACCTGCTTCAAAAGCGGCAAGAGAGTTAGCAACTGCAAGACCAAAATCATCGTGACAGTGAATTCCTAATGTGTTGTCTATATTATCTTTTATTTGACTAACAAGATATTTCATTCCCATGGGCCTTATAGATCCAGTTGTATCAGCTATGTGAACTCTGTCTGCACCTGCATCAGTTGTCGCTTTGTAGAGTTCAATTAGAAAATCTAAATCAGTTCTTGTAGCATCTTCTGCGGTGAAAGCAACAAAAATTCCATGATCTTTGCCGTACTCGACAGCCTCAACGGCTTTTGAAAGTGCCTGCTCCCTAGTCATTTTTAGCTTATATTTTAAATGAAGATCTGAAACCCCAATAAAAGTAATGATCCCATCAACATCACAAGATAAAGCAATGTCTATATCACTTTTTAAGGTTCTTGTCAGAGCAAGTATTTCTGAATTTAAAGACAGCTTCGTTATATTCCTTATTGCTCTCCTTTCACCATCAGATACAACTGGAAATCCAGCTTCAATTTGTGGAATCCTCAACTCATCTAGTTTAATAGCAATTTCTGTTTTCTCATCAGGTGTGAAGCAGATTCCTGGGGTCTGCTCTCCATCCCTTAAAGTAGTGTCATATACAATAATATTTTTTGGATCTTCATTTATTTTGATCTCTTCGACGAAATTATAAGGACTAACAAATGATTTCATAATCTCACAGCCTCATTGGGATCTTCAGAGTATCCTAAAGCAGCGATAGCTCCTATTAATCCCCAATTATCCATTAAAACTTCTAGATTCTTAAATTTTTTGGAGAAATCAATTGCCTCTTGAATTGATACCATGGAAAATTTAACATTATGAGAATAATCTCGAAGTTTTTTATCAATTCCTATACCTGGTAAAAGGACTAATCCAGTTTCTTTTGAAAGGGTATGCTTATCAAATAATTCAAATATTCTCTCTTTGAATATTGGAATATTTTGTGGGTCTACTCCAAAAGTCAGTGCAGTGCTAACACAATTCTGAGTCTTGTGCGGATTTTTTGGATAAAGCTGCACCAAGGTATGTCTAAGATAATCAGCTAATCCTTCTTTTTCAATTTTATAGGCTAATTCGTTTGCCAAAGACCACGTTGCCCCTTCCTCTTTTGTATCTGTATCATCAACACCTACCACTATCTTATGTTTCAAATTGAATGTAAGTCTAGCTCTGCTAAGCCCTCCGCCACCGCCATAATCTAATATATCAACTTCTTCTACGCCCTCTGCAAGTCCTCTATTAAGAACGGCACCAACTCCACCACCACCAAGACCCGCGTAAGTAATTAGAATTTTATTTTGAGTTATTTTGATTTCTTCAATACCTGCTGCAGAAATTCCTGCTTTCAAATTTAAATCACACTTTCCCTCTTTAGCCCTAAAAAAACTGTAACTTCCTTCTCCTGTCGCCTGAGTAATCAAAGAAGAAGCTTTTGGATAATGATAAGTTACCCATGACGCTGTGGCCATACCTCGCGGATGTTTTTCATAGATCTCGATTATTCTATTTTCTTGGTCTGCAAGAACAACAATCTTTTCAAATGGTGAAATCCATATTTTATCGCCAAATGCCTTGAAGAAATCTTCTCTAGTGTATTTCAAGTTTTCACCCACAAATAATGACTGATACTAATATTTAATGGGCCCACTGGGATTCGAACCCAGGACCTCCACCGTGTGAGGGTGACGTCATGACCAACTAGACCATGGGCCCAGTTTGTAATAATCTTAAAAGTTTAAAAAAGTTATCTATTTATGGACTCGGCGGGATTTGAACCCGCGGCCTCGGCATTGCGAATGCCGCGCTCATACCAACTGAGCTACGAGCCCTAAATAATTATACAAAAGGTAGTTTTTAAATTTAATTACCCTCAAAAATATAAAAATATAAAAATATTGATGTGAGAAACAATATATGGAATAGAGAATATAATAAAATTTACATTTCACAAAGTATTGACAATGATTTAGAGAAAAAGTTCTTTTCTACATTATAGTAAATCGCATAATATCGGAGCATTTATTCCATATGACAATAAATCTTTTAAATGGCTCCCCCCTTTAAGGCGCATGGGACAAAAAATAAATAGAATTGTTGGAGCGATAATAGCTGTAATAGGATTTATATTGTTACTTTCTGATATAGTTGGCTATAAATTAGAGTTTTTTTTATTGGAAAGCGAAGGTATTTTTGCCGCCGGATTTGTTTTGATCACTATAGGAATAATGATTGCAACTATGTTTTCTAAAGAAGATGATATTAATTTTTAATATCCAATATTTCTTTTGATTTTATATTGTGGATTCAATTTCCTAAGTATTAATTTTTTTAAAATATAAAAATAAAATAAAAATTAATTTATTTTTTCTTTTGTTTGGTCTTTCCCTTTCCTTCATATTCAAGAGATAGATAGAGAAGAATTCCAACTACTAAACCGATTGCAGGCGCAGAGAAGAATGGACTTCCCCAAAGTTTGATGTAGTTTGCCATGATCAAAGATCCAGCCATTATACCTGCAATAGCTCTTTGAACATTAGTCTCGCACATCTCCATAGCAAGGTATGGACAGAGGTAACCCTGAATTAACAAAGTTAGACCGAATCCGATGTTTTTGGCAGGTAGCATTATCTGAACTATTGGGTTAAGCAATAGAGCAAGGGTCATACCCCAGAACATACTTGTTGCTCCTCCCCAGTAGGTGTATTCCTGCTCGGGTGTTGCGTGCATATATCTCTGAACTACCAGTGCCTGTCCTCCAGTCCACTGTGGACCTAGTAAGGGCACGTAAGGTAGGAATAGCCCTTCAAGTATATTTCTCCATCCGGATATGATGTGTGTTCTGCCTATATGTATAACTACTTTTTCGTCTGGTCTGGCTTCATCGGCCTGCTTAATCAAAGCTTTGAGAACTATAATATCTCCAAAACATATGATGTAAGCTACTAGTGCAACAGCAATACCTGCACCGAACATTGTAGCAGATGGCCATCCGACTCCAAAGACAGATACTTCATCTAACATTCTTTGGAATGGCATGTCAATGAAAACTCTTGAGGTAATTGCTGCCATGTCGACCTTGATTTCTCCAGTTATAACTCCTAGAATGTAACCTATAACGAATCCAGGAACTATTCCAAATCCGGCAAGCCATGCAAATATCTTATTGCTCTTTCTCCATGAAACTGCCCTCTTAGAGAACAGAAGGAATAGAGACAAAAATGAGGATACTAGAAAAGATACTGGTAGATCTTTTACGAATGGTTGTGCTGGATTGAAGATTCTTTCTATAGATGCCAATCCTGATCCTAGAAGGATACCTGCTGTTAGGGACTTTGGAATATGTTCTACCATGTGTCTACCTGCTCCAGATACTCCAAGAATTATGAAAACAGCGGCCAATATTAACTGAACTGCTATTAAAGCTTGCATTCTTTCAATATATACGCCAGATGGACCAACGATTTCAGTTGAGAACGATTCAAAGTATGCTACGTAAATTGGTATACCGGGTGTAATCCAACCGGCTATTGATGGGTCACCGAAAGAAGTGTGCCATAGGTAGAAAAGGTTGTTTATCATTACCATCAAAACTGCTACTTCAATTGGTATCCCCATTGTAGGCACCATAGTTGCCGTAATACCTAAAGGTACACACGCCAAAATCATTCCTTGGATAAAATCCTGGTACTCGATTGGGTAGTGGTAGAATGGTAGCCTAAGTTTTAAAAAGTTAGGGCTTATAGAAGGCTGCTCTTCGTATCCAGGTTTTCTCCTTGGACCAAAATATCCAATTCCTGACATTGTTTTTTTCCTCCATTTTTTTGATTTAGGTATAGCTAAATATGTTAGTAAACCTAATCAATTGGACCTATCAAAATTTATATATAAGGTTTTCTATTAATACGTATATTAATATCGGCAAATAAAGAAAAAATAAAATTATATTAAAAAAAAACTAAATAAAACATAATTTAATATTTATAATAAAGATTAAATATGTTTATAATAAAATATTAATTAATCCTATAATATTTAGATATGCCTAAAATATTGATAACAAAAAATACTAGAAAAAATAGTATAATGACGAAAAGAAATGAATTAAATATTTTTATTGAAAAAATCCAATAATGCTTTAGCTTCGTCTTCTGCTACATTCTTTGAATAATACTGGCGAATGCCCTCATATCTAATTTCCAATAGTTTAACATCTCTAACTACATAAGCTTCAAGTCTATCAATCATGTAGTAAGCACCAGCTTCGGTATCCAAATAATTATCTTCTTGGTGAGGCAAAGCTTTCTTAGAATCTCTGATAAGTTCAATGAACTTCGTTATATTTTCTTTTGCTCTTACTCTTTCAAATCCTGCTTTCGTATAAGAGTCGACCAAATCTGTGATCTCTGTATAGTCGATAAATTTTAAAGTTTTAATCTTCTCAACCCCCTGTACATAATGAGCAAGTAATTGTTTCGCCGTATTTTCATGTTGATAAAAACTCTCTAAAGATTTTTCTAAAGTTTCTGCATCTTTTTTTGATAAAAACAATTTTGCAGTAGGTACGAAATAATCTGCCTTTGATTTATATTCTTTCACTTTATCGATCTCCTCCAGATTTCTCACTATATACTTAAGATTTTCTGAAGGCGTTATCCTGACAAAAAGATTTACGGCAAGACAAATTTTATAAGCCTTTTCTTTATCTTTTAGAATTTTCCCATCTTCATCGACAATGACTAGCTTAGAAAGCTCTTCTTTTCTCAAGGTCTTTAGATAGTATAAGCTACTATAATATAGATGATTGCCCAATTTAACTGGGATATACGTTTCAAATATCTCTTTCTCGCCTTTCAATGTATTAAAGGCTTCAAGTACTGGACCCTCTTCTAAATACGTTATCCAAGGGAGTAAAGAGAACTTTTTATTGAGTATTTTATCAAACACGTGAACACCTATTTCAATACTTATCCGGCCTTGCGATTATGAAGTATGTTACTGCACAAAGAACAACAGCTATTAACAAATACCTAAGTGTCAATTGGCCAGTCATATATGCCCTAATACCATAAACTACACATACCAACAAAAGTACATATCTAAAAATATCTCTGAATTCCATACTATCACTTCTTCACTATATATTTTACATTAATATACTGAACTATTAAGAAAGTTACTATAAACCATCCCCATTGTAGTGTGTTGCGGAGAGGATTACCTTCTAGTAATCTACCTATTAGAAAAAGCCCACCAACAACTACAATTATGCTTACTACAAAGAAAGGTAAGCTTCTTTTCAAGAATGCCTTTGATCCCATCTTTTTTCTTTTCGAAATCTTTACTGTTACCATTGTATCTCCTACGTTAAGAATTTAAAAAGTTTATAAGAGTTTCCATCTAAAAAGAATATCCAAGAAATCTATTTATACATAAAAGAACATATAATTTTTAAAAAAAATAAAAAAGAAAATTAAATTAATTTATTTTTTCTTTGCCTTTCCCTTACCTTCGTATTCGAGTACTAACCAGAGAATTACACCTGTTAATAGTCCCATTGCGGGCGCAGAGAAGAATGGACTTCCCCAAAGTTTGACGTAGTTTGCCATAAGCAATGCTGCTGCCATTATACCTGCAATAGACCTCTGAGTGTTATTTGTACACATCTCCATTGCAAGGTAGGAACATAGGTAACCCTGAATTAAATAGGTTAGACCTAATCCAATAAACTTGGCAGGTAACATTATTTGGACTATTGGGTGAAGCAATAGCGCAAGGGTCATACCCCAGAATATGCTTGTTGCTCCTCCCCAGTAGGTGTATTCCTGCTCAGGTGTTGCGTGCATATATCTCTGAACTACCAATGCCTGTCCTCCAGTCCACTGTGGACCGCAGAATGGGAGGTATGGTACGAAAAATCCTTGGAGTAGATTTCTCCACCCAGTGATGATATGGTTTCTGCTTATGTGCACTAGAAGTTTCTCATCTGGTCTTGCCTCGTCAGCCTGCTTAATTAAGGCTTTGAGAACGATGACATCCCCGAATGCTATGATGTATGCTACTACTGCAACAGCTATACCTGCACCCCATAGAGTAGCACTTGGCCATCCAATTCCAAACGCTGTAAATTCGTTTATCAATCTGTCGACTGGCATTTCAATTATAAGTCTAGATGTAACAACTGCCATGTCAACCTTGATTTCTCCAGTAATAAGTCCTAGAATATATCCTATTAAAAATCCAGGGACGATTCCAAATCCGGCAATCCATTGCATTATCTTGTTGCTCTTTCTTAGTGCTACTGCCCTCTTAGAGAACAACAGGAAGATAGACAAGACTGCTGATACTAGGAAAGATACCGGTAATTTCGCTACGTAAGCATTTGCTGGGTTAAAGATAGCTGTTAAGGATGAAAGTCCCGATCCTAGAAGAATACCTGCTACGATTGAAGTTGGTATACGCGCTACAAATTGCCTACCGACTCCTGATATACCAAGCACTATGAACATGACAGCCAATATTAACTGACATGCAATAAGAGCTTGTGTTCTTTCTATAAAGACACCTGTTGGACCAACTATCTCACTTGAGAATGTCGCAAAGTAAGCGGCGTAAATTGGTATACCGGGTGTAATCCAGCCGGCTACTGATGGGTCACCAAAAGAAGTGTGCCATAGGTAGAAAAGGTTGTTTATCATTACCATGAATACTGCTATCTCAATTGGTACTCCCAATGTAGGCTGCATTGTTGCCGTGATACCCAAAGGTACACACGCCAAAATCATTCCTTGGATAAAATCCTGGTACTCGATTGGGTAGTGGTAGAATGGTAGCCTAAGTTTTAAAAAGTTAGGGCTTATAGAAGGCTGCTCTTCGTATCCAGGTTTTCTCCTTGGACCAAAATATCCAATTCCTGACATTGTTTTTTTCCTCCATTTTTTTGTTTGAAAAAGTCAATTGACTTAATCAACATGCTTGAATATATACTCTTTAGCAGATATTAGCTAAGAATAATATACTCAAACAAACATATTTTAAGGCGATTATATATAAACTTTTCGGTGTTAACAGATAATATTGCCGTGTAGGTAACCCTAATTTATAGGCATTTGACGTATCATTAATCGGAAAATAGCTAAATACTCAGGGGGATTTCTCCCCCATCATCGTAATTGGAGTTTTATATGCAGGAACCTGCTCCAAGATTCCTACTAACGGATAGGTTTTGTCAATGTTGATTGACAATAGTAACTATATTGATACTAATATATAAGGTTATTGGTTAGCAATAAATAATACAGTATTGATAATCAATAGTAATAATACTTTGAATGCCCGATAAGGAACAAAATATGAATATTAGAATTATATTCAAATAGATTTATAGTATTTTTAAGAAGAATTTTTAATCGATATAGAAATAATGCTCTAAATTGATATTTATTTAGCAGAATTAAGAGAAATAATAATTTTTTCTATTTAGAAACCAGAAATACTATTTCTCGCTTTGTTAAGAGATATAGGCTCTCCCCTAGGGTAGACTCTTTTAAGGTGGATCATATGGATTCTAAAGTTATTGAATTAATAAATAGGCATGATGGATTTCTAGATGCAAATGAGATCTCAGTATTAACAAAAATTAATTATAGAAGGGTGAAAAAAGATATTCAAAGACTAAACGAATGTATTACAAGAAGATGAGCATAAATAAAAATATAACGAGCACAATAATCTTTTGATAAAAAATAACAATAAATGAAAAGAAATATGGGGCAATAAGAATAAGTATCTATAGGCTAAGATTTAACAAGGAGAAAATAATGCGAGATAAACGGTTTGTTGCAGTACATCGTGGTGGGCCTCTTACTAAAGAACATCATCATGAATTGATTAAATGGGCGAGAGAATGTTCAGAACATGTATTACCTCTTATTGACCGATATATTAACAAGAGACTAACTTATGCACTTGATGTTGCTAAAGATTGGGAAAAAGAAAAGGTAACAGTGGGAGAAGCAAGAAAAGCCGCAGTAGGTGCAATAGCAATGGCAAATGACTCTTCAGATCCAATTATAGTAGCAGTGGCTCGTTCCATTGGGCATGCGGTAGCAACTGCCCATATGGCCGACCATTCAATAGGGGCTGCTGAATATGCACTGAAAGCGGTAAAAATTTCGGGTAAATCCATTGAAAAAGAAAGAAAATGGCAAAATGAAAAATTAACTCCTGACATTTCAGAACTTATCCTGACGGCAAGGCAAGAAAAAGAAATTGAAGAAATAATAATGAAGATTTCTCTTTAGAATCAATACCGCCAGAAAAGTTATTGGCGGGCAGTAAGGGATTCGAACCCCTGGCCCGTAGATTAAGAGTCTACTGCTCTACCAGACTGAGCTAACTGCCCTTAACGCACAAATTCAAACTCGATATTTAAGTTTTTTGGGTTAAAATCACTTCAAGATAAATTGAACCATATCACAATCTATTTATATCTAATTAATGAATATATTAAAGATGAAAATACAAATAATTACAATTGGTTTAATTTTTTCAATCTTACTTGCCGGGTGTTCTAGTGAAGAAAATAATATCGACAAAAAACAAACTCAAAACAAAGATTTGGAACTAGCCAACATCAAAATAGATAATAAGAATTTCTATCAATACTATGGATTAGACCCTCTAAACATCCAGCCTAATGCGCCCCAGTATTCTCTGCCCCTTACGGAAAATACCATAACAAATTATGGCGATGCCAAGTCCAAATTGAGCCTAGATGAAAATGATCTATCTCTTCTCAAAAAGAATGGATTTGTTGTTATAAAAAATCCTTTTAATCAAAAAGAAGAGAATATAGTAACACCCTATGAAACTATAAAGAATTACGATATGCCAGTTTTTATCACGACAGATTCCCTCCTTCATATTTACCATATACAATTTGATGAAACTCTAAGGCAGATTGAAGAAAGAGAATTCTATGATAATATCTGGAGTATTTCAAAGTCCCTTCAAGAAACTTCAATTGAAGAATATAATTCATTTGATGGCGATCTAAAAGAGGCTTCAAAACGCAATGTGGTCTTTTTCTCTGTTGCTTTGACACTTCTCTCACCTAAAAAGGATCAAATTTGCCCATACAAGGAAGAGTGGGAGTGCGGGGATAACTACTTTAAAACTGAGGATCTAAAGAAATACTCATTTTCTATACCAGATTTTGCTAAGAAGGATGTTGAAAAAGAGCTTGAACTTATAGAAAAGCATGAAGGATTCTCAGACTCTCCTCTTTTCATATATATTGAAGATTATACCCAATATATCCCAAGGGGCCACTATACAAGATCAGAGAAGCTAAAGAATTATTTCAAGGCAATGATGTGGTACGGAAGAATGACAATGCTATTAAAAGGAACTGATCAAGTGCCACCTGGAAAATCTTGCCCAGATATTCCTCCATGCAAGGCCTTGATATCAACTTACGATGCAAAAATACAAACAATTGAAGCTTCTCTTATCACTTATCATCTTGCCTCTGACAGCGACTTACTTGAAAAATGGGATAGAATATACAATGTCACATCTTTTTATGTTGGATTTTCAGATGATCTTGGACCATATGAATATCTTGAATCTTTAGGTTCAGTTTCTAATGGAAAATTCAATCTAAATACTCTAAATGATGAAAGCTTAGGTAAGATCAAAGCAAAAATTGCAGAATATTCCTCGCCGAAGATATATGGCGGAACTGGTAACTGTAACTTATTCCCTCCATTCTCAGCTGATCAAGCTGACCAATGCCTTGAAAATACAAAAGGATTCAGATTAATGGGTCAAAGGTTTATCCCTGACTCTTACATGTTTTCAAATCTCGTAGGTACATATACTGGCGAATATATGGGTGAAGGAGATGCGAAACCTTTTACCTTAGTCTATTCAGGAGCAGGAAGACCAATTAGGGGATTCCCAAGGGGTCTTGATGTAATGTACATTATCGGATCGGATAGGGCAAAGTACCATCTGGATTCTATGAATGATTCAAATTATAAGGATTATGACACCCAAGTTGCTCTACTAAAAAAAGAGTTCGATTCATTTTCTCTTGAGGATTGGAATAGAAATCTTTACTGGTCGTGGCTTTACTCACTAAAATCATTAATAACTGACTATGGTACTGGTTATCCAACTTTTATGCAAACTGAAGCATGGCACGATAAAGAACTAACAACTAGTTTAGCATCCTGGACCGAGCTAAGGCACGATACAATTCTTTATGCAAAACAGAGTTATACGGCAAGGGAAACCTCTGCAGTCCCCCCTATGGAAGAAGCTTTGACCGGCTATGTTGAACCTGTGCCAGAGTTTTATAACAGACTGCTTGCTTTGACCAGAATGACAAATAAAGGTTTAGAAGAGATGAATGTCCTTGACGATAGCTCAAGGTACAGACTTCAAAATCTAGAAAGAATACTTGAAAGATTAATCACAATCTCAGAAAAAGAGCTAAATGGGGAAAATCTTACCCAAGAGGATTATGACTTCATCAAAGACTTTGGAGATGAATTGAACGGTACAATTTACAGTGTGGAAGAGAATGCAAAAAAGACAACTATAGTTGCTGACGTTCATACTGAAGGGAATACCGGTAAAGTTCTAGAAGAAGGGGTTGGATATGTTGACTTAATAGTTATCGCTTATAAGATGCCTAACGACAAAATAGTATTGGGCGTGGGGCCAGTAATGAGCTACTATGAATTTAAGCATCCTATGGATGAAAGATTGACCGATGAAAAATGGAGAGAATTATTAGGTTCAAACCCACCAAAACCTCCAGAATTGACATTAAGTTATTCTAATTAATTTTATTTTTTATAATGAGAAATACCATTTTTTAGAGTCAAGGTAAATCCCTATCCAGCTTAAAATTCCTATCAATCCTACATTTTCAATAAGCAATAACAAAATAGACGCTTCAGTGTACCACCAACTATACGGAGGGATAACAAATATTCCAAGAAGAAATATGTGCAAAATGTAGAGCAACAATGGATTCTTTCCCCAGCTTGATAATAAATTAATACGGATATTAAACTTTTTAATTGAAAAATCAAAAATCTCAAAAATTAAAACACTCAAACTTAAGGCCACTAAGACATAGCTAAATGATATCCTATTTTTACTAATAGGAATGAAAAATAACGATAACAAACCTATTACTAAAACTATTATTGCCACAGATAAAAACTTCTTACTATTCTTGTTTTGAAAATGATATAAATCCGCAAATACTGTTCCTAATATCAGCATAGCCCCCCACGATAAAGACCCATAAAGCCCGCCATGCGATGAACTAATTACTGTTTGAAGCCAGAACTGATCAAGCATGAACTGGTAAAAGATTAATAATAAAATTCCCACTATGGCCCTTATTTTAGTTGAAAATTTAATGAATAATAGGGTAATCAAACCAGCCGTTCCAATTGCTTGTAAAAGTCCCCAGTTTGAGCTATTTTCATATGTGCCAGTTAGATTTCCAAAAGATGTCAAAAAGAATCCTATTCCTGCAATCGCCATATATCTGGTAAAGAAATGGCTGTATGTTTTTTCTTTGCCTGCTCTTTCAACACGGTTTCTAAATGACAATCCATAGGTAAGTCCAATTGCAAAGATAAACATAGGTGCAACTATATCTGCAACTGTAAATCCAATGTTGGGGGCATGTTTTAGCCATAGAGGTACATTGTTTGCTCTGGCAAGGAAGTTGATAATTACCATCATGAATATGGCAAATCCTCTGAACTCATCAATTGATGCCAGTCTGTTATCGCTAGTCATTTTCATTCCTTATTCAGAATTACAATTCTCCATGGCATAGAATCGAGTGAAAGGAGTCCTGTTGAAGTTGTTGCACTAAATATTACCTTATCCGGGTCTCCTAGGTCTTTGATTGGAACTTTTACAGTAATCTCTGTTGGTGTCTTTTTAACTTCTATTCCAATATTCGAAATAGACTTTTTTTGGTCATAAATTGAATATCCCTTTAGATTGACTTCAACATTAATCTTTGGCATCTCTGAGAATTCCTTATCATCCCTATATCCAAACACATATAGATCAAGATCTATCCGTTCCCCAAAAGGCTCTGACAGCATATAATAGAATACAAGCTTGTCATTTTCAATGTGGACTGATTGAGCTTCGATTCTGATGAATGCATCTTCCTGACTTTCATTAAACTCTGAAGGTGCAGATTCCTCTAAGGCATTTTTATCTAAGGATATATCAATCGGTTTAGTGCTTAGATAAATATCCTCAAAGTTCCCATATACCTCATTTGTTCGGATAAAGGAATTAAGATATTTTTTATTGGATTCATATTGGGTTACGTGACTTTTTAATGCAGAATATTTTGTCTGAGCATTTCTAGAGTTCATTGGCAATTCCTTCCAAATGATTCCATCATCATATGAAGGCGGGTCTAAAAAGTATTGAGGGTAGTAGCCCAACGGGGATGGCCATTGACGATAGTGAACTAGGTAGGGGTATACTTCGATATCTTTCCCCATGTCCCAAAGAGATACAGTAGTGAATACAAACAATGCTCTGTGGTCAGGATGGTGATCGTCTGGATGAGAAACAAATATCTTTGTAGGATTGAACTCTGTGATAACAGTTTCAATGTCAGACATTACAGATTCACCTTTATAGGAAGAGCCTGGACTAAGTGCTGTCGAATAAGGCACTGAAGTCTTTCTTGTAAGAATCCCAGCATATGGAGGGCTAGAACCCCAATGATAGTAAAGTATCTCAGAAGTCCCATAGTCAGGATATCCCAAAAATGTGACATCCTCTTCAGAAAGCCCTAGTTTTTTAATAGCGTTTAGCGCCTCACCATGCCTTATTTCTCCAAGATTTAATGCCTGGCCCGGGGTAAGCATTGGTATTTTTTCAAAAACTGTATATGACCATACATTGAAATCCCCATATGTGAAAAATACAACATGAACAGGAATACCGCTATCTATGGCTTCCTGTATCAAACCCCCCGTAGCAACAGATTCATCGTCTGGATGAGGGGCCATTATAAGTATACGATCATTATTAGACAAAATAACGTTTGGAACGTTGGGATTATCTGGCACAAAAGGATCTATATTTGGCCAGTAAAAGTATAAAACAAATAATAAAAGCACTATTAGGATAATACCATATTTTTTATTTCTTTCCAATTTCATTCCCCCAATTTGTTTGTAATTCACACTAAAATACCACTTAATAACTTTTCAGTTTAGGATTGCGAATTTCATAAAAATCAAAAATAAAATTTAATATGCCCTTGGATACGATCCTAGAACTTTTACAGAGAATATTGAGGATAACTCCTTTAATGTCAAGCTTATCTTCTTATCTTTTGTATGGCCTTTGAAATCAATGAAAAAAATGTATTCCCCCATTCTCTTCTTGGAAGGTCTTGATTCAATTTTAGTTAAGTCAATCCCTGCATCATAGAACGGTTTTATAACAGAATACAAAACACCAGGTCTATTAACACTTGGAGATACTACTATGCTCGTCCTGTCCTTACCAGTTGGCAATGCACTTTGATTTCCGACAACAAAGAATCTTGTGAAGTTGAGTTTTTCATCCTGAACATCTTTTTTTAATAATCTTAACTTGTATAAATCAGCGGCAAATTCAGACACAAGCGCTGCATATCTGTTATCTTTTCTATTTGAAAGTTCAACTGCCGAGATTGCATTTGAAGACGTTTCATGAACCTCAACTTTTGGCAGATAGTTTCTGACAAACTTTTCACACTGAGATAGAGTAAGATTATGGGTATACAATACCTCTATATCTTCTAATTCTCCCCAACAGGCAAGATTATGGTGGATAGGTAGAAGGTATTCTTTATTGATCTTTAGATTGAATTCAATGAGGCTGTCAAGAGTTTGTGATACTCCCCCTACAAGGGAATTTTCTACAGGAACAACGCCACCTTCACTTTCGCTTTTCTCAACTGCGTTGAATACTTCCCATATGCTTCGTTTGAATAATATCTCATCTGCGCCAAGTAACAAAGACGTTTCATGGCTAAAAGTGCCTTTTGGCCCTAATGTTGATACCTTCATTCGCTTACCATCCTTTTAATCAATATATTGCTCTCCTTTTCAGCTTTTTCTGTGAACTCTCCTAGATATTCAGAGGCTTCTTCAAAGAATTTAATGAATCCATCTCGGTCTTTTGTTTCAATTTTCTTAAATAATGTCTCAGCCGATTGGATGTATTGTGACAGTATTTCAGGTGTTTTTGGATTTAAAAGAGAGATGTCTGCATACAGTTCAGGCTTTTGATTTAGGATTCTACCTGCCATGTCCAGTGTCAATCTATACACAGGGCTTGTACATTCAAGACTTTTTTTTATATCAAAATCCAAATCTTTTAGAGAATGGCACAGAACAATAGCAGAAAAGTGAGTTAAACCCTGGATCACCGCCATCATTTTATCGTGCGTTTCTGGTGACATCTCTACAATATTTGCCCCTCTTTTTTCAAATGTAGAGTTAATCTTTTGATAGAGTTCTTTATTGGATATTCTTTGAGGGCACAGTATAATAGTTTGCCCAGATATATCCCCGATAGAGGGCGCAAATAGAGGGTGAGTTCCTAAAACGTCTGCTTTTGACTTTAACATTTCATCTATCGGGCCCACCTTAAGCGAAGTAAGATCCATGAGAAGTTTTCCTTCGCCTATAAAAGGAACTATTTCTCTTATTACGGCTATGGTGGATTCAATAGGAACTGATACAATTACAACGTCACTTTTCCGGATAAGCTCTTCTTTAGAAAGAGATGTGGATCTTGAAGAAACAAGAACTTCAAATCCTTCCCCCTCAAAGAGCTTCTTGAATAACCCTCCAAGTTTTCCTGTTCCACCTATAATTCCAACTACCGTCACTTGATTCCTCCTATCGACTTCTGCATAAGTAGATGGTCTAAAATTGTAATGGTGACCATTGCTTCGCATACTGGGTTGATTCTTGGAATGGCGCATGGATCATGCCTTCCTTCGATTTTAATTACCCTTTCATTTCCTTTGATATCAATTGTTTTTTGTTCTTTGGAAATTGAAGGTATTGGCTTTACTGCGACTCGGATAACAATATTTTCCCCGTTAGATATTCCACCAACAATTCCTCCGGCCCTATTTGTCACAAAACCCGTTTTATTCATCTGGTCATTACTTTCAGAGCCGAACAAATTGGAAAGATTAAATCCTCCGCCAAATTCTACTCCTTTGACTGCACCAATAGACAAGAGTCCTTTTCCTAAATCTGCTTCAAGTTTATCAAATACGGGCTCTCCCAATCCCATAGGAACGTTTTTAATAACTAACTCGACAATTCCTCCAACAGACTCACCTTGAGATTTTGCCTTGACGATTTGCTGGGCCATTTGTTCAGAGATTTTTTTATCTGGACACCATAGCCTATCTTTGATTATCTCCTCTCTCTTCAGAGAGTTGTGATCAATGTCAGTTGTAAGTATACCGCCGATATTCTTTGTAAATGAAAAAAGTTCAAATCCTTTAATCTCTTTTTCCAAAACTTTTCTTGCAACGGCCCCTGCTGCAACTCTTGCAACTGTCTCCCTCCCGGAGGCCCTTCCACCGCCTCTATGGTCATACAAACCATACTTCTTGAAGTAGGTATAATCAGCATGGCCTGGCCTAAATACTCCTTTTATTTTTTCATATGAAGAAGAGTCAACATCTTTATTGTTTACAATTATTGAAATAGGAGTTCCAATTGTCTTTCCTTCGAACACTCCAGATAAGATCTCGCACCTGTCATCTTCCTTTCTTGATGTAGAAAGTTCATCACTTTTCGGCTTTCTTAAATTCAGCTCTTTATTAATTTCCTCTTCGCTAATAATAATTCCAGGTGGGCATCCGTCTATAACGACCCCCAACGCCTTGCCGTGCGACTCGCCCCAGGTTGTAATCCTAAAAAATCTCCCGTAAGTATTTCCACCCATCACATCAATCTCCTTTTCTCAAGCTCCAATAAGATTTTATCACAGACTTCATACACACTTAAACCGTCTGTATCTATAATTATATCTGCTATTTCTTCATAAACAGGCGCCCTTTCTGCCATTATTGTACCAATCTCATTTTGAGCATTCTCATTTGTAAGTGAAGGTCTTGGTGCATCTCTCTCCATCCTGCTTCTCATTGTTTGAATATCTGCCTTTAATAGAATAAAGAGAGAATCCTTAAGCGAATCGACATTTTCTTTATCCATAAGCGCTCCACCCCCCAAGGAGATAACGGCATTATTCTCTTTTGATACATCCCTAATGACTTCTTTCTCTCTTGTTCTAAAATAATCCCAGCCCTTTTCACTAATGATTTCTGAGATATTTTTTGACTCTCTTTTTTCGATTATAGAATCAGTATCAAAAAAAATCCTATCTGTTATATCAGACAATCTAAGGCCAACGGTAGTCTTACCGACACACCGTAATCCAAAGAGAAGGATGTTCAATTAATGCCCCCACATATCTTTGAAAAATCTTTCCAGAAGTTTGGGTATGATTTTGAGACGCAATCTGGATCAAGAATTTTTATTCCTTCGATAAAAAGACCAGCGACTGCAAATGACATTGCCATACGATGATCCTTATATGTTTCAATTTCAGCCCCATTTAACTTATTAGGGATTATTATCATGTAATCACTCCCTTCTTCAACTTTGCATCCAATCTTTTGAAGCTCTGTAGCAACTCCACTCAATCTATCTGTTTCTTTAAATCTCAATGTTTCGATGTTATATATTTTTGTTGGTCCTTTTGCAAAAGCTGAAACAATAGCTAAAGTTGGAACAATATCTGGAGATTTTTTCATATCAATTTCTATTCCCCTAAGTTCTCCACCCTTTAATGTCAATGAATTATTGGACCACGAGACCTCGCAACCCATCTTCTCAAGTATGTCAACAAATACCTTATCGGCCTGCTTGGAATTCCTATTTAGATTTTCAATAGTTACCTTGCCACCACCGATAGCTGCAACAGCCATAAAGTAAGAGCTATTTGAAAAATCTCCTTCAACTATATACTCCCGGCCTAGATATTTCGAGGGAGAAATATAAAATTCTGAAAAATCTTTTCTTTGAACTCGAACCCCAAACTTTTCCATGACATCTAGGGTCATTTCTACATAAGGGCTTGATGGAACTTGTCCAGCCACTTTGATCTTCATAGAAGGGTGTGCGTATGGTGATGCCATGAGCAAAGCGCTTAGGTACTGACTACTCTCTCTCGGCTCAAGTAATGTTTCCCCACCAATAGTTCCATTTGAAGAGATTCTAACTGGTGGACATCCTTTGTTTGAATCAATAGCAATACCGAGTTTCATAAGAGAATCTTCAAGACCTTTCACGGGCCTCTTTTTTACTTCCTCATCACCATCAATTGTAACAACTCCATTTACAAGCGATGCTATTGCCATAAGAAATCTAAGGGTCGTCCCAGAATTCCCAATGTAAAGGGGCGTAGCGGGTTCTTTTAGATTACCACCACTCCCTTCTATGTTGAAAATAATCCCCCCATTACGTGGCTCTTCTGTTATGTCTATACCAAGTTGCTTTAGGCAAGTTATAGTGTAGTTAGTATCGTCTGAGATAAGTGGATCGATAATCTTTGATCTTCCCTCCGCCAGAGCAGACACAAAGAGGGCTCTGTGAGTGTAACTTTTTGAAGGTGGAGCCTTTAATTTGACATCTATATCAAAATTTATGGATTTAATCTCTTTAATTTTCATTACGCCCGCCCCTCATCTCTAAGGCTTCTCTAGAAAATTTCTCCATCTTTTCAGAAGATGGCTTTATCCCGGTCCAGAGTTCAAATTGAGCCATCGCCTGCCCAATATACATATTTAATCCATTTGCAATTTTTGCTCCTTGTTCCCTTGATCTCATCAATAATCTCGTATCAATCGGACTGTAAACAGCATCAAAAACTGTAATTCCAGATAGGTCTTTAGTAAAAAATGAATCTTCCATTGGACAATTATTTTCTTCAGGGGACATTCCAATTTTTGTGGCGTTAACTAAAATATCAAATTCAACATCATTTCTGTCTTCCCACAAGACTGATTCAGCATTCAGATTTTTTGAAAGCTCTAGTGCCTTCTTTTCATCTCTGTTTGAAATTATTATTTCACCCTGCCTATTTTCTATACCAAATGCAATCGCTTTTCCGGCCCCCCCTGCACCAAGGATTAATACCCTTTTATTTTTTATTGGAGTCAATTTTTCAATTGAGTATATTGACCCGATCCAATCTGTGTTTGTTCCAAAGAGCCCCCCGTTGTTTTTCTTTATTGTATTAATCGCACCTATTTTTTGTGCCATCGGGTCTATATTATCTAAGTAGGGTGCGACCTTTTCCTTGAAAGGCATTGTGACACAAAGACCTTTGAATTGGTCCTTAAATGAACTCATAAACTTACCCAGATCGTCTACCAAAAAATTTAGATAAACTGCATCTATATTATAATAAGAAAATAATTTGTTATGAACGTAATAGCCTATGCTTTCCTTAACAGGATTTCCAATGAGCCCATAAATATCAAAATTACTATTAATTAAGTTTGCTCGGTATACATCATTTAGAATCTCTATTGGGATCTGTCCCGGGGCTGTTTTGCCCACCCCTTTTAACGGCGCATAAGAAGTGTAGCTTCCCCAAGAGCTACAGAGTATCCTGCTTACCTCGCCTTTCTCGCCCATTAGAAAAGAAATAACTTTTTTGCTTTGACTTGATTTAGAAGATAAAAGATCTTTTATTATTAGGTTATCTGAAATATCGTTAGCATATGCAACTATCTTAATAATATCCTGGCCTTGATTTTCAATTTGTGTGAATATTTCTTTCAAGTTTTCCGGTGTTTCCTCAAAGTTGTGGTAAGAAATAATTATATTTGTCTTTGAGTTAAATTCTCTTTTTTTAAAAATCAGATTCTGTAAAGAATCAATTGAAGAGTACTCGATATCGATAAATCCAAATCCAATCTTTAATGCATCGATTAGTGGAGAAATCCTCTCAGATTCGCTTCCTTCAAATGAGCCACCTTCATCTTTCTTTCTGTTAGTGACTATGATTCTTTTTTTGTCAAATCTATTGCTGATATCTAAAAGATTTAAATCAGTGATTAAATCTATTCTTATCTCTGCTAACTCACTTTTTGCCAATGCTTTTTCTAAAAGAGTTGTTGCCTCTTTTTGTGATGACGGCATAATTGAGGCAGTGATCAAGTAAACCCTGCCTCCGCTAAAGATTCCTTTACAATACTATCTTCTACCTTGATACCATAAACAGCGTTTCCTATCCCACTTACCAAAGAATATTCAACTACTCCTTTCCTAGTTTTTTTGTCCAAAATAGTTTTTTTTATTATTTCATCGGGCAGTACTTTGAAAGGTATATCAAGAAGTTTTGATTTTTTAAGAAGTTGAAATATTCTGTTTCTTTCTTCAGATTTTAGGATCCCAATTTTTTCAGAAATCAATGTTTCAACTTTCATTCCCATGCCAACTGCCCTCCCATGAGGTATTTCAAAATCTGAAAGTATCTCGATAGAGTGGCCAATTGTGTGCCCAAAATTTAAAATCTTTCTAAGGCCGGATTCCTTCTCATCTGTTTGCACTATATTGGCCTTAATTTTAAGGGATGAAATAATTGCATTATCAATAAATTCTTTTTCAAGTTTAACTACCCTGTGAATATTGGATTCTAGATATGCAAAAAATTCCCCGTCTTTTATAACTGCAGCTTTTACTATTTCGGCAATACCATTTACTATTTCTTCATTTGGCAGTGTACTAAGAAAATCTAAATCGGTATAGACTTTATTTGGCGGGTAAAAGGCCCCTATAAGATTTTTTCCTGATGGATGATCTATACCTACCTTCCCACCTATGCTGCTATCAACTTGAGAGAGAAGTGTCGTTGGTATCTGTATGAAAGGAACTCCCCTCATGTATGTTGCGGCTATAAAACCTGCAAGGTCCCCAGTGACCCCCCCACCTAAAGCAATAATCAAAGTATCTCTGCCAAATCCAAGTTCAAATAGCCTATCTTCAAGCTCCTCCTTTGTTTTCCTATTTTTTGACTCTTCGCCTGCTTTGAAAGATAGAATAAAAACTCGATCTTTCTTATCGAGTATTTGAAGAATTTTATTTCCGCATATCTTTTCTACGTTTGAATCAGTTATTATGGCAATTTTATAGTCTTTATATTCTTCAAGTATCTCTTCAAACGCTTTTTGGAGGATACCCCTACCAACAACTATCTCGTATTGATTTCTTCCAGTAGCCACCTTGATTATTTCAGTTTCTGGGTTGTTCATTCTATATTTCCCGTCCAAACATTCTAGATATATATTTTATTTCTCCCATTAACGCATGAAGATCTGCGGTACTTATTGTCTGGTCTGCATCACTTATTGCTTTCTCTGGATCGGTGTGTGCTTCAATAGTGACACCATCTGCACCGCATGCTATTGCAGCAAGCGCCATGGGTTTTACAATATCTCTTCTTCCTGTACCGTGACTTGGGTCAACAATTACAGGTAAATGGCTTTCAGCCTTCAATACTGGCACAATGCTTAGATCCAATGTATTTCTTGTGAAATCTGAAAATGTCCTTATGCCCCTCTCACATAGCATGACCTTCTCATTTCCGCCTGCAAGAATGTACTCTGCGGCTGAAAGAAATTCTTTCAATGTGGCCCACATGCCCCTCTTTAGAAGAACAGGTTTGTCACATTTTCCAAGCTCTTTTAGTAAAGCGTAGTTCTGCATATTTCTAGTTCCAACTTGTAGGATATCTGCATACTCGGCTACAAGATTTACATCTCTTGTATCCATAACTTCAGTGCATATTGGAAGACCAGTTTCTTCTTTTGCTTCTAATAAAAATTTTAGACCTTTTTCCCCAAGACCCTGAAAGTCTTTTGGTGCGGTACGTGGCTTGAATGCGCCTCCTCTTAAGATAGTGGCCCCTGAACTTTTTACCTCTCTTGCTATACTAATAATCTGATCCTCACTTTCTACTGTGCATGGTCCCGCCATTACTACAATCTTTTTCCCACCTATTTCAGTGCCATTTACCTTAATAACTGTATTCTCTTTGTTAAATGCTCTAGAAACTAATTTGTAAGGCTTTGATACTCGTACAACTTCCTCTATGTAAGGTGTCGCCCTTAATCTTTCAACATCACTTTCATCTATCGAAGATACGTCTCCGATTACACCAATTACCGTTCTATTTTCTCCCTGCGATAGGTGAGTATTGAAACCAAGATCTTTTATTCTTTTGATGGTCTCTTGAACTTGGCTTTCCTCTGCGCCCATCTTCATTATTACTATCATTTATAGTTCCCTCCCAACTGCTTTTGCTATTTGTTTTAAATCTTCCATAAGTTTTGAAAAAGCGCTCAAAGAAATAGTTTGATCTGCATCACTTATTGCCCTATCTGGGTCGGGATGTGTTTCTATCAACAATCCATCTGCACCACAGGCAACTGATGCTTTAGCCATAGGCAAAACTAAACTCCTCCTACCAGTACCATGACTTGGATCCGAGATTATAGGCAGATGGCTCTCATCTTTTATGGCTGGAATAATACTAAGATCAAGAGTATTTCTAGAGTAATCAGAGAAAGTCCTGATACCTCGCTCACATAATATGACTTTTTCATTTCCCCCGTTCATTATGTACTCTGCAGCTCCAAGAAATTCCGCCATTGTTGCCCACATTCCCCTCTTTAGAAGAACAGGTTTGTCACATTTTCCAAGTTCTTTTAATAATGTGTAATTTTGCATGTTTCTAGTTCCGACCTGGAGAACGTCAGCATATTCAGATAAAAGACCTACATCTCTAGCATCCATGATTTCAGTTACAATTGGAAGTCCTGTTTCTTCCTTTGCTTCGTACAATAATTTTAATCCTTCTTCCCCAAGCCCCTGGAAATCTTTAGGGGATGTACGTGGTTTGAATGCTCCGCCCCTTATCATACTGGCGCCTGATTTCTTTATCTTCTCAGCAACTTCCATTATCTGTTCTCTGTTCTCAACTGAACATGGCCCAGCAAAAACAACAATCTTCTTTCCACCTATTTTTACTCCTTCTACATCTATTATAGTCTGCTCTTTTTTGAAGTCTTTTGAAACTAATTTGTAAGGCTTTGAAACAAATACGGTGTTTTCTACACCCTTCATTGCCCTGATCCTAAAGAAGTTGTCTTCCCCAATCTTACTAATGTCGCCTATTACAGCAACTACCATTCTTTCCGCACCTAAATTCAACTGCGTCCTAAGGCCAAGTGATTGGATCGTATCTATTACTCTATTGACATCCTCCTCCTCAGCCTTTGCTTTCATTATGACAATCATTTTTGTTCCTCCAATATCTTATTTTGAATAAGTTTTGACTGGGAAACAATTACTCCAAAAACTTCCGAAACGAACTTTTCGTCAATATTATTCCTTCTGGCCTCTTTTTCAAGTTTAAGAAAAAGTGTTTTCTCTCTATCTCTGTCCTCTACTGAAATGCCCTTGGCTTTTTTTAGGGCCGCTATCTTTTTTACTACTTCCACTCTTCTTGAAAGCAGACCTATAATATCCTCATCAATCCTGTTAATTTCTTCTCTAAGAGCCTCTAAAGAACTCTCCATAAAAATAACCTCCTTAAAAGGGATTGGAAAGAGAAACTAAGGATTCGGCCAGTGAAAGGTATCAATACCTAAAGCTAAAACAATAATAAAATTTTCTTGATACCGATTCGGAAGACCTAATCTTTCCCATCATAAAAACTTAATTAAAATGACTATTTAAAACTTTCGGGATATTTTTACCATATGCATTAGATTTATAAGTGATTTTTTCTCTGTTCATCTAATGGATTGTTCTGATTCTAAGTCGGATATGTGTAAAGTTGATACCCATATCCACACAAAATATTCTGGAAATTCAAAAAAAATCCCCGTTATTCCTGACTGTATTTCTAGGCCGGAAAAAATTCTAAAATATGCTGACAAAAGGGGAATAGATTTCTTAGCTATAACTGACCACGATACCATAAGGGGCGGCATTGAAACGGAAAAGCTTGCACCTTCCAGGATAATAGTCGGAGAAGAAATCTCAACATCAGATGGCGAGTTACTTGGACTTTTCTTAAATGAAACTATCCCACCAAATCTATCCGCTGAGGAATCAATAGATAGAGTAAGGAATCAAGGTGGCCTTGCTATAGTGCCTCATCCGTATAGCGTTATATGCCCATGCTTTAAGGACCTAATACATAAACTAAATATCGACGGGATTGAAGTCTTCAATGCATTCCACAGGGACGGTGTAATCAATAGAAAAGCATCAGAAGAAAACAAGATAATAAAAAATGCCTCAATCGCGGGAAGTGATGCACACACCGAAAGAATGGTTGGAAATGCATACACGCTATTCGAAGGTAACACTATAGAAGATTTCTATAAAGCTGTAAAAAAGAAAAAGACGATTCCTCAAGGGCACGTAGCCTCAATGAAGCAAACTATGTTGTGGAGCTGGAATACAGGGTATTATATCATGAAGAGATCTATGAGGAATATCGTGAAAGGAAATGAGGTCAAAAAGAATACGGGACTATTTATCGGTTCTGGAGTTTCTGTAATCCCTGTAGTCCCTATAATGATGGCATATGTTTTAAATCGTTACCATGATAAAAAAGTAAAAAAGAATTACCCTTGGGAATCCTTTATGTTCTCTTACATGGGATATAAAAAAAAGATATTATAATATAACAGAAGATTTGTATTCACCGAATACTTTCCTCAAAGTGTCGCTTATCTCACCAAGTGTGGTATAGGCCTTGACAGCCTCAAGTATTGGCGGTATAAGATTTTTATCACTTCTTGCAGCTTCCTCGATTTTATCCAAAAGCTCTTTGACTTTGACATTGTTTCTTTTAGCTTTTAGTTTTCTCAATTTCTCAATTTGAAGTTTTTCAACTTCTGGATTTAACTTCAGGAGTTCTTCGGGTAGTTTTCCTTCCATGGTAAATTTGTTGACACCAACTACTATCAAATCACCCTTCTCAATGGCTTTCTGATATTTGTAAGCGCTATCTTGAATCTCCTTTTGTACATAACCCCCTTCGATGGATTTTACCATCCCACCAAGGGAGTCAATCTTGTCAAAGTATTTATTTACTTCATCTTCAATCTTATTCGTTAGATATTCGAGATAATATGAACCGGCAAACGGATCAACTGTGTCTGCAACGCCACTTTCATGTGCAATTACTTGTTGAGTTCTAAGGGCTACTGTAACTGCTTTTTCTGACGGCAGGGCGAGTGCTTCGTCCATTGAGTTTGTATGCAACGATTGTGTTCCTCCAAGAACAGCTGCCAATGCTTGCATTGTTACTCTTACAATATTGTTTTCAGATTGCTGTGCCGTAAGTGTGCTACCTCCTGTCTGAGTGTGAAATCTAAGCATCATGGCTTTTGGGTCTTTGGAGCCGAATCTTTCTTTCATTATTCTTGCCCATATCCGTCGTGCTGCCCTAAATTTTGCAATCTCCTCTATGAAATTGTTGTGTGCATTAAAAAAGAAAGATAATCTTTTTCCAAATTCATCTACCTGTAACCCTGCTTTTATCGCTGCCTCTACATAGGCGACACCATCTGCAAGTGTGAAGGCAACTTCTTGAGCTGCGGTTGCTCCGGCTTCCCTGATATGGTACCCGCTTATACTAATGGTATTCCATTCGGGGAGATTCTTAGTACAGTATTCAAAAATATCTGTGATTATCCTCATTGATTCTTTTGGGGGAAATATATAAGTTCCTCTTGCAACATATTCCTTTAAGATATCGTTTTGTATTGTGCCTCTTAATTTTTCAGGTGCAACGCCTTGTTTTTCACCCACAGCGATATACATTGCAAGGAGAATTGCCGCTGTTGAGTTTATCGTCATTGAAGTAGAAACTTTGTCTAAGGGAATTCCATCAAAAAGAGTCTCCATGTCCTCAAGTGAATCGATGGCAACTCCAACCTTTCCGACTTCACCAAAGCTCATTTGATTATCCGAGTCGTATCCTATCTGCGTGGGAAGATCAAATGCAACTGAAAGCCCTGTCTGACCTTCAGATAAGAGATATTTGTACCGCCTATTTGTTTCCTCAGCAGAGCCAAAGCCTGCATATTGTCTCATTGTCCAGAGCTTTCCTCTGAACATGTTTGGTTGTACCCCTCTAGTATAAGGGTATTCTCCAGCATTACCAAGGTCTTTTGTATAATCAAAATCAATAATATCAAGAGGAGTATATTGCACATCCACCGGTATGTCAGATGACGTGAAAAATTCCTTCCTCCTCTCTGGAAATTTCGTTATAATCTTTGAATACTTCTCTTTTTTCCAGAAATCTATTTTTTCCTTAAGACTAGCCAAAACAATGATATCAAACATGAAAAATCACTTTCCTATAATATTATAGAATTCACTTATTATAAGTTTTATTATTCTCCTGTGAAGATTTATAAATCAGATGTATGGAGATTTTCCATGGAAGAAATCTCCGAAGATTCAAATCTTTCGGCCTTTGGTGATGCTGTTGTGAACTTTTTATATTCCGCTGCAAAATCAAGAGTCCAGGGTAGATACACGGGCAAAAAAGTCTCGAATATTGCTCTCTCAGATGCTTTAGCAAAATCAAAAATAAAATCCCCAAGACGAAGTGACAAGAAGATGAGAGGGGATTTCGTCGAGGCATTAATTGGCAAAGGGTATATTGAAAAAGTATTTAGTATCGATGAGGCCGTAGATATTCTTTCTGAAAAACTTAGCGGGAAAGATTTGAACGATCCTGAAGAAGAGAGAAAGGCTATAGCAGAAGCATTTTCATATTTTATTGACCTCTATTTCTAATGCTTAAACATATTAATACTAACTTCTATCCTAAGATGATGCGGATAAAGAGGGAGATAAGGATCCTTGGAATTGATGACTCAAATTTTACAAGAGAAGATAGCGATGTTTTAGTAGTTGGTGCTTTAGTTAGAGGTGGGTTCTGGATCGATGGCGTTCTCAGCACCTATGTTGAAAGAGACGGCCTTGACGCAACAGAAAAGATTACTAAGATGATTCTTAACGCACGTTACAAGGACTTAAGGGCGATTATGCTAAAAGGGATTACACTAGCTGGCTTCAATCTTGTGGACATTGAAAAGCTAAATCAAGATACAGGACTCCCAGTTATAGTTGTTATGAGGAGAATGCCTGATCTAAGCTCTATAGAAAAAGCGCTTACAAATCTAAATCATAAAGAAGAAAGACTGGCGATTATAGAAAAAGCTGGTAAAATCTATGAAGGAAAAGTTCAAGGGGACTCAGATATTTTCTTTCAGTTCAAAGGTATTGAGGAAGATGATGCAAGAGAAATTATCAGGATTTCATCGATGCACTCTAACATTCCCGAGCCCCTAAGAGTATCCCATATTATTGCAACAGGAGTTGTTAAAGGTGAGTCAACAAAGAAGCCCTAAAGGAAAAGTTACAATCTGTCTTGTAAACACTTATGACAAATTGAAATGGCACGATATACATTCTAGGAATATTGCAAGGGCCGCCCCACTATGTTTTTATACGGGATTTGATCTTTGCCTTTTCGATTTTCCCTTCAAAGAGGATTACAAAGAGTTTCTTTTGAAAGAGGTAAAGGAAAACACCACTATAGGAGACGGTGGCAAGTATATTGAGGAGCTTATCAACCATGGCAAATTAGTAGCTACTGATGACCCTAACAAGCTAAAAGGTGTTTTCATATCTACGACATCAAAGCCAGAAAAGAATTGTGATCTGGGTACCATAGCAAAGAATATTCGAGAAGGTGATGATTCAGTTCTATTTATTGGCCTTGGCAGGAGAGGGCTTCCTAGAGAGATTAGAAAGATGACAACGCACCACCTCGATATAACTGGTGAAGGTATTTCTCTTGAAACATGCACTGCAATTGGGTTTATTATTGGAAGACTATTTGAAAAGATAAATTTATAAATTTGCATTTACACATTTGTACTTGAAGCGACTGTAGTCTAGTGGTTAGGACTGGAGCTTCCCAAGCTTCAAGCGCGGGTTCGAATCCCGCCAGTCGCACTTCAGTTAAGCCTAAGCAATGCTATTTTCTCTAAAGCGTATAAGAAATATTTAAATAATAATAAGTATATTTAATCATAGGAGATATTATGTGGCTTCAAATGAAAATGTATATGCTAATTGGGCTAATGTTTGTCGTACTATATGGATTTTTACTCTTTGTAGGGGCTGCCGTTGGTTATTCGGGCCAGAGTTTTGTTAATTACTCAGTTATTTTGGCACTGGGAATGATGTTTGTACAGTATATGATTGGGCCAAAGATGGTCGAATCATCAATGAAGGTCAGATACATTACAGAAGGGGATAATCCAAAGCTTTACAGAATGGTTGAAGAACAGGCTAGAAAAGCAGGCTTGAAGAAAACACCTCGTGTTGGTGTATGTCCAACTCCAATGCCAAACGCATTTGCTTTTGGAAGATCAAAAGGCGATGCAAGGGTATGCGTTACAGAAGGTATTACAAATTTACTTTCAGAGGATGAACTTAAGGCAGTAATAGGGCACGAGATTTCTCATGTGAAACATAGTGACATGGCGATTATTACTTTACTTAGTGCTGTCCCAATGATAGCCTATTATATGTACATGTCTTCGATGTACAGTGGAAGAGTAGGTACAAGTAATGACAGGAATGCCGGGGGAACAGCTATGGTAGGAATAGTAGCATTAGTTGTATACTTTATTACAAATCTATTAGTGATGTATGGATCAAGAATAAGGGAATACTATGCAGACAAAGGAAGTGCGGAAATAGGAAATGAACCTCACCAATTAGCATCGGCACTATACAAACTTACTTATGGCACCGCAAAGACACCAAAACGAGAAGTACAGAGATTAGAAGGAATCAAAGCTTTCTTCTTAAATGATCCAACTAAGGCTATGGGTGATTTTAATGAACTCACTGAAGTGGATAGAGATATGAGCGGTACTATTGACAGAAATGAACTTGCATCCGTAAGACAAGGCGGGATTAGAGTTGGCACATCTGCTAGCATAATGGAGCTCATGAGTACACATCCCAACATGCTTAAACGAATAAAACATCTCTCCGAGCTAGATAAGTAGAAGGAAAAAGATGCCCAATGAAATTAAAAACATTCCTTGAGTTACTAGCTCTAGTCCTAATTTGGTCTGGATCATGGATTGCTATAAAGTGGGGATTGACAGAAATCCCCCCATATTCTCTTGCATTTTTTAGATTTCTTATTGCGTGCCCCGTAATAGTTGCAATTACATATCGTCTTGAAGGAAAGAAGAGTCTTAAAATTAATAAAAATGAAATTATTACTTTTTCGATTCTTGGTCTTCTTGGTGTAACTCTAGTACAGGCAATTCAAGTATATGCTTTAAAATTCACATCTGCCATAAATTCATCAATTCTGATAAATTTCAATGTTCCATTCATAGCAATCTTTGCAATGATTTTTCTGGGTGAAGCACTTAACAAAAAGACGGCGTTTGGAATATTCGTTTCATTTATCGGAGCAGTAATAATTGTAATCAATGGTTCCC
>CAZVXE010000001.1:40000-111981 GCA_964630765.1 uncultured Thermococci archaeon | reverse complement strand
CGACAGTAACCTTCCCGTCGACTAAAGATGCATTTATTCGCTCTATATGGCCCAAGAATTCATTTTTTGTCTTATCTCCTATACCTTTAATATCTAGAAAATCGGCATGGTAAGCATTTAGCTTCGATATAATAGATTCTTTTTCTGCGAGAAGAGTGTCAACAATATTTTTACTAAAAGGGAGATCTTTTTCCTTCATTTTGTTAAAAGTCATGGTAAACATTTTTCTGTAAACAGCAGGATATCCATGAGACAAATAAAGGTCTTTTGGTCTCTTAGAACCTGTGACATATTCAAGTATTTCTGATCTTCTCTCTAGTGGAAGTACCTCTTTATCTACTACCCTCAAGTGGTATCCCCTGCCAGAATATACCAAGACTAATCGTTTTATCCCCAAATCCCCAATCATTGTGTCTCTTATTTTTAAAACAATTTCTTTAGCTTCGGAGAGACATTTTTCACAAACGTGCCCCTCTTTACAGTCACAACTTTTGACTGTTAAGTCTTTGGCGTCTATATCAAAAACTAGTTCGGCGCCCTTCCAGTCCTCCCTATTCCTAGGCTTTGAATAATATGAAACGCTTGTACAGACGGCATAAGGGAAATTTTTAATTAAAAAATCTGAAAATAGGCCAACATTTTCAAAGCCTTTGTATCTATCATTATATCCATTACCATCGTGGTCAAAAGCAAATTCCCTTTCAGTTATCCGCTCGACTATAAAATCGGGAACATCTTTTTCTTTCCATTCTTCATGGTAGTATATCTTCCTCTCCCTAAGAGAAGCTTCCTTAAAATCCATAACTCACCTTATTTGTGGGTCAGAATGACAGTAACTCCACTGGGGTCTATCTTGTCAACTCTTACAAATCCAAAGCGTTCAAATTGCACAATGTCATCTACTTTTAGGTTGGCAATACCTTCTTCTCCATAGCCGTTTATCGTAGTAAGGGAATTTGGATTGATATCCTCTCCTTCGTATAAAGTTCCAGGTACAATAACTGATACTTTCACATTTTTGTCAGATACCCACTGAATCTTTTTTATTTTAGAAAGTTCATCTTTAGAGGTTTTTTCGTCTGTGTGCATAGCTTTAATCGAATTAGTGCTAGTATCGATTATGAAAATATTGAATAGGTCTTTTAATCTGAGTATTTGTCCCTTAGTTATACCCGCGAAATCATTTCCAGATATGAAAAATTTATCTGTTATATGAACATCTCTAAAACCTCTATCAAAATCTGGGTGGCGCTTTAATTGGATAGTCTGATAAGAAGCATCAATAACCTCAAGAGATTTAGGGTCGGAGACAAAATAGTATCTATCAGATGTTGAATCTATTACCTTTCTGTTGAGTGATTCTATAAGTGACCAATCAATTTCTGGTTCTGATTTTGAAAGTCCAATCTCCTCTGCGACCATATGAATAGCTTCTGGAGTTATGCCTCTTCTTTTAAGGCCACGAATTGTTACAAGTCTTGGGTCGTCCCATCCAGATACCACATGTTCTTCAATCAAAGGCCTAATTAACCTTTTAGAAGTCGGCGCACCTTTGACGGTGAATCTTGAATATTCAATTATTTTCGGATTTCTTAAATTTAGGAGTCCTCGGATATAATCCTGTAATTCTATTCTTAATGCAAATTCATTGCTTCTAAGTACATGTGTTACACCAAGAACAGAATCTTCAATTGCGCAAGCAAAGTCATAAACTGGCCATATCCTATATTTGTCACCTTGAATCGGGTGCGGGTGGTCAACAACTCTCATCATAGTTGGATCCCGCATGACTGTATTTTTAGAAGTCATATCCCCTCTAAGTCTAAGAGAATATTTCCCCTCCTCTGCCATTTCCATCTCCTTCCAAAGAGAGAGATTATCTTGAACTGAGTTTGAAACACATGGGCAATCCTTTGAGTCATATCTAAGCTTGGATACATATTCTGAATCACAGTTGCAGACGTAGGCCTTTCCCATATTAATAAGATCTAAAGCATACTTATAGTATAGTTGCATATCATCAGACATGTTTCGCTCTTCGTCCCAAGTTATTTTGAGCCATTTTAGATCCTGTTTTATGGCATCGTAATACTCAAGTTTTTCCTTCTTGGGATTGGTATCATCAAATCTTAGAATAACTTTACCATCGTATTTTTTAGCGTAATAATAATTGAAGTAAAATGACATGCCATGCCCTATATGGGGATATCCATTTGGCTCTGGCGGAAGCCTTGTCACTACCTTTCCCATCTCTGCACCTTCGAGGGGAGGTAGCACTTTGGGCGCTTCTTTTTCCTTTGGTTTTTCTAAAAAGTGTTCAGGATATACTTCTCTTAATTTATTTTCAATATCTTTGTTAGACATTTTTGAAATTTGATTAATAGCTTCTTCCACAGCTAAAATTACATCTTTTGCCTGCTTTCTTACCTCAGGCAACTCAGCCATGATTTTTCCGGTAACGGCCTTAGAATTTGGAGTGCCCCCGTATTGAAAGGCGTTAATAAGAGCATATTTAAGCGCAAGTTTGTTCAAATCTTCACTCATTTTACCACAAATGATAATATTATTTCAATATTAAAAGGTTATCAATCGTTTCAGGTATAATAATTTAGTGAGATAGATTTTTAAATATCTATAACTTAAATCTTTAAAATTTGGAAATGAATAATATGTTCAAAAAGAGACAAAAACTAATTATTTTAGTTTTTCTTGTTCTGTCATTTTTTGTCTTAAGCTACTCTAATACCACAATAGGAAGAGTAGTAAGATACGGGCCTGCCAACGTAAATCATTACAAAGCTTTTCCATATCATGAATTTTCTAATGAAGGACCAATATTCAAATTTGGTGAAAATAACTTAGAGAGTGTTGTAAAAAGTCGTTTTGCTGAGGTCAAATACGGAGATAATAAGGTAGGGGACTTGGATGAGTTCCTTGAAAAAACAGATACGACATCATTTATTGTAATCTACAAAGATAATATAATATTTGAGAGGTATTATAATGGTTATACCCGAGAATCAACTGTCACATCATTTTCTGTTGCTAAATCATTTGTATCGGCGCTAATAGGTATTGCAATTGATGAAGGATATATCAAATCTCTATATGACCCCATAACAGATTATCTCCCCGAATTAAAAGAGCGGGATATACGATTTAGTGAGATAAAAATAATTGATCTTCTACACATGTCATCAGGCTTGGAATACAACGAACCGCCCGATGATATCCATACTTATTATGCCCCCAACTTGAGGAAGTTAGCTCTAGAAAAAACTAAAATTGGAGAGAATCCAGGCGAGAGGTTCTTATACAATAATTATAACCCACTTTTTCTAGGAATGATTATCGAGAGGTCTACAAACAGTACTGTATCGGAATACATGAAAGAAAAGATATGGAAGCCTGTTGGGATGGAGTTTGACGGCTCATGGAGTATAGATGCAAACGATTTTGAGAAGATGGAAAGCGGAATAAATTGCAAGGCAATAGATTTTGCAAAATTTGGAAGATTATATCTAAGAAAAGGAAATTGGAATGGGAAACAGCTTATCCCCTCAGGATGGATAGTAGCATCTACAGCGCCTTATTTCCCTGAAGATAAAAACTATTATCCAGATAAAACATTTTTCAAAGAATATTCTGGATACTACTCTCTTATGTGGTGGGGGATACAGAGAGAGGATACAAGTTATGACTTTTATGCTGCCGGAAATCACGGACAGTACATCTATGTATCACCTGAAAAAAATTTGATAATTGTTAGAAACGGTATAAGTTATGGAAAGGATATAGACAGCGAAAATATTAATTGGTGGCCTATTGTATTCTACCAGTTTGCAAATCAGTTCCCATCTGAATAAAAAAAGATTAATTAAGATTATCTATTGATTTTAGCTTTAATTGATGGCAGAAAATAGGCTAATCCTAGTATTATAAATCCTAAAAAACCAAATGGAGGCGGCATCAGAAATGCCACTGCTAAACCTATCCCAGCTAGTATCATTCCATCTCTAGTGCATAGTGGACATCCAACTGCTGAACATGACGTACCATTTTTTGTAGAAGATTTTTCATCCATAAAAAACACAACGTATTAATATTTATAATAATTTCCGTGAATTATTTATCACATATTATATAATATATTAATTCTCTCATTAAATTATTAATTAGTGCAAATACACTAATAAAAATTGAAAGCGAAAGATTTATATACTTAAAGTTAGGTTAACATATAGTGTAGGAAATAAAAGAGGTGAGCTAAATGAGTTGGTTTGATATTATGGAAGATATGAGAAAAATGCAGGAAGAAATTGAGAGGGCTTTTCCTGAATTTTGGAGAAGAACTCCCTTATTGAGTCCAGGCGAATCAAAAGAAGGAGAAGTAGTTAGATATAGAAGACCTTTGACAGACTTAAAAGAAAATGAAAATGAATTTATAATGGAGCTAGAAATGCCAGGTATTACAAAAGACGACATTGACATAAAAGTAACAGAAGACTCAATTGAAATAAAAGCTGAAAAGAATTATGAAAAGGAAGAAGAGGACGAGAAAAAAGGATATTTCTTTCAAGAAAGAAGGTATCAGGGCTTTTACAGATCAATTCCCTTGCCTTCGGGAATTAAGCCTGAAGAAACTGAAGCCAAATTTGACAATGGCGTGCTTGAGATCATAATGAAGAAAACAGAAGAAAAAGAAAAGGCATTAAAAGTTAATGTCAAATAATTTACTTTTTCTTTTTAATTAATCTATATAAGCCTGTGTTGAATTGGTGGGATATACCCAGATACTTTCTTGATTTTAAAGTCATTTTCAAGCAGAGATTTAATCTGAGTTGGTGGAACACCTAAAGATATTTCTCTTGTCCTCCCATATCTCCCCTTGCTTACAACTTTAGCATTTAATATCCCAAGCATATCAAGCTCCGATATTAAATCAGATACCCTTCTTTGAGTAAGTATGTCAATTTTTAAGATGTTACTTAAATCCTTGTAGATGTTGAATACATCCCCTGTGATAATTTCTCCGGGCATGTATTTTTCAAGAAGGTATACAGAATAGAGTATAAGTTTTGATTGAGTTGGAAGTGTTTTAATTACTTCAGATATTCTATCCTGTTCGATTCTGTCCTTCGCAACTCTGACGTGGGGTTCTGTAACTTTTTTAGCATTCTGTCTTTCTGCTATTTCACCAGCAGTTCTTAATAGGTCGAGGGCTCTTCGGGCATCTCCATGTTCTTGGGCAGCAAACGCAGCACAAAGAGGAATTACACCAGGATTAATTACTGAATCATTAAAAGAAATTTTTGACCTATCTTCCAAGATATCCATAAGTTGTGGAGCATCATATGGCGGAAATATAATTTCTTCTTCACCAAGAGAGCTCTTCACCCTAGGGTCCAAAAACTCGATGAATTTTAAATCATTTGAAATGCCAATTATACTGACCCTAGCATTTTCCAAGTCCCCATTAATTCTCGTTAAATTATAAAGAACATCATCTCCTCCTTTTTTCAGGAGTTGGTCAACTTCATCGAGAATAATAATAACAAGTTTTTTTTCACTGTCAAGACTTTGAGAGAAAACATCATAAATTTTATCCGTGGGCCAACCCGTTAGGGGAACTGACTGACCAAAGTATTCAGATAATTTTGATAAAAGCCTATATTGTGTATCAACAACTTCACAATTAATATAAATAAAAGTAATAGGCATGTCCATCTTCACACTTGAACAAAGATCTGGTTTTGGAAGTCCAGTGTTACAATCAATTGTTGGAGATGTTTTCAAAAAGGCCTTACCGCCAACTTTTTTAACAAGACCGTTTCCAACATATTTTACCACTACAGTTTTACCTGTTCCAGTTTTACCATAAACAAATATGTTTGAGGGTGTTTCTCCTTTAAGAGCGGATACCAAAATTGCAGCAAGCTTTTCTATTTCATTTTTTCTGTGTGGTAATATATCAGGAGTATAAGAATGTCGTAAAACTTCTTTATTTTTAAAGATAGAATTTGATAAAAGAAGTTCGTCAAACAAATCATCAAGCGATGATTGTTTATTTGAAACAAAATCTTCTACAGTCGAAGCAATAGTATATTGGAGTTCCTCTTTATCGGAAACTTCAGAAAAATTCTTCGCTTTGGTGTTTGCGTCGTACTTCAAAGGTGTTTCTTCGTCATTGTCATTCAATTGCATCACTCTACTATTCTATGTCATAACTATCCTTTTTATATATTTCTCCCACCCCTTTGTTTCCACTGGAGATTTACTTTAATCAATAAAATCAAATTAAAAGGAAAATAATCTATACTGTTATAACAAAACAAAGGTTAATTAAGCTTTATTCTAAATTACACGTTTTAGTTGAAATATATGATCGTGTTTATTATATCTGTTTTCGATTGCTCAAATGAATCCAAGAAGAGGAAAAATTTATATAGTTAAAAAAACATAGAATAATGGGATTTTATAAAAATTAAAATTAATATACAAGAAGAATTATAAAAATTAAGTTTCCATTGGAAACAAAGGGGTACCCCTATAAATAATAATTTAAATGAATATTCTATTGTTGTTCTATGCAAGACGATGAAAACTACTTTGATAGCTATAGAAAAGCTGGAGAAATACTTAAGATTGTTAAAGAGGAATCAAGAAAACTAGTTGTCAGCGGATACAAATTAGTTGATCTTGTAGAATTTATAGAAAATAGAGTAATTGAAATGGGAGGATTTCCAGCTTTCCCATGTAATATTTCTATTAATAATATAGCTGCGCATTATACGCCTAATCTTAATACTGATCTTGTTCTTAAGAGTGGTGATTACGTAAAGGTCGATATAGGATGCCATATTGAAGGATGTATTGCTGATTCAGCATATACTGTAAAAGTTGATGAGAATGATGACGAACTCATAAAAGCAACACAAGAGGCCCTAAAAAATGCAATCACTGCCGTAGAACCTGGTGTAAAGACTAATTATATTGGTAAAATAATAGAAGAAACAATTAAAGATTTTAATTTTAATCCAATAAAAGATCTCTGTGGTCATGGGCTTAAACCATATGTTCTCCATTCTGGGATTACTATTCCAAATTACAACAGTAATCTTGGAACAAAGCTAAAAGAAGGAGATATTATGGCAATAGAACCTTTTGCATCCACAAAAGCGGGTAAGCTAAAATCTTCAGAAGAGGTCTATATCTTCAAATATCTTCAGGACAGGCCTCTAAGAGATCCTAGCTCCAAGAAATTATTGAATATTATAAAACAAAATTATAAAACTTTACCATTTGCAGAAAGATGGCTAGAAAAAAATTATACTGGCCTTAAAATTAACTTCTCTTTAAGAAATCTTATTAGGGCAAATGCAATATATCCTTACAATGTTTTATTAGACAGTGAAGGAGGTTTGGTGTCTCAGGCTGAAAACAGCTTGATTGTAACTTCAAGCGGCTGTGAAGTTTACACCTAAAATAGTTATGATGTGCATGATTTGTGGAAAACATGTTGTTTACCCATATATATGCAGACTTTGTGGAAGAACAATATGTATATCCTGTATCCTAGAAGGACAAATTTGCAAAGAATGCATAAAAACAGGAAAAAAATTTAAATAAATATATTTTTCGTTATATTTATTTAAACATATCGCTAATTCCGAAAATCTTTTATATGAATAAATATTAACAGAAACAATCCTAGGAGGGTATTTTAAATGAAACATATAGTTTTTGATGAAAAAAAATGTGCTGGATGCAATTTATGTGAATTGTTTTGTTCATCTAAGTGGTACGATGCATTTAACCCAAAAAAATCTAGAATTAAAATTAAAACGGAAGACTATGTCGCTCCAAAATACAATGTATGTTTACAATGTGACGATGCTCCTTGTGTTGACGCTTGCCCAACAGATGCCCTTGTAATTGATCAAGACTTAGAAAGAGTCGTTCTTATTAACGATTTATGTATCGGTTGTAGATTATGTGTTAAAGCCTGCCCATACGATGGTATTTATTGGCATAAAGATTACAAACTCCCAATCAAATGTAATTTATGTGAAGGGGAACCAGAATGTGTCAAGATTTGTCCAAAAAATGCATTGTCGGTAGGTGATTAAAATGGTTTATGGTTATGCAGGTAAAATTTTACATATAGATCTAACTACGGGTAAAATTGAAGTTGAAACTCCAAATGAGGATTTTTACAGAAAATGGCTAGGTGGAAACGGATTCATAATAAAATACCTTTATGACGGAGTAAAAAAGGGTACAGATCCACTTTCGCCTGAGGCAGTTTCTGTATTTGCATCAGGTCCTTTGAGTGGTACTTTAGCTCACGGAGCAGGAAGAACACACTTTGGAGTAAAATCTCCTCAAACTGGGCTTCTTGCAGACAGTAGTGCTGGTGGAGGATTTGCTGCAATGTTGAAATATGCAGGATACGATGCAGTTGTAATTAAAGGAAAGGCAGCATCACCTGTAATGATTGTTATAAACAACGATAAAGTTGAAATAAGAGAGGCAGAAAGATTCTGGGGCCTTAAGACAATAGAAACACAACACAGAATAAAAAAAGAACTTACGCATGAGTATAAAGTTGCATGCATTGGGCCAGCCGGAGAGAAATTGGTTCCAATGACATCAATTATCACCGATACCAGAGTTGCCGGAAGAAGTGGTAATGGAGCAGTTTGGGGATCAAAGAATCTTAAAGCTATTGCAATATACGGCGACAAAGATGTTAAAGTAGCTGACATGGGAAAAGTAAAGGCACTATACGGAGAATTTGCCCAGAAAGCCAAAGAAACTTTAGGCGGTCTTTCTAAATACGGAACTACCGGACTTCCTGCAAGTATTAATGCATTTGGGGGAATGGGAACAAGAAACATGCAGGAAGAAACATTTGAGCATGTTGATAAGATTGGTGGAGAAATACTCAATACCGAGCATTTAATTAGACATAGGTCATGCTTCAGTTGTTGTATTCACTGTGCAAAAGATTTCAAAGTTAATAAATGGGACAACGTTTCAGAAGGCCCTGAATACGAAACGCAATACTCTTTTGGTAGTATGCCAGCTATAGGTGACGTTGACTATGTGATTGAAGCAGATAGACTTTCTGATGAATATGGGCTGGACACAATATCTGCTGGAGTAACAGCTTCTATGATTATGGAGTTAATGGAAAGAGGACTCTTAACAGAGAAGGACACCGGAGGACGCACATTTAAATTTGGAAACGGTGAAGATCTTCTTGAGCTTGTTAGAATAATAGCTGAGAGACGAGGGGAATTTGGAGACCTGATATGTAAGGGAACAAGGGCAATCGCAGAAAAATTAGGCGGGGATGCATACAAGTATGCGTTCCATGTCAAAGGTCTTGAGCCTGCAGGTCACTCTCCAAGAGCACAGAAAACTATGTCTGTTGGATATGCAACTTCTCCAAGAGGAGGAAGCCACCACGATGCAAGACCAATTGAATATGGACTACCTCCAGAGAAGAGAAAAACAACAGAAGGAAGGGCTTTGAATGCTTTTAATACTCAAAACTGGACATGCTTAGGAGACTCACTTGTTGTTTGCCATTTTGCTGAAAAAATATATGGAACATCAGTAGCTCAGGCGCATTCTGACTGGATAAATGCAGTAACAGGATGGAACACAACTTTAGACGAAGTCAAGTTAATTGCAGAAAGAATTTACACAATGGAGAGATTATTCACAATCAGAGAATCGGGTAAAGCAAGAACAGGTGACACAATCCCATGGAGAGCTTTGAACGAGCCAATTCCATCTGGTGCTTCAAAAGGTATGTACACACCACAGAAAGAGCTTGACACAATGCTCGATGAGTACTATGACCTCAGAGGATGGGATAGAAAAGGAGTTCCAACAAAGGCAACATTAAAGAGACTAGGACTCGAAGAGTACTCTTAAAAATTTATTTTTCTATTTTAATTAATTTTTAATATCTAATTTTAAGGCCAATTATTTTTTCTTATATTAATGTAGAAAACTTTATATATCAATTAATAATTATATGTTTAGAATAATACATTGACAGCAAAGGGCTCGTTATGAAAGAAAAGAATATTCTTTTGATACTAATCATCCTCTTTTTGGGATTTTATTTCATGCCTATCAGAAATAATCTATTTCAGGAATCATTATTTAGCGCTGTCTATCTCTTGCACGATTACGCAAGAAAGCATGTTTTGACGTGTTTAGTTCCTGCCATGTTCATTGCCGGCGCCATTAGTATATTTGTAAAAAAAGACGTTGTTTTAAAGTATCTTGGATGCGATAGTAATAAATTATTATCCTATGGTATTGCCTCGATATCTGGATCTATACTCGCTGTTTGCTCTTGTACTATCTTACCATTATTCGCATCTATCAGAAAAAGAGGTGCCGGACTTGGCCCCGCTGTTACTTTTCTATTTTCTGGTCCAGCTATTAATATTGCAGCTATATTCTTAACATTTAGTGTTTTAGGTTTCTCTATAGGTCTTGCAAGAGTTATCTCTGCGATTAGTCTTTCGATTATAGTTGGGATTTCAATGGCCTTAATTTTTAGAGAAAGATCTGAAGGCGGTAAACTATATTTAGAAGAAAGTGCTGATGCATCTGTTTCTTCAAGAATTCTAATTGCATTCTTTTTTTCACTGGTAATGATACTTGTCGTAAATGGTTTATCGATAGGGCCATCTTTGAAATATATCACTATGGGGATTCTAACATTAGTTGTAGCTTTAATAGCAATTTTCAAATTCTCTAAAGAAACTTCTAAATCATGGCTTAAAGAAACATGGCAATTTTCAAAGATGTTGATTCCTCTCTTGTTTATTGGTGTCTTTATAGCTGGATTCATAATGCCTTTAATCCCCCAAGATTTAATTGAACAGATAGTTGGAAAAAATAATGTCTTGGGAAATTTGATAGCTTCTATATTTGGGGCGTTTATGTACTTCTCTACATTAACTGAAATTCCTATACTACAAGCACTTATCGCAAAAGGAATGGCAAAAGGTCCAGCTTTGGCTTTATTATTAGCAGGGCCCAGTCTGAGTTTACCTAATATGCTCGTGATTAGAAAAGTGTTAGGTTCAAAAAGAACTATAGTTTATGTAATGTTAGTTATATTGTATTCTACTATAGCAGGACTAATATTTGGAAATATATAATAAAAAAAATTATTTTTTACATTCACAGTTTATATTGCCTTTTAGTATCTCTTTCCAATCCCCTATTACGTCGTGTGTCCAGCAGTCATCGGCTCCAGCAGCTTCTCTCATCACCAAAGCAAAAATGTAACTTAATTCCTTTACTGTAGCTCCGGCTTCAAGGGCCCCTTTGAAATGTTTTAATACACACGGCTTTGATCTGGCTTTAATAGAAAGTGCAAAACATATGAATTGATAGGTCTTCTCATCTATTGTTCTTTTATCTTTGTATAGCTCATCTATCTCATCTAATTTTTTCGTAAATTCGGGGAAGAATTCTTCTAACATTCTCATATATAACCCTCCAATTATTTTATGCTAAGAATTTTATTAAGCTCCTCTTCCGAGGGATTTCCAACTTTTACAACTTTACCATCTATTAATATAGCTGGGCTACCCATTATTCCTTCATTAATAAGATCATTTATATCAGAACTATACTCAACTGTCGCATTAATTTTCCCCTCATTTGCTAATCTTTTTATTTTTTCATATAGATTTTTGCATGTTGCGCATCCGCTTCCCAAAACTTTTATTTTAATAGAATCAATCCTCCTTATTTACAATTTCTAAAATTTTCTTAACTCTTGAATCCTTAATTGTGTAGAGTATCCTTTTGCCGTCTCTTCTTGACTGTATAATTCCCCAATCCTGTAATTTTGAGAGGTGCATAGAGGTGTTAGGCTGGGACCTTTTTATTAGTCCTGGAATTTCACAAGCACAACGTTCCCCAGAAACAAGCACGCTAAGAATTTTATACCTTGTACTCTCCCCCATTGCTTTAAGAAGTGAAATATTTCGTTTTTCATCTATTACCATGTGCGATTATTTATATATTGATATATAAACTTTTTTAAAGATTGGTTGTGGGATACTTATTAATTTCTATTCTATAAGATTAGTAAAATAATAAAATTTGAATATTTCATACTACCAAAATGTTTATAAATATACTATAAATAACTACTTATATGTTTATATATGGTACTATAATATGGAGGCATATATAATGAAAAAATTCTTATTTATTATCTTATTAATCGCTTCTTTAGTCCTTTTTCCTGCTTGTGTCAGTAATAATGCAGTTCAAGAGCAATCACAGCAGACGACCACGCAGACAAATACAAATCAAGGAAATACAAATGTAACTCCTGAAAAAGTAAATGTTTTGAAGGTTGAGATTCTCCACTTTCACCCAAAAGTCCAATGTTATAGCTGTAAGACTTTGGGGGAATATGCAGAAGAAACTATTAACAAATACTATTCTAAGGAATTAAGCAATGGAAGAATTACCTTTAAACACGTTAACTATGAGCTCCCTGAAAATCAAGAACTTGTCTTACTATACAGGCCCCCAGGATCAGCATTGTGCATTGGGGTCTATGATGACCAAGGCCACCTTTATATTGAAGAAAATTTTGGTGTTTGGTACCGAATTGAGAACAAGGACAACTTCATGAACTATGTGAAACAACTTGTTGATATGAGACTTAATGGGGACCTTACCAAAATATAATCCTCTCTTTTTGGTGATAAAATGATTCAGTCTAATGATGACAGAGTATTGGATGATAAAATACAACAGTTGACAAAGTTATATATGTCACACGCCATATCAAAAGACGAATTCGAAGCTAGAAAAAAAGAAATTATGGATTCATATTCGATTACTCTCGAAAAACCTACTAAAGATATTTTACCAGAAAGAAAATATTCAAATAAACTCTTCTTCATTATCCCATTATTTCTTGTTCTCATTGGTGCTGTTTACTTATTATACAATACGGGGAGTACTATATCTCTAATGCCTTTATTTGAATCATTAGGCCGAAGCAATATTCCACTGATAGCCGCTTTTTTCATAGGTTTAATGACTGCAATAAGTCCATGCCCGCTTGCAACTAATATTACTGCTATAGCATACGCATCTAAAAAAATTGGAAACAGCAAACACACATTGCTTGTTGGAATTTTATATACTATTGGTAGAATGATTGTATATATTGGCATAGCAGCAGTCATTGTATGGGTAGGCATTAGTACATTTTCAATATCTATAGGACTTCAAAAATATGGAAAAGTATTATTGGGGCCACTTATGCTATTATTTGGTATATTAATGCTTAATATATTCAATATAAGTTTTGTAAAAAGTAGTGAAAGAATAGCAAAACTTAAGGAATATTTATCTGAAAAAGGATTACTTGGTAGTCTATTGTTAGGCATGTTATTTGCTCTGGCATTCTGCCCAATTAGCGGTGTATTTTACTTTGGCATGCTTATTCCTTTAGCACTTCAAAATAGTGATCCAATAATTATACCTTCAATCTTTGCAATTGCAACAGGATTACCAGTGATCATATTCTCGCTATTATTAGTTTTCAGTGTTTCAAAAATGGGCGAGGTCATGAAGAAAGTCCAGACATTTGAAAAGTGGATGAGGAAGGCAGTTGCAGTGATCTTTATAGCTGTTGGAATTTACTATATATTCCTTATATGAAGATATTACTAATGATTTTATTCACTTTTAGAAATAATAAGTTTATTAGATAGTAATTTGTTTAATCTATAATAAAAAGACTTTTATAATTAATATTAATAGTTTAATAACCTATGATTGGAGGTAAAAATATGAGAAAACTATTTGGGATATTTGCAGCAATTATATTTGCCGTTTCAATATTGATAACGCCTATTTCTGCTGCACAAAATACGCCACCAACTCTTGAAGGCGGAGTTTTGTTATATACTTTTGAAGGAAATACCTTTTCATACAAATTTCAAGTGACTTACAAAGATTCTGACGGAGACTCGCCTGCCTATATGTTCGTCTACATTAATGGTTCTAGAAGAGCAATGGAAAAGCAAGACATCACAGATAATAATTCAAAAGATGGGATTTTATACGTACTCCCATTGTCAGAGGAAGATTTATTTAAATTAGCTCCGAAGGCAAGAGGTTGGGAGATAGAATACTGGTTTAGAACAAATGATGGGCATGGTCCTGTTAGTACATTAAAATCAAACTTGTTTGCATTAGACTACGATACAATGGGTCTTGTACCAGTACACTCTGCAGGTGGGAGCAGTTCTGGCGGTTGTAGTAAATGCAGTGGTGGGTAATACTCTAACTAAATATTTATATTTTTTATTATTAGTAAAATCAATTTTTTAAACAAGATATAGCTATACTAACTTATAGAATCAATCATAAATTATTTATCTATTTCTTTCAAAGCTTTTTGGAATGATTCTCTTAAAGTATCAATAGTTCCTTCCCTTATGACAATTTCACTATTAAAATGCGATGCAAACTCTTTGCATCTGGCCCTAAAATTAAATTTATCAATAAAATCAAGTTCTATTCCTATTACCCTCTTATAGTCGGAGCTTCCAAGGGCCATTTTAAACTTTTCTTTAACATCCATTTCAGATAACTCGGCCATTCTTCTTGTATCTATATTTTTTGTCTTTTCTTCTAAAAGCCTTGGCCAAAGTTTTGCCCACCCAGGAGTCATAAAAAAAATATTTGTAGTTTGTTCTAATTCTTTTAGATAATTTTCACTTGACCCTAAAAGGGCGCATATACAGTCATCCATTATCTCCCCTTTTTCATTAGTTAGAATATCAAAAGGAACTTTTATTTTGTTATTAATCAATAATTCTCGTATAGAACCTAAGGCATTACCACATAACCCATATAGAAGCAGTATATAATCAACATGCTTTTCAATCTCTTTTGAAGCGGCTACTACCTCTCTTTTGATATCTTCTGCATATAGATGGAGTGCAAAAGGCAGGATATTTACAACAACTTCTAGAGGCTCCTGTCTTTTTAGAAATCTTGTTGAACACAGTTCTCTTGCAATGGAGATTTTTTCATAGTTATATTTAGACTCAAGCATTTTTTGAAACTCTTTTGAAGAATCACTAGAAACAAGTATAATTCTATTGATGTCATTGTATTCAGATAAGAGCTTTAACAACTCTTCTTCAAAGATCTCGCAAGCAACAATACCAATTCTCTTCATACTCTCAGTTTTGATATATTTGAGTGTATTTAAAAAATTGCTTATTCTAATAGAAATATTTATATATGCACATATATACATAAATATTATGGATGCCCAGGTAGATGTATTCAAAGCACTAGGCGATGAAACTCGTCTTAAAATTGTTAAATGCCTATTAACCCAAGAGTACTGCGCATGCGAATTCACGTTTGATATCCAAAAAGACCAGACTACAATCTCAAGGCATCTTAAGATTTTAGTCGATGCTGGCATATTAAAATCAGAAAAGAAAGGCAGGAATATCATCTACAGTATCAAAGATAAGGCCACAATTGACATGTTAAAAAATTTTGGCATTGAAGGAATGGCTTGTTGTGAGGGGGATTGAATATGAGAGATGAAGATATTAAGAGAATTGTAAAAGAAAATTATTCTAAAATAGCATCTTCTAACTGTGGCTGCAGTTGCGGATGTGGTGGCGGTAATAACAATGAACTAATTGCTAAATCATTGGGCTATTCAGATACACAGATCGGAAATGTATCTGAGGCCAATCTTGGATTAGGTTGCGGAAATCCTACTGCTCTTGGCGAGATAAAAGAAGGAGAAACTGTACTAGATCTTGGTTCAGGAGCAGGACTTGACTGTTTTCTTGCTGCAGATAAAGTTGGAGAAAAAGGAAATGTCATAGGCGTTGACTTCACCGAGACAATGGTCCAAAAAGCAACACAAAATGCAAAAAAATATGGATATAAAAATGTTGAATTTAGGCACGGCGACATAGAAAATCTTCCAATTGATGATGATTCGGTAGATGTGATATTAAGCAATTGTGTGATTAATCTTGTGCCTGATAAGATCAAAGCCTTCAACGAAGCTCACAGAGTTTTAAAGAAAGGAGGGAGAATGTACATATCTGACATAGTCTTGCTTCAAAATCTAAGTGATGATTTAAGAAAAAATGAGATGCTTCTCGTTAGCTGTATCGCCGGTGCAATATTAAAAGAAGACTATCTTAAAATAATCAAAGACACAGGATTTGAAATCTCAACTACATCAAGTGATGAAGAAATAAGCATAAGGCAATATTACGGTTTGCCTATTGAAAGCTTGAGCATTGTAGCAAAGAAAAAATAATTATTTTAAATTATTTTGAAAATCTAATCCATTTCTCTCAATCTATTCTTTTTAATATTGAATAATTTTTTGGTATCTTTAAAGAATTTTTCTTGCACTACTAAAAACGAAGGTAAAAATAACAAAGTAATCCCTGCGCAGCTGAACACGCCAACAAAGAGAAGTTTGCCCAGAACATCAAGGAAGTTAAGAGTTGCAGTTAGTATTGCCATAAATCCAAACCCAGCTACAACAGAAGATAGTATTATGGGCTCAAATATACCCTGAACTGTATTGACTATTTTTTCAACCATAATTGGGCTTCTTTCTAATCTAAATCTATTTATTGTTTGGATAGCAAAATCAATCCCAATTCCTGCCATAATTGATAAAATACCAACAAGACCTGAATCCATAGTTGTACCCATGAATCCTGCAATGCCCATCATCCATATAATACCTATTCCAACTGATAGTAGAGGGATAATGCCATAACGAACTGACATAAATGTCAACATTACACATGCTAAAATTCCAACTAATCCTAAAATTGAAAGCTTTGACATTTCAGGCATAATTATATCGGTTAGCTCCCTGACCATTGCAATAGTTCCACCCGGTTGAACTTGAAGAGGCGTCAAATTCAATACAGTTTTAACATCGTCATAAACTTGTAGCTGATTTGCTCCCTTAGAAACATCCAGCCTTATGATAAGATACTCTAGACTATCAGAACCTTCAAGCCTTCTCTTCAAATCCTCTCTAGGGAGGTAAATATCTTCTAGAGCCAAATTGAAAGAAGATCCTTCAATTCCATAAACATTAACTAATTGTTTATTTAGTAAATAAACTTCTTTCAATACATTCGGAGAAAGGACATTCTCAGACTTCACAAGAACTAACATGGAGTCGTATCTTTGAAATTTATCTTTTAATGTGTTGAACACCTTCATTACTTCAGAATTTTCTGGTAATGAGCTCTCTTCTGTTTCTTCTACCACTTTTATATAACTCATACCAGATGCAAGCAATAGCGTTACAACAATACCAACTAATAGAAATGATTTTGGTCTTTTGGCCTGTAACTCAGAAAATCTGATAATATTTTTATCTAATCTTTTATTTTTTATTTCAATTCCACTGACATTCCATTCTTTCAAAGACATTAAACACGGTAAAAAGAAAAAAGCTCCAATTAAGCAGTTTATTATGCCCAATGAAAGAGTCTGACCAAGATGTACAACAGAAGGCATAGAAGAAAAAGTTAGAGCAACAAATCCTGCAATGGTTGTAGTACTTGACCCAATTGTACCTTTTCCAACACCCGCAATCATTGCAACTACTCTCGTTTCATTTGTCGCTCTTTTTTTTGCTTCTTCTCTGTACCTAGACATCATAAAGATCCCATACTCAGTTCCAAGACCGATTATAATAGCTCCAAATGTTCCTGTGGCCATACTTATTGGAACTCCCATCATAGATAGCTGTCCTGTTGTCCAAATCATCCCAAGAATTGGAGGCGCTATAACTAAAAAAGATTTAAAATAGAAAATCAATGTTAATAAAATAAATATAGTCAATAATGCGAGGATAACAGTTTTTACTATATCCTCCTGCAAAATTTCAAGCAACGTTTTTATTAGAATTGGGGTTCCAGTGACACTATAATTTAGGCCATATAGGTTCTCTTTTCCTGCTTCTTCCTCAACTATTTCAATTATTGAATTAATACTTGCTTGGTCATAAACAAAACTTGTAGTTCTAACCAATACAATCGCTGATGAATAATCGCTTGACATTAATTGGGGGATAGTTTCTGCAACATCTTTCAAATAGGCTTCATTCTCAGGGATTTCTCCAAAAATAGAGTAATATACTGTTCCTGGCCCCAATACATCTAGAATTTCCGGTCGAGATTTTAATCTCTGCTCTAATCTATAAATACTTTCTAATGATTTTTTGTTTCTTATATCTGAGACTTCATCAAGGTCAGTTTCTAAAAGGATGATCATGGCCTCTTCAGCGCCAAATTCATTTGTAATTAACTCTTGAGTTTTTACAACATCAAAATTTTGAGGAATCTCTTTCATCATATTAGATTCGAAACGTAGATTAGTAGATTGAGCGGCAAAAAATAAAGTTAGGATTAACATTATAATTACGATGATTTTAGAGTATCTGTATTCTACAACTCCTAGTTTTCCAAGATAGGTTTTTCTCAAATCATGCAATTAATAACTCCCCATTTATAGACTCGTCTAAAAATTATTTCTTTTCAAGTTATTAACATTTGTGCAAAATAATTTTTTCCCAAATGTAGATCTGAAAAAACAGTTACGATTGGATATGGATTCCCAGTCACGGACTTTTAGCAAATATAAGGAGAATTTATTTAGGTATGTATGAAGTCCGAGAGATGCTCTAAGATACCACTGCTAGCGATATAAAAATGAACGGAGCAAATTGAAGACGTTCAAAAGATTAAAGAAAAATAGAAGAATAAATAGTGATTAACCTTCAAAATTTTTCCAACCTAATTCAGCCAATTCGCACGTTGCAATTGCCTTATTCGCAGCGCCAAAACCATACATCTTGGATATTGCCGTTAAAGCTATGCCAATTTCACTTTTCATGTCGTTAGGTTTAGATTTTGATTTATTCTCGTTTATTACTTTTAACCAATCTGAATAATTTTTTTCTACTGCCATAATATCCACATATTATTATTTTTATTAATATTTATAAATTTTTCGTTGATTGCAATAAAAATTATCATAACTATCGGCAATTATAGGAAAACAAAAATTTGTTCTACTCCCCTAACACAATATAAAAATGTCAAAAATAATATAAATTGACAATAATTTAATAATTATATTCCACAAATCCTAAAAATAGGTAAAAATTACAAGACAGAAATTTTTAATAATATCAAAAGAATAAATTTTGGATGTTTTTTTCCTAAATAAATCCTTATGGCACAGTTATCTCTAATCTTAAAAATAGGGCCTAGTCAAAACTTCATAAGTTCTTCTTCCCATTCTTTTTTGCAGTCACAATCATAATCCAAAATTTCTGGATCATTATCAAGAGAGAACTCTAAAATCTTTTTTTCAATTTCTCTGTTGCAGCTCTTGCAATTTTTAGGGCCACGTGATCTACCAAATGCCACAGGATGGCAAATAATATCTGGCCTTAATTTTGCAGTTTCTTTCAGAATTTCCAATATACTCCATCCCCAAGGTGGCGAATATTCTCCCTTGTTCCAGAGGTACTCCACAAGTGTATTCTTATGGACTGTCATAGGATTAAACGAAATCACATCAGCAATATTTTCAATAGCTTTTGCAGAGTTTATCGCATCATGTATGGCTTCTTTTTCAGTGAGAAATGGAGGCTTAATCATCAAGTAGGCCTTATTTTTAATACCTAGCTTTTTTAGAATCTCACTAGCAGAAATAAACTCTTCAAAGGTAAATCCCTTGTTGATTGAATGCTTTAGTATTTTATTATTTGATGATTCCAATCCAATAGCGACTTCAATTTGAAGATCATTATTTCCTATTAATTCATTCAAGTAATCTTCTTGAACATATTCTGGCCTAGATTCTATTGTTACCTCTGAAATCCTCTTCTCAGAAAGAAATGAAATTATTTTCTTTGCACAATCAGAATTGACCTCTTTTAGGTCAAGAAAACTCCCTGATGTGAACAACTTGACCTTCCTTATTTCATCATCATAAGCATTCTCAAACTCTTGAACAAAAATACCGAAAATATCAATTGACGTGTCACTGGGGGAATCATTAAAGTATGAACACATGTTGCACCTTCTCCATCTGCACCCAACAGTAGGCAATATAATAGAAAGCGCTTTAGCTTCTTTACCTTGAACATTTTCCCTGTTATAAAAGAACATTAAATTCTATAACTAAATTCTGTTTAAAAACTTCACTCAAAGAGGCAGTTCATGCAGTTTACAGCTATTATTGATATAATTAATGCGGCGATTGCAAAGATAATCCAGATCCTTCTCCTGTAATACCTTTCAGAAATGTAAACAACAAACGCTGAAGTAGTTAAAAAATAGCAAAACAGTGGAAATATTGGCATTGAAACAAGTAAGAATAGATTATACCCCATTAGGTAAAGTGACCACTCAATACCACTCCAGCTGATCCCAATAAAAATGACACCAAAAATGAATAGCTCCTCTGCCTTTTTATAATCCTTGTCCCTTAAAAAAAGAGAATAAATTATTAAAAAAGAGCTTAATATAGCACTTAAAATTGAATAGTGAAATCCTAGAGATTCAAGCCCCATTTTATTCCAGCACAGCACCCTTGTCAGCCGATGTTACAAGTTTCCTATACCTCAATAGCATTCCAGGTATGTCCTTTTTCGGTGATTTTGCAACTTTTAGTCTTTCCCCTATCTCTTTAGCAGTGAGCGCTACTTCAAGTTTTCTTTTGGGTATATCTATCCTTATTATATCTCCATCTTTTAATGCTGCTATCGGTCCTTTGTCAAATGCTTCTGGCGACACATGACCTATGCAAGGTCCTCTTGTACCTCCAGAAAATCGTCCATCTGTAATTAATGCCACAGATTCAGACAGCCCCATACCTGCAATCAAACTTGTTGGTTCCAACATTTCTCTCATTCCAGGCCCACCTTTTGGCCCTTCGTACCTTATGACAACAACCATGCCTGGTTTAATCTTACCGGAGAGTATTGCTTTTGTAGCTGCTTCTTCGCTTTCAAATACTTTGGCCTTACCTTCAAATTTCATTATCTTATCGCTAACTGCTGTCTGCTTCACAACAGAACCGTTAGGGGCTAGATTTCCTTTGAGGATGGCTATTCCGCCTTGTTTATGATAAGGATTATCAACATTTCTAATTGTGTCAGATTTCACGATCTTTACTTTCTTTAGTACGTCACCGAGAGTATTTCCCATAACTGTTTTTGTTTCAAGATTAAGTTTATCTTTCAGCCTAATTAAAATCTGAGGGATACCCCCAGCATCATCAAAGTCTCTCATGAAAAAAGGTCCGCCTGGCCTTAAATTTACAAGGTGTGGCGTTTCTTTAGAGAGCTTATCAAATAAGGTCAAGGGAAGGACAATCCCAAATGCATTAGCAACTGCTGGCAGATGTAGAGCAGTGTTTGATGATCCACCTATTCCCATATCAACTCTTATTGCATTCTCAAAGCTCATCTTGGTGATTATGTCTCTTGGTTTCAAGTCCTTCTTAACAAGTTCAACTATGAGTTTTCCTGTTTGGTATGCTATTTCTTCTTTTCTCTTGTCAGTCGCATGAACAGTGGCGCTCCCTGGGATTGAAAGACCTAAAGCTTCAGTCATACAAGCCATTGAGTTTGCCGTGAATAGACCGGCACATGCTCCAGCACCAGGACAGCTCCTCTTTTCTATTTCTCTAAGCTCCTTTTCAGAGACATCTCCATTTTTATAGCTTCCAATAGCTTCAAAGATAGAGATTAGATCAAGTCGTTTTCCTTTGTATACTCCTGGCTCCATTGGGCCACCAGTGACCATAACAGCTGGAATATTTATTCTACCGGCAGCCATCAGCATACCTGGCGTTATCTTGTCACAATTTGTAACTCCAACCCATCCATCAAATAGATGAGAAGAAACCATTAGCTCAACGGAATCAGCAATAATGTCTCGTGATGGTAGAGAATACCTCATACCCTGATGTCCCATTGCGATTCCATCGCATATACCGGGCATACCAAATTCAAATGGGATACCCCCCGCATCTCTAATGCCTTTCTTTACAAGGTCTGTAAGTTTTCTAAGATTAATGTGGCCTGGTACTATTTCAGAGTAAGCTGATGCTACACCTATGAACGGCTTCTTAAAGTCCACATCTTTTAGCCCATCAGCTCTCAATAATCCTCTTGCCCCTGCCTTATCAATGTCTTCTTTAATTATTGAACTTCTCACTTATTCACATCCACAAACTTTGATAATCCATATTCAACGCTATCCACAAGTGAATACCAGCTAGCAGTGATGATGTTTTCTGATACTCCAACAGTGTCCCACATCTTGTTGTAGCCATGAGTCCTTATTAATACCCTTACAACTGAGCCAGTTCCTTCCTCACCTTCAAGAACTCTAACCTTATAGTCTGTAAGATTGAAGTTCTTTATCTCAGGATAAGCACCAATTAGAGCTTTTCTAAGTGCTTTGTCAAGTGCATTTACAGGACCGTTACCTTCAGCAGCTGTATGGAACTCTTTATCATTAACCCTGAGTTTTATTGTAGCTTCAGAGCGAGATTCCATATCTCCTCTTTTATCAATAACAACTCTAAATCCTTCAAGATCAAAGAACTTCTTGTAAGTTCCTAGGGCTTTCTTCATCAGAAGCTCAAATGAAGCCTCTGCACCTTCAAACTGATAACCCTCGTTTTCAAGTTTCTTTATTTTTTCTAAAATGAAATCAAGTTTAGCATCGGCAGATTCCAGATCAACGCCGTACTCTTTGGCCTTAAAAATAATGTTACTTCTACCGGATAGCTCAGAAACTATAACTCTTGTTCTATTTCCAACAAGCTCTGGTTTAATATGCTCATAGGTATCAGGGTGCCTTTGAATAGCACTCACGTGAATTCCGCCCTTATGTGCAAATGCGCTTGCGCCTACATATGGCTGATGCATATCTGGTGAAATATTTCCAAGCTCTGCTATATATGCTGAGGCATTCTTTAGTTTACCTAATTGTGCATCAGATATGCAGTCAAGCTTCATCTTAATTTTAAGGCCAGGGATTATTGAGCAAAGGTTTGCGTTACCGCACCTCTCTCCATATCCGTTAATAGTTCCCTGGACATGCACAGCCCCCTTTTTAACAGCTTCAAGTGAGTTTGCAACAGCACATTCTGAGTCATTATGAGCGTGAATACCAATTTTACTTTTTATATCTGATTTAATTTCACTAATAATGTTTCCTATTTCAAAGGGCAGGCTTCCACCATTTGTGTCGCATAAAGATATGCAGTCTGCACCGGCTTTGTCAGCTTCTTTAATTGTTGACATGGCATATTCTTTGTTTCTCTTATACCCATCAAAGAAATGCTCCGCATCGTAGATGACTTCAATTCCATGCTCCTTTAAGAATACAATAGAATCATAGATCATCTCTAAGTTCTTTTCAAGTGGAATCTTTAATGCTTCAATGACATGAAAATCCCAGCTCTTTCCAAAAATCGATGCAACTTCTGTGTCCACATCTATAATGGCCTTTAAATTAGGGTCATCTTCAGCCTTTAGCTTTGCTCTTCTCGTGCTCCCAAATGCACAAATTTTTGATGTAGATAAAGAAAGAGCCTTGGCATTTTTGAAGAATTCCACATCCTTTGGATTTGAGCCTGGCCATCCACCCTCGATGTAATGTATCCCTAGTTCGTCAAGCTTTTCACATACCTTCAACTTATCGTTAGCGGAGAAGGATATACCTTCTCCCTGTGTTCCGTCTCTTAAGGTTGTATCAAAAAGCCTTATCATTTTTTTCTCCTTATTCTTTCATCTTCTTGACTATTTCATCTCCGACCTCAGTTGTCTTTGAAGTTCCTCCAAGATCCTGTGTCCTTACCTTTCCTTCTTCTAAGACTTTGATTACTGCCTTTTCAATTATTGCTGCTGTTTTTTGCTCTCCGATAGTTTCAAGCATCATAACTCCACTCAATATTGTGGCAAGTGGATTTGAAACATTCTTTCCCTTGTATTTCGGTGCAGAGCCGTGTATTGGTTCAAACATTGAAACACCATCAGGATTAATATTTCCGCCAGCTGCAAGACCTAGACCTCCCTGGATCATAGCTCCAAGGTCAGTAATTATATCTCCAAACATATTTGGAGCAACAACAACTTGATACCACTGTGGCTGTTTTACAAACCACATTGTGATTGCATCAACAAATGCAAACTCAGTTTCATAACCAGGATAATCTTTTGCCACTTCTTCAAAAACGTCTCTCCATAAACTGTAAATGTTTGTCAAGACGTTGGCCTTATCGACAGATGTTACCCTTTTCTTACCTTTCATCTTGGCAAGTTCAAAAGCATACCTTATTACTCTCTCAGAACCTGCTCTGGATATCATCCCTATCTGGTAGGCTATCTCTTCAGGTCTATCGATGTCAATGCCCATATTGAACTTTACTTCGTAAAGGTCTCTTATTACCTCAAGTTCCTCTTTATTCTTTGTTCCTTTGAACCTTCCACCAATTCCTATATAGAAATCTTCTGTGTTCTCTCTAATCACATGAAAGTTAATGTCTTTGTAGGATTTACCCTTCAATGGACAAGGAACATTTGGGTAGGATACAATTGGCCTTAAATTTACATATTGATCAAAATAAAACCTCATTTTTAGGAGGATACCCTTCTCAAGTACGCCAGGGGCAACTCTTGGATCTCCAATAGAGCCAAAGTATATTGCATCCTTTTTCTTAAGTTCCTTTAGAGTTTCTTCTGTAATTAATTCTCCAGTTTTTAAGTATAGTTCAGATCCGTTTTGGTAATATTCCCATTCGATGTCTAATCCTGTTATGTCGCAAGCTGCGTCTATTACCTTCTTTCCTTCTTCGATTATCTCAGGTCCTATGCCGTCACCGGGCATTATGGCTATTTTTTTCATTTAGAACCTCCTTTACGTATTCCATCAAACCACCCTTCTCTACTATCTTGAGTAAAAAGGCAGGTAGCGGTTTAAATTCAAAGACCTCACCAGATCTTTTGTTCTTTATAGTTCCTCCTTTCAGATCGACTAAAAGTTCATCTCCTTCATTGGCCTTAACATCACATTCAATCAAGGTCAAACCTAAATTAATAGAATTTCTAAAAAATATTCTTGCAAAACTTTTTGCAATAACGCATGATATACCTGCACCCATAAGAGCTCTTGGTGCATGCTCTCTAGAAGATCCACATCCAAAGTTTCTTCCTGCAACTATTATGTCGCCCTCTCTTACAATATTTCTAAACTCTGGCCTTACTTTTACAAAGGCGTTTTTTGCAAGTTCTTTTGGATCGCCAGTAACTAAAAATTCAGCAGGTATAATCTGATCAGTGTCAACGTTGTCCCCGAATTTTATGACTTTTCCTTCAAGAATATCCTTCATTATAGCACCTCTCGCGGATCAACTATCCTTCCCTCAAGTGCAGAGGCTGCGACTACTGCAGGATTTGCTAGATAGACTTCAGAGTTCTTGTGACCCATTCTCCCTATGAAATTCCTGTTTGTTGTAGCAACACATTTTTCACCGTCAGCAAGTATGCCCATGTAACCACCAAGGCATGCCCCACAAGTTGGGCCGCATACAAAACAGTCAGCCTTCTCAAAGATTTCAATCAGACCTTCCTTTAAAGCTTGATTAAAGACTTCCTTTGTCGCAGGAACAACAAGCATTCTAACTTCAGAGTTGATTTTCCTTCCCTTTAAAATTTCAGCGGCTATTCTTAGATCTTCAATTCTACCGTTTGTACACGAGCCAAGGTAGGCCTGATCTATCTTCACATCAACTTCAGAAGCCGGTGCAGTATTGCTTGGTAAAAATGGCTTCGCAACTGTAGGCGGTATATCCGCCGCATCATATTTTATCTCTTCAATATAATAAGCATCTTTATCAGAATAAACTGGATTGTAGCTTCCTCTAACTCTTCCCTGAAGATATTCAAAGACTTTATCATCTGGAGGGATAATACCGGCTTTTCCTCCTGCCTCTATTGCCATATTTGAAATGGATATTCTGTCTGAGAGTGTTAAATTTTCAATGGTGTTTCCATAATATTCCATGGCCTGGTATAATGCGCCCTCTACTCCAATATCTCCGATTACATGCAGGATTATATCCTTCCCATAAACATAATTGTCAAGTTTTCCATTGACTGTTATTTTAATACTATCGGGTACTTTTAGCCAAAGCTTTCCTATAGCCATTACAGCAGCAGCTTCAGTTGAGCCGATACCTGTTGAAAAAGCTCCTAAAGCACCGTAACTACACGTATGAGAATCTGCGCCTACGATTAATCTCCCCGGTGCAACAAAACCCTTCTCAATCATAAGTTGGTGGCACACTCCACCCCTTCCAACTTCAAAGTAGTTTTCTATTCCATATTTTTTTGCAAAATCTCTCATCCTTTTTGCCTGCTCAGCGGAGGCAACATCCTTGTTAGGAACATAGTGGTCTGGAATTAGCACTATCTTCTCTTTAAACGGCTTTGTGCCTTTTGGAAGCTTTTCAAACTGTTCAAATGCTGGAAGTCCAGTTACATCATTTACCATGACATAATCAACATTAGCCTCCACTATTTGGCCAGCCTCGGCATTTAATCCAGCTCTATTTCCAATTATTTTTTCTGATATGGTCTTTCCCATAAAAATCAACTAAAAAATAAAAATTTAAATTATATTATTTTTTTTCAGGTTTTAAGAACATTTTTCTGATGTCCTTACCGACGTCTTCTATGAGTTTTTCACTACCCTCTTTCCTTGCTCTTGTTAGTACGGGTCTTCCTGTGTAGTTCTCCATCATGAACTCTCTTGCAAATTCTCCTGATTTAATGTTGTCAAGAACTTCATACATTCTTTCCCTGACTGAGTCATCGATTATCATTGGGCCTCTTGTTCTTCCACCGTATTCTGCAGTGTTTGATACTCTCTCCCACATTAGCTCTAGGCCACCTTCATAGAAAAGATCTACAATTAACTTCATTTCGTTTAAGCACTCAAAGTAAGCTATTTCTGGCTGGTAACCTTCACTCACTAATGTTTCGAAACCTGCTGTTATAAGTTCTGTAATCCCACCACAGAGAACGCATTGTTCACCGAATATGTCTGTAATTGCTTCTTCCTCAAAGGTAGTTTCGACTACTCCTGCTTTTGTTAAGTTCATTGCTTTTGCCATTGCAAGTGCAGTCTGTTTTCCTTTTCCAGTGTAATCCTGCTCAACAGCTAAAAGTGCTGGAGCTCCAAAGCCTTCCTTGTAAAGTCTTCTTAATTCACTACCTGGTGTTTTAGGTGCAACCATGACTACATCAACATATTCTGGTGGCTTGATCTGATTGAATGTTATGTTAAATCCATGAGAAAAGCTAAGAACATCGCCTTCCTTTAAATTGTCTTTTATGTATTTTGCGTATACATGTGGCTGGACCTCATCAGGTATCAAGATGTGAACAATGTCTCCCGCTTTTGCAGCGTCTTCAACACTCATCGTCTTAATTCCTGCGTCCTTAGCACAGTTCCAAGATTTTCCACCTTCATTTACACCGACGACAACGTCAATACCGCTATCGTGTAAACATAGGGCTTGTGCCCTTCCTTGATTTCCATAACCTATTACAGCTACTTTTTTACCTTGCAAATACTTAAGGTCTGCATCACAATCATAATACATTGTTGCCATAATTTAACCTCCAGTTTTCTTTTCAATATCCCTAGAAATGGCAGTAACTCCGGTTCTGAAGAGTTCTTTTATGCCAAAGTTCTTCATTGTTTCAACAAATCTGTCTATATCTAGCGGATCCGCTGTTATCTCTAGGGTTATTGTTCTTATACTAATATCTACTATATTTGATTTAAATGCATTGGCTATTTCTAAAACCTCTGCCCTATTTTCCTTGTCTGCATAAACTTTTAGTAGACAAAGATCTCTTACAACGGAAGTATTTTTATCCAAGATGTTTACCTTTACAACCTCTATGAGCTTGTTCAACTGTTTTTCTATCTTTTCGATTTCTCTTTCATCTCCAGTCGTTACTATTGTCATTCGGCTCATACCTTCCTTTTCGGAAGGAGAAACTGTTAAGGAATGAATATTAATACCCCTCCTAGAGAACATGCCGCTCATCCTCGTTAGAGATCCAGCTTCATCTTCTACTAGAACCGATATTATTTGTGTCGACATCTTCCCACCCCTATCATTTCATCAACCCTGCCTCCAGGCGGGATCATTGGGAGAATATTAGTTTCAGATTCTATCTTAAAATCAAGGACTGAAACGACACCAGAATCAAAAGCATTTTTTAGTGCTTTCTCGATGTCACTAGCCTTTTCAACTCTTTCTCCATATGCACCGAAAGATTCTGCAAGTTTTACAAAATCTGGCAGTGTTCCAAGTTTAGTTCCAGCATATCTCTTATCCCAGAATAATTCCTGCCACTGTCTAACCATTCCAAGGAAGGAGTTGTTTAATATTCCAACAACTACCGGTATGTCCTCAGTCATTGCAGTTGCTAATTCTTGGCATACCATTAGGAATGAACCATCGCCTGCAATATCCAAAACTTGACTATCTGGCTTTGCAACCTTTGCCCCAATCGCAGCTGGGAACCCAAATCCCATCGTTCCAAGGCCACCTGAGGATATAAACTGTCTTGGCTTTTTTGTAATATAGTAGTGAGCTGCAAACATCTGATTCTGCCCCACCTCTGTAGTGACAATGGCATTGTCATCTAAGAAATTATTAATAGTCTTTATTATAATTTCTGGCGTAAGCTTTCCATTAGGTTTAACAGTTTCACACTCCTCGCACATGCTATGTAGCTGATTAACTCTTTTCCTCCAGATGTTCGTGTCTTTTTTAACATCTTCAAATTTTTTGATAAATTTAATCAGGTCTCTTATTACAAGATTGGCATCCCCTACAAGTGGGAAATCTACTGATATGTTTTTGTTTAATTCTGATGAGTCTATATCACAATGAATTTTTACTGCGTCTGGCGCAAATGATTCAAGCCCCCAGCCTGTTGTTCTATCTGAGAATCTACATCCAATGACTAATAAAACATCACAGTTATTGATCATCTTATTTGCGCCAAGTCTCCCATGCATCCCTACCATCCCAAGAGAAAGAGGGTGATTTTCGGGTATCGCACCTTTTCCCATTAGAGTTGTAGCTACACCAGCACCAAGATACTCAGCAAGAAGTCTCAAATCTTCAGAGGCGTTTGCAAGTATTACTCCCCCTCCTGCAAGGATTAAGGGTCTCTCAGCCTCTACAAGTTTTTGTGCAATTCTCTTTAGTTGAAGCGGATTTGGAACTATGCTCGGATTATATCCAGCAAACTTTACCTCTCCGTGATGATATTCTTTGGATCTCTTCTGCTGGACATCATTTGGGAGGTCTATAACTACTGCCCCCTTTCTTCCAGTATTTGCAATCTTGAATGCGCCTTTGATTGTCCAAGATAAATGATCTGTTGATTTGACTAGAAAGTTATGCTTTGTTATGGGCATTGTGATTCCAAAAGTATCTGCCTCTTGGAAGGCATCTGTACCTATGGCTTTAGTAGGAACTTGAGCTGTAAAAGCTACAACAGGGATTGAATCCATTGTTGCATTCAGTAATCCAGTAATCAGATTTGTTGCACCAGGGCCTGAAGTTGCCATGCAAACTCCTGGATCTCCTGAAGCTCTAGCATAACCATCGGCAGCGTGAGCTGCTCCCTGCTCATGTCTTACAAGAATACTTCTGACATCAGTTTCTTCATAGAGTTCATCATAGAGAGGTATTAATTGGCCGCCTGGAAAACCAAATATATTTTTGACGTTTTCTTCTTTTAGACACTTTACAACGATTTCTGTTCCTTTCAAACCATCACTCATTTCGTTTTCCCCTCTCTTTACCTATCTTTCTTAGTTTGTTTATAGCCTCAATTGTTGCATTGACACTTGTCATGACTATATCGGACCCAACACTCTTTCCAATTGCCTTTATATTATCCTCATTTATTATTCTCACAGATACCTGACACAGAGCATCAGATCCACCTGTGATTGCTTCAAGTCTGTATTCTTCAAGTGTAAGTTTTTCTGGAACAATAGATTTTATGGCATTTAAAGCAGCATCAACTGCACCATTTCCTATATTTGAACCTATCTTTTTGTTTCCATTGATGTTTAGAATTGCTGTGGCTGTAGGTGTAATATGGAGGCCAGAGATTATTGACATCTCTTCAAGTTTTACTTCCTTTTCTTCATCAGGAACTTTTGTAACATACCCCGCTGCTATTGCTATTAAGTCTTCGTCGGTAATCTTCTTTCCACCCTCTCTTATTCTCTTTACTTCATCGACTATCTCAAGAACCTGCTCTTTTGTTAATCCAATTCCAAAGTCCTTAAGCTTCTTTTCAACAGCATGGATACCAGTATGCTTTCCGACAATAATCTCGCTTTCCCTTCCCACTAATTTTGGTGTAAGGGGTTCATAGCAGAAGGCCTTGCTTAGTACACCATGAACATGAATACCTGATTCATGGGCAAATGCATTTTCACCAACAATAGCCTTGTTTGGCTGTACAACAACACCAGATATTCTTGAAACTAGTTTGGAGGTATATGTTAATCTTGTGGTATCTAGAGAAAATCTGACACCGTAAAGCGCCATGAGACTCATAACAGTTTCCTCTAATGAAGCATTACCTGCTCTTTCCCCAAGACCATTAATTGTACAGTGGACTTGTTTGGCACCACTTTCAACTGATGCAAGAGAATTAGCAACAGCAAGACCAAAATCATTATGGCAGTGAACACTTATAGGTACATCGATATCGTCAACTAGCTCTTTTATCAGATACCTCATTGCTTTTGGCATAATTGTCCCAACAGTATCTGGTACATTGATATAATCTACACCTGCATCTCGTACAGCTCGATGCATCTCTTTAAGATACTCAAGCTCAGTTCTTGTTGCGTCTTCGCAGGAAAATTCTACCTCAACTCCGTGATCCTTGGCATATTCAACACCTTCTACGGCCTTTGCCATGATGTCTTCTTTTGACATTTTAAGTTTAAATTCCCGGTGTATTGGAGAAGTAGCAATAAATGTGTGAACTCTATCAACATTACATTCTAACGCCATATCAATATCCTTTTTATTGGATCTTGCAAGACCACAAATTTTTGCCTTTAAGCCCATATCAGATACTTTTTTAATAGCTTCTTTTTCTCCGGCAGATGTTATGGGAAACCCGGCCTCAATAGCATCAACGCCTAATAGATCGAGGCTTTCAGCTATCTTCATCTTTTCCTCTGTGTTAAATGCTACTCCGGGGGTCTGTTCCCCATCTCTTAGAGTTGTATCAAATATCTTGATACCTTGTATGTTCATCTTTTCTAATACTTTCTTATTATAGTCGCTTACACAAATAACTTCTTCCATACTATCCACCTATCAAAATAAATTATATAGTAAGTTCTCTCAAATGAAAAAAAATCACTTACAACTTGAACGTTACAGGTAAGACTACGGAGAAACTTTTTTAAGAATTTATACCTTTGCGAGGGGCAAAAATGCACCCCCCCTAATTATTACTAACTCCATAGTATGCACCTAATGCATTTTAAAGCCCATTTATTTCCTTTTAAATGTTTCGGTTATTTTTATATAAAATTTAATAGAAAATAAAAAATATAAGATTATATTACAGTTTTTTTAATTTCTAGTCTTCTTCTGATGAACTTTTCTATTTCTATAACAAAAAAGCTTGTAGTTGCCACTATACATAATGGAATCCACCAGATAGCTGGAAATGGCGCAGTTCTGAAAGGGCTTGTTCCAAACAGAGGCTCAGAATAGACTAAGAGGACTTGTAAGACCAAAGTTGTCAGAGCACCAATTGTTAACCATTTGTTTCTAAATGGATTTATCTTAAAGGCTGTGCCCCTAAGTGACCTTGCAGTAAACAGATACCCAACTTCAATCATTATTATAGTTGTGAATGCGATTGTCTGAGCTTGTGGTAAAAATTCCATTGAGTTACCTACAGACTTGAAGAACAGTAAATACATTGAGAAGATCATTGTTACTTCTACAACGGATACTATTCCGACTCTTTGAATGAAAAATTTGTTGAATAATTTTTCATTAGGGTCTCTTGGTGGTCTAGTTAATAATCCATTCCCCGCTGGCTCCCATATCAAAGGAATTGCGCAAGCAATAGCAATTATTAAGTTGACCCACAATATCTGCACTGGCTCTATGGGAAGTCTATGGCTAAAAAGAGGTATAAATGGTGCTAAGAATAAAGCTCCTGCCATAGCTAGTCCCTGGCCTCCATTAGTTGGCATTATGTATAGGATCACTTTCCAGATATTATCATATACATGTCTACCCTCTTCAACAGCATCAACTATTGTAGCAAAATTATCGTCAGTCAATATGATATCCGAAGCTTCCTTACTTACCTCAGTTCCTCCCACACCCATAGCAACACCAATATCTGCTGCTTTTAATGCGGGGGCATCGTTTACCCCGTCTCCAGTCATTGCTACTATATGCCCTCTTTTTTGCAGTTGTTTTGTTATTCTATATTTATGCTCTGGCTCAACTCTTGCATACACTGAGAAATCATTAACTACTTCAAAAAGTTGATCGTCTGTCATCTCTGAGATTTCTTTTCCTGTCAAAACTTCGTCTTCTCCATCTCCTATCCTTAGCTGTTTAGCAACTGCTTTTGCTGTAAAAGCGTGATCTCCTGTAATCATTATTGGTCGAATACCAGCTGTTTTACATTTTTCAATGGCATCAATAGCTTCTTTTCTTGGAGGATCTATCATACCTTGAGCGCCAACAAATGTTAAATCTGAGATATCTTTCTCGTCAAGTGAAAGTTTATCTTTAGGAACTTTCTTGTAAGCCATAGCTAAAACTCTTAAAGCATCTTTAGCCATATCCTCGACATTTTTCATTATCAGTTCTTTATCAAGTGGCATTTTTTTTCCATTGATAAACTGATCTTTACAAGATTTTAAAATTCTTTCAGGAGAACCTTTTACATAAATTATATTCCCATCACAATCTTCATGTAATGTTGCCATGTATTGTTGTTTCGGTTCAAAAGGTATCTCATCCAATTTTAGAAGTTTTTCATTGATGCCAGCTTTTGTGGCTGAAACAATTAAAGCCGCTTCTGTATGGCTTCCTTTGGCAACGTATCTGTTCTTTTCAATAGCTATACCTGCATTATTACAGAGAAAACCTGTTCTTAAAGTTTGAATAAGCTCTGGTGTTAGTTCTGCTTTTGTATTTCCATCATTCTCCAATATTTGACCCACAGGTTCGTACCCTACACCTTCAACAATATAGGTTCTATTTCCACTAAATATCCGAACTGCTGTCATCTCATTTTTAGTTAGGGTCCCTGTTTTATCTGAACAAATAACTGTGACACTTCCTAAGGTTTCAGCAGCCGGTAAGTTTCTTACAATTGCATTCTTTTTTGCCATAACGGTGGATCCAACAGCAAAAGCAGCAATTATAGCACCAGCAAGCCCTTCAGGTATTAATGCCACAATCATGCCTATCATGGCAAGAAACATATAGATTATTTCATATCCTTCTAGCACACCCAACCCGAAAACTATTACTCCAAAAGAAACAATAGTAATGATTAGTAGCTTTACAAATGCTGATATCTTTTTTAATATAGGGGGAGTAGTCTGGCCAGAACTCTTCATTAGTTTTGCTATTTTCCCAATTTCAGTTTCTTCTGCAGTTGCATATACAATACCTTTTCCTCTTCCACTTGTTACAAAAGTTCCCCCATAGGCCATACAATACTTTCCTTCGTTATTCTTATTATTGGGATCATCTTCTGTACCTTTTCGGACAGGCATTGATTCTCCTGTAAGCATTGATTCATCTAAATGCAAACTCTTTGAAGATACTATCCTAAGGTCAGCAGGTACTTTATCTCCGGCTTCAATAATAACGATATCTCCTGGAACTAGATCTCTTGCAGGAATTACTTTAGTTTCACCATCTCTCATTACCTTGCATTTATCCACTAGCATATCCTTTAAGGCATCAATTGAGGCTTCAGCTTTGCCTTCTTGGATAAATCCAATCACGGCTGTTGCTATAACAACTCCTATAATAACCCACATGTCCATTATGATATCTTCTTCTCCCATGAAAGCCCATAAGAAAAAACATGCAAATGCTGCCACTATTAGAACCATGAGCAAAGGATTATTGAATTGCATTAAAAATCTTATAATTGGCCCTCTTTTCTTGAATTTAATCTCATTGTATCCATACTTTTCAAGTCTTGAGGTCGCTTCTTTAGAGGAGAGCCCACCCGTAGATGTACTCAACTTCTCTATTATGTCCTTACTAGTTAATTTGCACCAATCTAATTTTGTTTCCACGGGCATCCCTCCTTTATTATTTTTTTATATCCAATGTGGTAATATCTTACCCTTTATAAAATTTTCGTCTACCCTAATTTTGTTAGAAATAATTATTTAAATAACAAATAATTATGTAGCACAGTGAGAAAATGACATCTAATCTCCCAAATTTAAATGACAACTCCTCAAAAGGAATTATTTATTTTGTAATAATCACATTTTTTATTACATATTTGATGGACGCAATTATTTTTCTTAACGGTGGCCTTACATACCAGAATACATTTGCATTTCTAATTGCCATGATGTTTGTACCGCTAATTGTATCTGTCACACTTACCAAATTCTATCTTAAAAGAAAACTTTCATCTTTTGGGATAAACAAAGGCAAGAGTATTAAATATTATTTAGCTGCCTATCTTTACCCATTTTTAGTTATTGGGCTAGGAGTTCTTCTATTTGCAATAATGGGATTTGGAACTATAAGAACTGATATGGATTTAATATTCCCAATTCAGTATGGTATTCCTATCTATATCTATCTAATCAACTATTCAATTGCACCTATTTTTCCGAATTCTATATTCGCATTTGGAGAAGAGTATGGATGGCGTGGATACATCCAGGATCTCTTGCTAGAAAAGTTTTCTATCCTAAAGACTCTATTAATAACCGGTGTTATATGGGGATTATGGCATGCACCTTTAATTGCAATGGGGTATAACTATCACCAATACCCTTTACCGGGTGTATTTCTCTTCACACTTTGGACTATATTTGTAGGGATATTTTTTGGGTGGTTAAAAATTAAATCAAAATCAGTTTTGACTGCAGCACTTGGGCACGGTGCAATAAACGCTTACGTTGGATTTGGGATAATCTTTGCACAAACAAATAATCAACTATTAGGTGTTCCTTTTGGAATTCCTGGATTGTTAGCATTCTTTATACTTGCATTAGTCTTCTTATGGGATCTAAAGAGAAACTATCCCAAAGATTTCTGATATCGCCATCTCTAAAATATCGATTGATTTAAGATATTCGTCAGTGTCAATAAACTCCATATCTGTATGATCTAAAGATGAGTCGCCTGGACCATAGGTAACTATGTTCTCTGTCAATCTAACAAGGAGATTCATATCAGAAGATCCTGTTTTTTTCTTATATTTTGGGGAAAATCCATTTTCCCTTATCGCCTTTACTAATGTTTTTACAAGTATGTTATTCTTTGAAGTGATTACTCCATCTACACCTTCGACTAGCTCAATTTCACCATCAAGCAGTTGTGATATCTCTTTTATGACAGTTTCATGAGATAACCCAGGCGGGATTCTAAAGTCAATTGTTACCCTGCATTCACTTGGCATAACATTACTTTCAGATTCTGCAGATATTGAAGTTGGTGAATAACTGAGAGATTCAAACAAGTTTTTTCCTTTATATAGCATGCTAACTTTGTTTGAAAAATCTATAAACTTTAATATTGGATTATCTTCTTCTGAAGAGGAATGCGAAGCTTTACCCTTAAACAATATCTTCAGAAGCAATCTGCCCTTGTATCCTATTGTAATCCCATCAGCAGAACCGGGCTCCCCTAGAAATATGAAATCTGCTTTTATCTTTTTCATTAATTCAAAAGTACCTCTAGAATTTGGGGCTTCTTCACCAGTAACTCCAGCAAAGATAAGTGTTCCTTTGAATTTTTTATTTTTAAACCTAATAAAGGAGGAAAGTAGAGCTGCAAGAGGTGATTTGGCATCACATGAACCTCTACCATATATTTTCTTGCCTTCAATTCTAAAAGGAACTTCTCCACTGACCGTATCCATATGACTTGTCAGAAGAATGTAAGGAGGGCCAGAGCCAATTGTTGAAATGACATTCCATTCTTTATCTTGTTCGACATTAAATTTCTTATTTTTAAGAAAATTAAATATAAAATCAGAGACTTTTTTTTCTTTCTCTGAAGGGCTATAGATTTTTATTATCTCTTCAAGCAGTTTAACTTCTTCCAATAATTTCACCTGTCGCCTCAACAACCCTATCAATATGGTCCTTTTCAATTATTAAAGGTGGGAGGTATCGGACTACAAGTTTTCCTGCTGTAAGTGCAAGTACTTTTTTCTCCATAAGTTGTGCAAGATAGGGCCCTACCTTCTGCTTCATCTCAATTCCAATCATAAGGCCAAGACCCCTTATATCTTTGTAAACAGTTTCATCGATATTCTTTTTTAGTTGAGATAAGAAGTATTCTCCATTTTCTCTTGATCTTTCCACGAGTTTTTCTTCTTTTAGAGTCCTAATTGCGGCAAGTGAAGCGTTACATGCAAGGGGATTTCCTCCAAATGTGGAGCCATGCTCTCCCTTGTCAAGATTTGATAGGTCTTCCCTGACAACAGTCGCCCCCATAGGTATTCCACCGGCTATTCCTTTTCCAAGGCATAAGATATCTGGCGAAACATTGTATCTATTTATTGCAAATAACTCACCAGTTCTTCCAAAGCCTGTCTGGACCTCGTCTACAATCATCAATATTCCTTTTTGATCACAAATCTCTCTGATACCTTTCATGAAATCCATGTTGGCGGGTTTAACTCCACCTTCCCCTTGGATAGGCTCTACTATGATTGCGGCGGTATTATCAGTAATTACCTCTTGAAGTTTTTCTAAATTATTGTAAGCTGTATGACAAAAACCTGGTACCAACGGCAAGAAAGGTTTTTTGTATTCAGCCTTCCACGTCGCAGAAAGGGCCCCCATTGTCCTTCCATGGAATCCAAATGTGAATGAGACAATATCCGTCTTTCCTGTAATTTTTCTTGAAAACTTTAATGCGGCCTCTACAGCCTCAGCACCAGAGTTTGATAGAAATGTTTTTGTAAGTCCTTTTGGCGTAATTTCAGCTATTTTTTCCAAAAGCTCTGCTCTCTTGTCATTATAGAATATCTCGGGGCATGAAATCAAAGTATCAGACTGCTCTTTTATAGCTTGGACTATCTTTGGGTGAGAATGCCCAAAAAGGCAAACTCCATGACCTGCAACGCAGTCTATGTATTCATTTCCTTGGCTATCATAAAGATAGACACCTTTGCCCGAAATAATTTCTAGATCTCTCTTATAGTAGACACCGCTACCATACTTTTCTTCTAAGTCTTTATAGATCATCTTGAAATCACCGTTCTCTTGCCATTCAAGGCATTTTCTAATGAATTATCTAGATTTCCTCTTGCAATTATTACTTTAGGGCTTCCCTGTTCTATGGCCTCTTTTGCGGCAAGGAGTTTTTTCTTCATACCTCCATCCGCAAATTGATAAGCTTCTTCAATCTGTAATAAGTTGAGTTCTGTTACAAGCTTTCCATCCTTTAGAAATCCATCGACATTGGTCATGACTACTAGATCAGCAGATAGTGCAGATGCTATTGCAGCTGCAGCCCTGTCCCCATCAGTGTTCACAATGTCCCCTTCAGCACTTATTGCCAAAGGGCAGATAATTGGTAAATACCCTTTATCAAGCAACATTGTAATAAGTTCCTTGTTGACACTCTCAACTTTTCCTGTGAAATCATCCTTTAGTATTTTCTTTTTTCCATCTTCAATGATCTTAATAGAATCTTTTCTCTTGGCAAGCAAGACCTTTCCATCAGCACCCGATAATCCAAAAGCATTAGCACCTGATTTTTGGAGTAGCTTTACAAGCTCTTTGTTTATCTTTCCAGCCATTACCATTTCCATGATTTGGACTGTTTCAAGATCGGTGTATCTTGATCTAAAACCGGAAACAGATGTAACAAACTTTGTTTCTTTTCCAAGCTTCTTTGAGATTTCTGTAGTCTCATAAGATCCTCCATGAACAACAACTATCTTTTCCTTTTTTGAAATCTCGGCTATCTCTTTTGCTAAGCTTTCTACCTCTGTACCAAGGCTTCCACCAATCTTTATTACAATCATCTAATCACCTAAATCGGGTGGTAACCGATATACTTTAGGCCTGTATCTTCTTCAAGACCGTACATAATGTTCATGTTCTGCACTGCAGCACCAGCTGCACCTTTCATAAGATTGTCTATAGCTGAGAATACGATCATCCTTCTGTTTTCTCTATCTAGTTCAAATCCAACTTCACAGAAGTTTGAACCTGTTAGTATTTTGGGATCAGGGTGCCTGTAGATTCCTTTCTTCTGCTTTACAACTCTAAAGAATTTGTTCTTTTCTGAGAATTCTCTGTATATCCCTCTGATTTCCTTCTCATCGTAAGGCTGATTTAAGAACAGATAAATCGTTGTAAATATTCCTCTTACCATCTCAATAGCGTGTGGTGCCATTGTGACTTTAAATCCAGTTTCCTGTTCCACTTCTGCTATATGTCTATGGTAAATTGGAGAATAGCATCTTATCGCTCTTGATCTCTCCGGATGATGAGTTGAAGCACTGAAGGAATCCCCTGATGCAGACGATCCTATCTTGCTGTCAATTACTATCCTATCCTTATCTAAATTGAGATGTCTTAATGGATACAGTGCCATAATCATCGATGTAGCTATGCATCCTGGATTTGCAACTAATTTAGTCTTCTTTATCTCTTCTCTATGAATCTCAGGGATGCCGTATACAGCTTTCTCTAAGAGTTCTGGGCACTTGTGGTCAAGCCCGTACCATGACTTGTATACATCCTTATCTTTCAGTCTCAAATCTGCCCCTAAATCTATTATCTTAACACCTGTATCATAAAATTCCCTTAGGTAATCCATTGAAACACCATGGGGAAGACAGAAGAATACTAGGTCAGAATCAAAGGATTCTTTGATTGATGAGAATTTAATGTTAAATCCTCTTAAATTTGGATGAATCATATGCACATAAGAGCCAGCATTTGACTCAGATGTGATCCTATCAAGTGTTACTTCAGGGTGATTTACCAATAGTCTTAGTAACTCTCCTCCAGTATACCCTGAAGCGCCAATAATTGAAACTTTCATTTTAATTACCTCTTTGCCACTTCAATAACATAATCAACTACTTTACCTGGTATATTAACACCGGTTGGTGCAATACTATTCTTAAACTCCATAGTATAATTGACTTCATTTACTAAAAGCTTTCCTCTGTCTTCCAATAGATCAATTGCAACTACTCCGCCACCAACAGCTTCTGCGGCTTTAAGGCAAATTTCTGATATTTCATCTGTCAAAGGGCAATTAGAGGCAACTCCACCGCGGGCTGTATTTGTTATCCAGTGTGGAGAAGTTCTGTAAATAGCTCCAATTACTTCGTCTCCAACAACAAATGCCCTAATATCCCTCTCAGGTTTGTTAATGTACTCTTGGATATAAAACACTGAGTGGTGATATGAACCAAGTACGACTTTATGTTCAAGTATACTTTCTGCAGTTTCCTTGTCATTTACTTTTGAAAGAAGTCTTCCCCAAGAACCAGTTGCAGGTTTTAACACTGCAGGATATCCAATCTTTTCAATAGCCTGAATAGCCTCCTCAGGGGTAAAAGCAATGTATGTTATAGGGGAAGGAACTTTATGTTTTGTTAAAGCTAAAGTTGTTAAAACTTTATCTCCACAAGTACTAGCAGTTTGGTAAGTATTGACTGTTTTGACTCCCATTTCATTTAGTACCTTAAGAGAGTAAAGAGCTTTAAGATGACTTATTTCCCTTTCCAGTACTACATCATAATCCATTTTTTCGAAATCCGTTATATTAAATATTGCACATCTCGTATCCATTCTTTCTACTTCAATCCCTCTATTCCTAAATTCTTCGAGTAAAAACTTCTCGTCGAGTCTGACTCTTGAATAAAGCATTCCTATCTTCATCTAATCACTCCAAATTATTGATTACTGTTTCAGTAAAAGCCAGAGTTCCAAGATTTCCACCCAAATCTTTTGTTCTCTTACCTTCAGCAAATGTTTTGAAAATACTATTTCGGATTCTGTCTCCTTCTTTCTTTTCTCCAAGAAAGTCTAGCATCATTGCAGCTGAAAGAAAAGTTGCTGTTGGATTTGCAATATCTTTTCCCGCATACTTTGGCGCTGAGCCATGGACTGGTTCAAATAGTCCTTTTTTCTCGCCTATATTTCCCGAAGGTGCTATGCCAAGACCACCGACAAGCTGAGATGCCTCATCAGATAATATATCCCCAAATAAATTAGTTGTGACAACAACATCAAATCTTTCTGGTTCTTTGATTAATCTCATTGCCATTGCATCTACTATAACTTCTTCTGTTTCTATATCTGGGAATTTTTCTGAAACTGATAGCACAGTTCTTCTGAAAAGTCCACACGTCTTTCTTAAGACATTTGCCTTATGGACCACAGTAACTCTTTTCCTGTTATTCTCTCTCGCATATTTGTAAGTAAACTCGGCAAGTCTTCTTGATGCCTTCTCTGAAATGTGTCTTTCTGCTATTGCAACTCCGTTCTCCTCTCTTTCAATTCCCTTATACATACCTTCGGTGTTTTCTCTCATCATGACTATATCGATATTTGGTCTTGAAATTTCAACAGGGAGGCTTTTTATTGGCCTTACATTTACAAAAAGATCAAGCTCTTTTCTTAAGGTAACAATTGCACTCTTATAGTCAGGTATGTCGGGGGGCGATGAAACAGCCCCAAAAAATGTCGCATCTGCATCTCTACAGGCTTCAATTGTTTTCTGTGGAATCGAAGTTCCATTTTTTAGATAGCAGTCGTAACCTGCCTCTGCATAAGAGTAATCAAAATCAAGATTAACATGTGAAAGTAACTTTAATCCTGCATCAATTACATCATTTCCTATACCGTCTCCTCTGATAACGCATATTTTATATCCCATCTTCTAGCTCACCTATGTCATGATTTTTTAAGAAATTGACAATTCCGCCGGCATCAATAATTTTCAGAATAAATTCTGGAAATCCCTGTGATCTGACCTCTTTGCCAGTTTTTAGAATTTTGATTCGCCCTTCCTTTAAGTTGACTTCAATCTCTTCTCCATCCTGGACAAGATCATATAGTTCATCTGAAATCATAATTGGAAGGCCTATATTGATACAGTTTCTGTAAAATATTCTCGCAAAGCTTTTTGCAATTACTGCCTTTACACCAGAAGCCTTTATTGCAATTGGTGCATGCTCTCTTGATGAGCCACATCCAAAGTTTTCGCCTGCAACTATGAAATCTCCAGTCTTTACAGTCTTTGAAAAATCTGGTCTTACCTCGAAAAAGCAGTGCTCAGCAAGTGCTTTTGGATCTGTTGTTACGTTGTATCTGCCTGGTATTATTTCGTCAGTATTTACATCATCATCAAATCTGAATATTTTCCCCACTACATCACCTCTCTAGGATCTGTGATCTTTCCTGTAAGTGCAGTTGCGGCAGCTGTTGCGGGAGAGGCTATTATAATTTCACCTTTGTCTGAACCCATTCTTCCTATGAAATTCCTATTCATTGTTGTCAAGGCCCTATCTCCTGGCGCAATTACACCTTGATGCCTTCCTATACACGGTCCGCACCCAGGATTACAAACCATTGCCCCTGCATCCATGAATATTTTTATGTACCCTCTATTCATTGCCTCAAAGTATATCTCATTTGAAGCTGGAACAATAATAGTTTTAAGAAGTGGGCTTAACTTCTTTCCTTTAAACATCCTTGCAGCTATTTCAAGATCATCTATTCTGCCATTAGTGCATGTTCCTATGAATACCTCATCAACTTCTGTTCCTGCATACTTTTCAACAGGATAAACATTGTCCACTCTTGGTGAAACAGCTAGCTGAGGTGTTAGGTCATCAACATCAAATTCAAAGACTTTCTCATAATCTGGATCTTTTGGAACAATTTCTGTATATGGGTATCCTCTTGACTTTAGAAAGTTCTCTGTTACTTTGTCTGTTTTTATTAATCCTGTCTTTCCCCCCATTTCAATTGCCATGTTAGTGAGGGTAAGTCTATCTCCTAATGCCATATTCTCAATTGTTTCTCCACCAAACTCGCATGCCTTGTAAGTAGCACCCCTAGCGCCAACTTTCCCTATAATTTTTAAGATCAAATCTTTTGGATACACTCCCTTAGCAAATGATCCATTAACATCAAAGTAAAATGTTTCAGGAACTCTAAACCAGTTCTTCCCAGTAGCGTAAGAAACACCAATATCTGTTGATCCTACTCCTGTTCCAAAGGCCCCAAGTGCCCCGTAAGTACATGTATGTGAATCTCCGCCAATAATCACTCTACCCGGTATGACAAATCCTTTCTCAACAAGAACCTGGTGGCAAATCCCTTCTCTAAAGAAGTTCTTTATGCCTTCTTTTTTTATGAATTCCAATACTTCTTTCTGTAATGTGGCACTTTCAACTGATGCCGGTGGCTGGACATGGTCAAAGATAACAACAATCCTGTTCTTATCATACAATGGCTTGCCTGTATTTCTCAATGCTTTGATTGCAAGCGGTGTCGTGTTGTCATGACTCATCGTTACATCTATATCGACCAAAACAATTTCTCCGGCCGAAACATTTCTAGAAAGTTTCTTAGAAAAAATCTCTTCAGCAACTGTTCCCATTAACCTCACCATATTTCTTTAGAACTACTCTGGTACTTGTTGCAAGAACTCCAGGAATACTTCTTATATCTTCTATCAAGTTATTGAGTTCTGCAACATTTTTTAATGATGCATAGATTGAGATATCTTCGTCTCCAGACATTTCGTAGAGCTTTTCAACACCCTTCATGTTTTTTATCTTTCTGGATATTGATGTTGTGTATATATGGGCCTCAAGCCTTAGGAATAAAACAGCATCAACTCCTGTTGGGATAGTTACAGCTTTAACGCCAAGCACCTTTTCGGCAATGTCTAGGATATCTGTTTCGTGTACAATCTTTCTTTCGTCCCCTACCTTCTTAATCTCATGAATTATTTTTAGCAAATCTTCATCGCTGGCCTCAATACCATATTGATTTAACTTTGACATAACGGCCCTTTTGCCAGCAAACTTATCTACAATTATTTTCCTCTCTTTACCAATCATCTCTGGTGAGAAAGGTTCGTAAGTAGTTGGATTTTTTAGAACTCCGTCTGTGTGGACCCCACTCTTATGTGTGAAGGCGTTATCACCCATTATAGGCATTAAAGGATAAACATATATCCCCGTTATTTTTTCCACATATGCAGAGATCTGTTTTAACATCTTAAGATCATATTTTAAGTTTTCATTATCTAAAATGTGAGTGGCCACTACAAAGTTAGATAAATCTACTATACCTGTTCTTTCCCCTATACCATTTACAGTCGTATGGACACAATCTGCCCCTGCTCTAACACCAGCCATAGCATTGGCAACTGCAAGACCAAAGTCATTATGGCAGTGTACATCAATTCCAACAGGTTTTAGATTTTTCTTAATAGTCGTTACAAGATCATAAAAAATGTGGGGTTGCATAACCCCAACGGTATCTGCGACACTTATTCTGTCAGCCCCAGCATCAATGGCAGCATTACAGATTTCAATAAGATAATCGAAATCTGTTCTTGTCGCATCTTCGGGTGTGTACCTGACTTTTAGTCCGTGGTCTTTTGCATATTGGACACAATCTACTACTTTCTCTATTGCTACTTCCTTCGTCATCTTTAATTTATCTTTAAGATGGACATTAGAAGTTGCAAGAAATATTGCAACTCTGTCAACTTCACAGTCAACAGCCATTTCTACGTCTCCCTTGACCGCCCTAACATGTCCTACTATTTCTGCCTTGAGATTCTCTTTCACAACCTTTCTGATAAACTCTTCAATCTTTGGAGAAACGTTGGGATGGCCGACCTCTATCATGTCGACCCCAAAATCATCTAGCATTTTGGCAAGTGCCATCTTTTCATTGATAGTAAAAGAAACACCTGCGGTCTGCTCACCTTCCCTTAAAGTTGTGTCCAATATCTTGACCATTTTATTCTCCCCAATCCTCTTCTTCTTCAGGGGCAACTGCTAGTACTAGTGGGTCAAGGCTTATTATTTCAAGCTCTATTCCGCACTCAGAGCACTCTACGATGTCCCCTACTTCTGGATTTTCTATTTCAATAACGCAACTACATTCTGGGCATTCTCCCATCCAAATCACCTCGATGGCATTAATCGTAAACTCCTTTTAAGTTTTACGGTTAAAAATAGTATGCAAACTACGATAATCGAAATATTTTTAAAGCCAAATACAAATTTTATCTTATGGATGAACTTGATATACAAATATTATCGATTTTAGAAGAAAACTCTAGGATGAAGAATACTGAGATAGCAAAACTGCTCTCCGTTTCTGAAGGATCTATCCGAAGGAGGATAGATAACCTTATCGAAACAGGTATAATCAAAAACTTCACAGTTGAGGTTTCTACAAATTTTGGATTTATTTCATTGGTACTCTTAAATACACATACTCAAGAATCAACAGACGAGATTGTAAAACAGATCATGAAAATTGAGGGAGTAAAAAGGGTATACGAAACAACAGGTGAATGGGATGTAGTTGCCTATGTTTTATGTAATTCACCAAAAGAGTTTAATATGATAATAGAGAATATCAGAAAGCTTAAAGGCGTCAATAAATCAACTAGCCTTACAGTGTTGAATGTATTGTAGTGATATTATGGTAAAAATACTACTTGTTGATGACAATCAAGATTTTTTGGATATATTGAAACAAGGTCTTCATGCACATGAGGTTTTACTTGCATTTAATGGATTAGAAGGCGTAGAGACTTACAAAAAAGAATTACCGGATGTTGTCGTAATGGACATAAAAATGCCCGTTATGGATGGAATTAAAGCTACAAAAGAGATAATTAAGTTTAATCCAAATGCTATTGTTATAGGTGGTACGGCTTATACAGAATTACAGAAAGATCTATTTGACGCAGGTGCAAAATTTGTTCTTATCAAACCATTTTCGATTGATTCAATAGAAAAAATAATAGAAAAACATGTTTTAAAAAAGAGACCTAAGACAGGATATTATAAATAGATCCTTTTTCTAGAGCTTCTCTCAATTCCATCCCTATTCTTTCTCCATAGCTAATTTCTCTGCCGTAGAGGTATCCTGTGTGCGGAGTGAATTTTGTTCCAGGGCTTCCAGGGATTCTCATAGAAACATCAAATATGACTATTTCTTCCTTTCCTTCATATGATGCCACTGCCCCTTGGAGGGCAAAAGGCCCTATTATTCCAGGCGGATATTCCTTCTTTGTAACACTTACAAATTTCTCTCCGATATCAAACGCTTTTTCTAAGATACTTTCTTTTGTGGTGCAAGTTATGTGGCCTGTTTCAATCATTTTTGGTTTAACGTATTTTAAGACTTCAAGTTGCTCATTTGCGGGGAGCCTTAATATTCCGTCTAGGTTAGTCTGTCTCCTGGTGTCAGTTCCCATTAACTCCAGTTCTTCTTTAGTATTTGAGTAGAAGAAATTGAAATTAGTTTGAGCGCCCAAAATATACTCTTCAATTACGGCTTTTTTTAATGCTTCTTTTGTTATCATTCCTTTATCTATTAATTCCTTGCTTTTCTGTTCATATTCTTTAGGAGAGGATGCAAAGAAAAATGCCCTTTCATACCCTCTTATAGCCTCTGAAACCTTTACTATTACAAGCCTATCAATTTTATCGGGGGATGAGAATATCTTTGGAAATCTGATTCCTGCTTTTTCTAAAAGATAGTATTGATTTTTTGGAACATCTCTTTCTTCGAGCTTTACAAGCCCTCTTGTTCCGTATATAGGAACGAAGAAATCATTTTCTATTCGTTCAAAATCGAAGTAAACCCAGAAGTACCTGTTGTGTATGAAAATAGTGCTCATTTCTCGGAGCTCTTTTTGAACATCTTTATTTGTAATATCTTTGAATGAGTCTAGGACAACAACTTCATCAATACAGCCTCGGCCATCCCTAGATTTGTAATACTTTGAATATGTCTTTTCTCTACCTTTTTGACAAACTGCAACTGTATTGAATCCGTATTTTTTTACACCGCTTGAAATATCAAGGGCAGAATGTCCTCCCAATACACCTATTGTTATGTTATCGAGATCATAACTGCTCAGGATATTCTTTATATCCTCCTGACCTATCATGAAATAACCTTACCAAGTTTTTATTTCCTCTTTAGACTCCCCTTTTATCAACTTTAGTACCTTTACCATATTCTTTGCCGTATTCTGAGAGGTCTTTATACCATATTCATCCTTGTCAGAGTCTCCAATATTATAACCAAACCCAACACCACCATAGTGCGATGTCGCCTCATCTGCAACAACGATTGAATTATGTATCAAGAAGAAATTGAAAATCTGTTGTAGGGTAGTTTCCTGCCCTCCGTTTCTAAATCCTCCTACAGAAATTCCAGCGCCAATCTTATTTCGAAGTTCAAATTTTCCCCTAAGTGCTCTTGTTCTATCCATAAAAGCTTTCATCTGTGCAGAAACACCACCTAAGTATACTGGAGAAGCCAATATTATTCCGTCAGCGCCTCTTATCTTATCGTACAAAGGTGTCATATCGTCTTTCTGAACGCAAATTCCAGTATCTTTACATCCCCCGCATGCCTTACAAGGGGCTACTTTCATTTGTCCAACATGTACAAGTTCTGTTTCAACCCCAAGCTCTTTACATGTTTCAAGTGCTTTCTTCAATAGAAATAAAGTATTGCCCTCTCTAGGGGATCCACAAACTCCTAGTATTTTCATATAATCACTCCATTTGTTTTATGAATGTTTATTTATAAAAATGTTTTGTAAGATTCTTATATAAATTTTTATAAGTAAAGTACTAGTATATAGTGTAGTGTTGAAATGGAAGAAATCAATGAGATAAGACAGAAGAAGATGAACGAACTAAAAGAAAAGTTTTCAGGTGAAAAGAAAAGAGTGCTAATTGAAGTCCTAGCTTTATCTGGATGCTCACATTGCCCAGCGGCAGCTGAAATGGCTTATAGAGTTGCATCACAGTATGACAATGTTGATGTAGCCATAGTTAATATTGCAACTCCAGAAGGAAATTCAAAAGCAAGAAAACTCGGCGTCATGAGTGTACCCGCAATTGTAATAAATGGAAAAGTTGCCTTTATTGGAACACCACAGGCAGATATGATAATGCACGATGCTGTAAGAAAGGCTATGTAGCCAAATCTTTTACTTTATCTTTTATCTCTTCTAGGATACTTAGATAGGACTCTTCAAGATTAGATGTGAACTCATCTGAAAACGTGAAAGGGTCCTTTATCCCTATTGCACAAAAAAGTATTTGATTTGGCATTCTTTCCGGAGAGATCTTCATTCCAAGTTTCACCATAGTCGAAAAGTTTGTTGAGTGAGGCGAAGATGTTTCAGGTATTGATAGGATATCCTCTAACGTAAGATAAGTGATTTTTCCAATATTATCAGAAATAATTGAATCGACAAATATTGCACAATTATAATCTAGAATAGAATCCAGTAGTTCAATGCCTGAAGAATAGAAAACTTCAAAGATTATATTATCATGCCCGCTGAAAAATTTTTCTAAATCCTCAACAATTTTAGGCCCTATTCTATCATCTTTAAGATATGGATTCCCAATGCCTAGGACTATTATTTTTTTCATTTTATACTCTTATTGGATTTGGCCCTAATTCTCTTATTCTTTCAGTGAATGATGTCATGACTTCCGAGAATCTTTTTCCCTCTGATGCGGAGATCCAAAATATCTCCAATCTTTCAGGTTCTATTCCCATCTCAGAGATCAGTTTTTTTAGCATTGTAACTCTTTTTAGGGCTTTAAAATTTCCTTGTTGGTAGTGACAGTCTGTAGGTATATGGCACCCCCCTACAAATACACCGTCGGCACCTCTAGCAAAAGTTTCAAGAATAAATGCAGGATCCACTCTTCCAGAGCACATAAGCCTTATCATCTTAATATTGGGTGGATAGCTATACCTTGAAGAGCCTGCAAGATCGGCACCCGCATAAGTACACCAGTTACAAACAAAACCAATAATATTCGGCTCAAAATTTTTCATCAGTCAACACCATAGAATTTTTTTATAAATCCATCTCTTGGAGTTTCAGATAGTGACGCAATTCTATTTTTTGGAAGGCCCATTGAGAGCCCTAGAAGCTGATTATAATAGAAAACAGGTATACAGAAGTCTTCACCCCTATCCCTTAGGCCTTTTTGACCTAAATCAAACTGAAGGAAACAGAAAGGGCAAGCTGTGACAATACAGTCTGGGTCTGAGTATTTTATGTTCAAAAGTTTTTTTTCTAAAATCTTCAGAGTAACATCTGGATTATTCCCCCTCATGCCACCTCCTGCGCCACAACAGGATAATTTTTTTGGATAGTATACGCTTTCCATACCCAATGCTTCGACCAAAGCATCAAGTTTGTGAGGTTTTTCTGGATTTTCAGCCATTAGGTGGTCTGAAGGCCTCAAAAGATGGCAACCATAATGTACCGCAGCCTTGGCACCATTTAATTTTATCTTTGTTGCTTCCTTAATCTTATCAGTACCAATCTGATCGTAGAGTATTTCAACTAAATGGTATACCGAAATGGTGCCTTGATATTTTCTGCCTATTTTATTCAGAATACCATTTACCCTTTCCCTCTTTTCCTTATCATTTTTCAAGAGCAGATTACTATTTTTAAGATAACAAAAACATCCATTACAAACAGCCATCAAATCTTTATTCATCGATTCAGCTATTGATAAATTCCTGGCACTTTGTGCAAGTCCTGAAATTTCTTCAACTGACCAGAATGCTCCACCTGGAGGGCAGCAGCCTGCGCCAATCATATCATAAACATTAACTCCCAGAAGTGGCATTGTCTCTCTTATTGAATTTTCAATATCGGGATATCTTAAGGGAATAATACACCCAGTGTATAAAGCATAATCAGTCGCAGGCAATAACATCATCCCCCTTTGGTTTCCAATCCTTCTTTATCTTAAGTAAGGTACCCGCATGAGTAGAATCAACTATCTTTTGGATTTCAATTATGTGCTTCTTGTCAGAACCTGCCGTCTTAAGCGGAGGCGCTTCGACTTTTTCTCTAAGTTTTATACCTTTTTGGACTGTAACTGCGTGCCCAAGATGATAAATATTATTGGCAACTTCAACCTGAGCTTCTGGAATAATTCCTTTTTCTGCAGAAATTCTTCTAAGAGCAAACACGACTTCCGTTGGCCCAGCATTTTGAGGGCATCTTTCCAGGCACATGAAGCAAGTAGTGCAGAGCCATATTGCTTTTTTGTCTAGTATTTGCTCGTCAAGGCCTAAAAGAACCTGATGCATTGTTCTTTTTATTTTATGGTCTGTATCACTTGCAACAGGGCATCCCGAAGCACACATTCCACACTGAAAGCATTCATAAACCCTTTTTCCTCCATATTCCATGACCTTATCTACGAGGTCCTTGTTGGTATCATTAAGAACAATTTTCATTTACCGCCCTCCGTAAGAGCCAAGATCTGCATTCTGACCTGCTTAGTTGTGTAATGATTTGCTTTAATAGCGCCAGAAGGACATGCTGCGCTACAAACACCGCATCCTTTGCACAGGGCTATATCCACTTCCATCTTATCATCTTCAGTATACTTAATCGCCTTATATGTACAAAGGGATTCGCACGTTCTACATCTTGCGCACAAGTCATCGATTATTTGAGCAAAAAGGGGCTCAATATCTATTTCCCCCTTAGCCATAAGCGAAGAAGCAGCAGATGCCGCAGCTTTTCCTTGACTTACTGCATCGGGGATTTCCTTGGGCCCTTGACATGCACCTGCAATAAATATGCCATCGCTATCTGTACTAACTGGTTTTAGTTTTGGATGAATCTCTTTGAAAAAACCTGTTTTATCTATACTTATATTTAATAAATTAGCAAGATTCTTTGATCCTTTAGAGGATTCCATTGCAACGGCTAAAACAACAAGGTCTGCAACAACACTTATCTGTTCCCCAAGGGTGTCATCATCACCTGAAACTTCTAACCTGTCACCAATTGAATCAACTTGACTTATCCTGCCTCTAATGAACTTAACTCCTTTCTCTCTGGCCATTCTATAATACTCTTCATATCCCTTCCCAAAACATCTCAGATCAATATAATGAATGAATATATCTATGTCTGGGTATTTTTCCTTTAGAAGTCTAGCATGTTTGATTGAGTATGTACAGCAGATTCTAGAGCAATAGTCATTTGTCTTTTCATCTCTTGAGCCGACACATTGTATAAAAGAAATTGTGTGCGGTTTTCTACCATCAGAAGGCCTTAGAATTTCTCCTTTTGTTGGGCCAGAGGCGCACATCATCCTCTCAAGTTCTAGAGAAGTTATTACATTTGGATGCTCATAATCATACTCAGCTTTTTTATTGGGGTCAAATAGGTCATAGCCAGTTGTGACAACAATGCTCCCAACATCAAATTCAACATATTCATCTTCATTTTTTGAGATATCTATTGCACCAACTTGACATCTCTTCTCGCACAACTTACACTTGACACACTTTTTTTTGTCAACAACTGCTTTCATCGGTATGGCCTGCTGAAATTGTATGTAGATGGCCTTTCTCTTATCCATGTTGCAGTTAAATTCATTGTCTACCTTTACAGGACATACGATACTACAATCTCCGCAACCGTTACACTTTTCCCAGTCTACTGATGTTTGTTTTTTTCTAACAACAACATGATATTTACCTATGTGGCCGGAGACATCTTCAATCTCTGAGTATGTAAGAAGCTCAATATTTGGAGTGTTTGAAACTTCTACCATCATTGGTGCAAGAATACATGCGGAGCAATCATTTGTAGGGAATGTCTTGTCTAGTTGGGCCATTTTGCCCCCAATGCTTGGGTCTCTCTCAACAATATATACCTTGTATCCACTACGGGCCAAATCTAGCGCAGCGTTAATTCCAGATATACCTCCACCGATTACAAGTGAGGATTTTAAAACAGAGAGTTTTCTATCTTCTAAAGGCTCTAATTCAGATGCTCTATAAATTCCACTTTTAACTAGTTGTTTTGCCTTTTTAGTCGCATTTTCTTTATCTTTAATATGGGGCCATGAGCATTGATCCCTAATGTTAACCTGTTCATAGAGGTATTTATTCAAATCGGCAGAATTTAACGTTTTTCTGAATATTTCTTCATGAGTTCTAGGTGAGCAGCAAGCGGCAACAACCCTGTTTATCCCTTCTTTTTTAATATCATCCTTTATTATGTTCTGTCCTTGTTCAGAGCAGAGATACATATGCTCTCTTACAATAGAAACATTTTCTATTGTTTTAGAATAATTAACAACTTCCTCAATATTGACGCTCCCTGCAATATTTGTACCACAGTGACAGACATAAACGCCAATCTTCGGGCAACTGTTCTCTTCCTTTTTTTTCTTTGATTGGGATTTTGCCATCATACCACTCTACAGATATTGAAATCTCCTGATAATTTTAGATTACCCTAAACTGTTGATAAAATGAGGCAACTGTTTTTATATCTTTTGGTTTAACCCTGTAAATCTTGCGAAAAAATTATAAAGTAAAAGATTTATCTAAGCCCTTAATATGGGCCTTTATTATGTCCTCTCCTATTATCTTCCCTATTATATACGAATGGTAGTATTTATTTAATAATTCAAGTGCCTTCTCCTTCTCTTCTTTTGGAACAATTACCATAAATCCAGTTCCCATATTGAAGGTCCTGTACATCTCCTCAATTTCTACCCCAGTATCCATTATCTTTTTGAAAATAACAGGTGGCTCAGGCAACTCAAGTTCAAATCCCATGCCTTTTTTCAGTCTTTTAAGATTTAGAAGACCGCCACCTGTGATGTGTGCCATCCCTTTAACTTTGACATCATCAATTAGATTAAGTATCTGTTTTACATAGATCCTAGTAGGGATCAAAAGTTCAGGATAGTCTTCCTCGCTCAGGGCTTTTCTTGCAAGTGTTAGTCCATTTGAATGAACTCCTGATGAGGCAATACCAATCACTACATCTCCTGGGACAATATCTTTTCCAGAAATTATTTTATCTTTTTTAACTACACCAAGACATGTTCCAGCTAGATCAAATCCTTCCCCATCCCCCTTTATTATATCAGGGAGGGTTGCAGTCTCCCCTCCAACTATAGGCATATCAGATTGTTTTGCACCCTCTAATAGTCCTTTTGCTATCTCCCCTAGCATGTATTCTGAAGTTTTCTCCAATGCAATGTAGTCTACAAAAGCGATGGGGGCTGCACCATTGCATATGACATCATTAACGTTCATTGCAATTACATCAATTCCCACAGTATCATATTTTTTTAATTTTTGCGCAACAAGGACTTTTGATCCAACACCATCTGTAGCTAGCGACAAGGCGTAATCTCCAAATTCTATGAATCCTGAAAAACTACCTATATCCCCAATTGCTGCACCAATCTTGCCTTTTCTAAATTGAAGAGTCTCTTTAATAACGGAAACTAGGGCACTGATTGATTTTTCTTCAACTTTTATATCCACGCCGGATGATTTGTAGTCTTTTGGAGTTGTCAATTACTTCACCCCTATTATCCTCATTGCGAGGTATGCCGCATTTTCCCCATTATCAATGCCTACGCATGCTACCGGAACACCTTTTGGCATTTGTACAATTGAAAGCAGTGCGTCAAGACCGCCTAACTTCGAAGAAACAGGCACACCTATAACTGGTTTATTAGTATGAGACGCAACTACACCAGGAAGTGCAGCAGCCAGGCCTGCTATAGCAATGAAAACATCATAATCCTTTTTAGAAAGCTCCGCCACTTTTTCAGGCTCCCTATGGGCAGAGGCATATTTAATTTCGTATTCAACATTATTTTCATCAAAAACTTTCTTTACTTTGTTAACAATCTGTTCATCACTTTTTGAGCCAGCTATAATTAGAATCATGTATCAAGAAAGGTGAATAGATTAAAAAGATTTTTGTATAAGAATAGCGTTCTAAACTAATGATTAAAGAGAATTTAAATATAAAAAATAAAAGGACTTTCCTATAATCTTCAGAAAATAACCTTTTACTAAAAAATACTCTTAATACCTTCTTGGGTTTTTCTTCTGGTAACATTCCTTGCAGTAAACAGGTCTTGAGCCATCTGGTTTGAATGGAACTTCAGTTTCCTGTCCACAACTTGCACATGTTGCCTTGTGCATTTCACGAGGAGGTCTATCATATCCTCCTCTATTTTCACCATACATTTTAATTACTCCTTTTGTTTGGCCATTAATGGCCCTAAAAATAAAATGTACTTTTAGTTTATAAGGTTGATTATGTAAATAAATGAAAAAAATATTAATTTCTGGAATAAAAAGGAACATTTACATACTTTTATTAAATTTAACTAAAAATGAGTTGGTAAGGATATTAAAATAATATAATATTGATTAGTCGATACCTTCTCCAATTTTTTTTCTGAAACTTTTACCAACAAATCTAATATATTTATCTGATATGACTTCATATGCTATTTTGCTTGCCTCGCTATACGTACTTGCCAGTCCGCCACCAAGTATAACTCGTCCTCCACCAACAGCAACATTACCAGTTTGAGTAATAAATGTGCCAGCATGCCTGTGGAATGAATTGTGTGGGATTTCGTTAGAATAATCTATCACTTGGCCTGTAAGATGTTTTCCGGGATATCCCGGAGGCATTTGAGAAGCTTCAAATCCACACCCCCTAAACCAAGGGAAGCTTCCGCTTACTGTAAATACCCCAACACAAACATTGTCTTTAAACTTGACATTTAGATCTTCAAGTTTTCCTTCATAACTCTTTTTTGCTATATCATAAAGAGAAGTCTCTATTGTTGGCCACCTGCCTTCTGCTTCGGGTGATCCATCCCTCCCGTTTATTTCAAATACATAAAAGTTGTAAGTATTATTCTCCTTTAAGGCACATAGACCAAAGTAGATTATTCCATTGAAAGCTAGTTTTTCCTCTTCTAAGAGATTTGTTAAAAAAGGAACAACTATAATATCCTCAATTTTCTTAACTAAATCTTCTCTGTCCTTCAAAAGTGGATGTGGGGCGACAACACCCATCCCGCCTGTTATGTAGTTTACCATTTCACTTGGGTGGCCCATTCTTTTGTTAAATCTCTCAATCAAGAAAGTATCTTCTGGATCAAATCTTTCCGGAAAATCTTTTGCACTCCCAAGATATTTCACATTACCTTCATGAACTGCATAGAAAACCATTACCTCTTCGCCATAGAGCCTTTCTTCTATGGTCAATTTATCCACAGGCTTACAAATAACACCAGATATCATAAAGTCATCAACAGCACTCAGAGCCTCTTCAAGAGTATTACACACTCTTGATCCTTTTCCATCAAGTAAATATGGATACTTTACAACGTATTTCTTTCCGTTTTTACCGAAATTTTCATTCAGAAAAGCCTTTGCTGATTCAGGGCTATAAAAATTTTCAAAAGGGGGGCACGGTATACCCCATTTTTTCATAAGGTCATTGGTGTTGCATTTATCTGCTTCTACTATCATAGCCTTAGATGTTGGCCCCCAACAAGGTATTCCTTTTTTTTCGCAACTTTCTTTTAGTCCAAGCGATAGGTATTTTTCTTGGCCCCCAATCACCATGTCAATATTATTTTCGGAAAGATAAGAAATAATATCATTAAGATCATCAAGTCTCTTTACCCTACCGTTATTTTCTTGAATCTCTTGTTTGTAATCGATAAAAAACTGCTTTACGTCATCAAAATTCTTTATCTTGACTCTATCGTTTCCAATTGGCCAGACGCATTTTTTTTCAAATGCCCCACCAAGATTTCCAGGGAGTACATGGACTTCTGAGACATTCTTAGATCTAGTAATTGATTCTGCTAAAGCCCACTCTCTTGCCCCTCCACCAACAACAGCCCATACTTCGCTCAAAATATCACTATCCCTATATCTCTCCAGTTCTCTCACATTCCCTTGTTTTTGTTAGGGAATTCCTTGTTTCTTCAGGTATGTGTGTTGGATAATCTCCATTAAGACATGCAAGGCATAGTTCATCTTTTTTAAGCCCAATTGCCTTTACTAGGCCTTTTATCGTCTGGTATGTAACTGAGTCCGCACCAATCATTTCTGCAACATCATCTGTGTTTCGCGCTGCAATTAACTCCTTTTCAGTAGGCATATCTATACCATAATAACATGGATGTTTTATAGGGGGGCAAGTAGAAATCATATGAACTTCTTTGGCGCCATTATCCCTTAGCATTGTAACTATTCTCTTGCTCGTTGTTCCTCTAACTATACTATCATCAACAAGAATTACTCTTTTTCCCCTAATTTCTCCTTTTATTACGTTTAGTTTATCTCTAACTGCCACATCTCTTGATATTTGAGTTGGCATGATGAAAGTTCTTCCAATGTACCTGTTTTTTATCAAACCTTCCCTTTGCTTAATCCCATACTTTTCAGAAAATCCTAAAGCAGCTGTTCTCGCAGTGTCAGGTACAGGTATTACTACATCACCTTCTCCTTCAAATTCTATGTTTCTCCCCAGTTCCATTCTAGCTTCGTAGACACTTTTGCCCTCTATAACAGAATCTGGTCTTGAAAAATAGACCCATTCAAACATACAGTGAGCCCTACCTTTTGGGCATAATAATCTCTTTTCGGCACTATTATCTTCAACAACTATAGCTTCACCAGGCAGTAAATCCCTAACAAGAGAATAACCATTCACGTCAAGACCAACACTTTCTGAAGAAAAAGAAAAGGCAGTTTCATCCAAATTCGTTTTTTCTCCGAATACTAATGGTCTGTTTCCATAAGGGTCTCTGAAAGCTATGAGTTTTTTTGGTAACATCATAACTGCAGAATAGCTGCCATCAATTCTTTCCATAGTTCCTTTGATGGCCTCAAAAGTATCGTTTTTCATTAACTCTTCTGAAAGAATATTTATCATGACTTCGGTGTCTGACTTTGAATGAATGCATCTATGCTTCCCTTCAAGTTCCACCTTTAAATCCTGATAATTCGTAATATTACCGTTATGTGCAAGACCGATTCCATAAGGATAGCTCAAAAAGAAAGGCTGAGCTTCACAAAGGGTGTTTGTTCCAGCTGTTGGATACCTTACATGCCCTATGGCTTTAGAACCTTCAAGCTTTGATAACTCTTCCTTATTGAAAACATTCAACACAAGACCTTTTTCCTTTTTCTGATGGACTATCCCATCAAATGATAGTATACCTGCAGAATCTTGTCCCCTGTGCTGAATAGCTAAAAGCCCTCTATAGCACTCATATGCAGAATTATTTGATGAAGTACCTAATATGCCGCACATTTTTATTTTTCCTCTATATATTTTAAAACTGATTCAAAGAGTTTCATACCAGAAATCCCATTCTTATTTTTATCGAAATAAGCCCTTTCTGGATGTGGCATCATCCCGAATACATTTCCAGCCTCATTACAAATACCGGCTATATTGTGTGCCGAGCCATTTGGATTCCAAGGATATCCCGCATATTCTCCGTCTTTATCGACATATCTAAATACAACTTGATCATTTTCAAATAATCTATCAAAGTATTCTTTTTCCTTTTCTCTTGGGAACAGTAGCTTCCCTTCTCCATGAGCTGATGGAACAAGCATTACTTCTCCTCTAGGTATATTTCTTGTGAAGACACACTTGCCTTTGTTTTCATGTTTTAGTAATGTTGGTCTACATTCAAATCTTGCAGAATTATTCAAAAATAGACATGCATCAGGATAATCCATTCTTTTAAATCCAGGTAGTACTCCAAGCTCAACTAGAACTTGAAATCCATTACAAATTCCGCCTACAGGCCAGCCTTCGTCTATGAATTTATGCAAGTTATTTGCCATCCTTGCTCTTATCCTTGAGGCAAATATTGCTCCAGCTCTTACATAATCCCCGGCAGAAAATCCTCCGGGGATCATAAGGCAATTATAATCAAATATATCTTTGAGATCTTTCAAATGAACAAGTTCAGGAGAGGCCCCTAACCTCTTGAAAGCGTAGTACATTTCATCTTCATTGTTTGTTCCCTCTATTCTTAAAACACAAACTTTAATCTCAGACCTGTCCATTGAATCACCCCATATGCTCCCAGATTGCATTTTTCCATTTATCCCTTAATTTCTCAACAGGAGCATCTACTATTGTATTCCCATTCTGTTTTATCCGTAGATATTTTCCTGATACTTTTCCAATTTTTATGAAAGGTACTTTATTTTTGCTGAACAACGATTCAAACTCTTTTTCGTCTTTTACTTCAACTACCCACCTGGTATTTGATTCTGAAAAGATAAATTCGTCTGCCCTCATACTTTTTATAATTGGCAATTCAATTTCTGCGCCATAATCACTACCAAATGCCATTTCAGCAATAGCAACGGCTAAGCCCCCTTCGCTTAAATCATGACAGCTTTTCACAATACCTTTTTGCATTGAATCAAGTAGGGCCTTTGAAAAATGTATCAAGTTCTCAGGATTCATTTTAGGGGCAATTCCTCCGTCTATTCCTAAAATCCTGTAGTATAATGAACCACCAAATTCTCTTTCAGTATTACCAATAAGATATATTGAATTTTGTTCTTTCTTGAAGTTGGAACTGATTTTTTTATCTACATCATCAATTATACCGATTCCAACGATAGTTGGTGTTGGAGGGCAACTCCCAACCATGCTTTCATTGTAAAGGCTTACATTGCCCGATGAAAATGATATCTGGAGATCTTTCGTAGCAAAGTTTAATCCCATTACAGCTTGATAAAAGTCCCCGAACCTCTCAGGTTTCTCTGGGTTCCCAAAGTTGAGACAATCTGCCAAGGAGTGAGGTTTACCGCCAACTGCAACTATATTTCTGTAGATTTCATCTATAGCAGAAGCTGCTCCCCAGTAAGGATCATATTCCAATAAGAATGGATTTACCGCTGTTGAAACTACCAATCCCTTGTTAAGCTCTTCTACTGGCTTTATAATAGCAGAGTCTTGTGGTGAAAAGTTAACAACATCTCCATACAATGGGGTAAGTGAAGTTGATCCTCTAACAGTGTGGTCATATTGTAGAATAACCCAATCCTTTGATGCGATATTTGGGTCTGAAAGCATTTTTATTAATATTTCATTTGTATCTTTAGGTGCTTGAGTTTGGATATCTTTCTGATCTCTTTTGACTATTTTGACATCTCTTGCATATAGTGGTCCACCCGTTAAAAATTCTGAATCCATGTCAAATATCTTTTCTCCTTCGTAGTATACCAAGACTCTCCTCTCAGTAATTGTTTCACCAATAATGGCCGCATTAACGTCCCACTTATCAAAAATATCAAGAACCTCCTTGAGATTCTCTTTGGACACTGCAAGCATCATCCTTTCTTGTGATTCTGATACCCATATTTCCCAGGGTTTCATCCCTTTTTCTTTTAACAATACCTTTTCTAAATTGACTTTAGCTCCAAAACCACCGGCGTGGGCCATTTCTCCCACTACACACGATAGGCCTCCACCACCTAAATCCTTCATACCATTCAGAAGTTTTTTCGTATTAGCTTCAAGACAAGCATGTATTAATGGTTCTTTTGTTATTGGGTCTCCTACTTGAACTGCAGAACGTGAAGATGTTTCTGACTCTTCATCAAGCTCTGCGGATGCGAAGTTTACACCATGAATACCATCTCTGCCGGTCTTTCCACCGACCATAACGAAGATATCCCCAAGCTCTTTGACTCTACTGTGGATTATATCGTCCTTCTTAATTATTCCAACACATCCGACATTTACAAGGCAGTTACCTGTATATCCTGGGTGGAAGTAAACTGACCCAGATACAGTTGGGATTCCTACTCTGTTCCCATAGTCTCTAATTCCAGCAACTACTCCTCTAAATATGAATTCGGGATGTTTTACACCCTTTGGTAGTTGGTCGTAAGGTAAATCTAATGGCCCAAAAAATATAGGGTCTATTAGAGCAACAGGTTGTGCCCCCATACATACAACATCTCTAAGAATTCCACCAATTCCAGTAGCCGCTCCTCCATATGGCTCAACTGCAGATGGATGATTGTGGCTTTCTAGAGCCAAAACATAAGCGTAATCTTTATCAAACTCGACTACTCCAGCATCTTCCTTTATGACAAAAATATTCTGTGGTGCCTCAATATTAAAAATAAATTTTTTCAACAAACTCTTTGATGATTTATAACAGCAGTGCTCTGACCATGCCTGGCCTATAGCCTGTATTTCAATATCTGTTGGATTCCTACCTTGCTCTCTAAAGTAATTTTTGACTGACTTCATTTCATCTATGGAAAGTCCTATCCCTATCTTCCTACTTAACTCTAGAAGTTTTTCGTCAGGCAAGTCAAGATTAATTTCAAAAACATTTTGTTTGCTACTCATTTTATCATTTCCACTTCATAATCGTGGATTACAGGATTAATCAGGAGTTTTTTGCACATCATGTCAACGTCTTCTCTGATCTTCTTTTCATCCTTTCCACTTATCTCTATGACGTAGCTTCTTTTTACTTCAACATTTTCGACATTATCAAAACTTAGTAATTTCAGGGATTTTTTGATATTAAGGCCCTCAGGGTCTGTAATTCCTTCCTTTAATCCAACTTTAATTTCCACCTTCAAATAAATCACCTAAATTTTTCTCCAGTAATTCTTTCATACATATCTATGTAAAGATTGGATACATCCTTCACCATATTTTCAGGTAATGCAGGTATATCTGGTTCGGGTCGACCTTCATCCCTTGCATCGTATAACGATTTTTTGTATCCTGTCTTAATATAATATTGCCTTACAAATTCCTTTGAAAGTTCTACCATCTGGCCTTCTTCGTACAGTTTCTTATCCCAGAATCTATCTTCGTCTGCAGTTCCAAAGACGTCAATAAACATCAGAGTTCTGTCTTCATTCATCCCGAACTCCTTTTTCCCATCAACATGAATTAAGCCACCCTTTTCTACTATCTTTGACATCCTTGAATCCATTTTGATTATTGTTTCAAGAATATTCTTGTATTCTTCTTCTGTAAGTTTGGATATGCTCAAGGCTTCCTTCTTTTCCAACGGCCTATCAACAGGTTCAAGCTTTGTTGATGTTTCAATAAAGGGCTCAGGCAGCTCTTCTCCATATTCAACTGTTTTTTTACTAAATCCAAGTTCTTTTGGATCTATCTTACCCTTATTTATTCTATCATGGAGGGAACCTGCAACATAGTGTCTGCAAATAAATTCTAACGGAATAAGATAATTTTTTGTCTTGTGATCAATTTTGTTATAATCGTGAATAATATTGACCCTCTTGACCAGCATCTTGTTTTTATCTGTTATTTTTATGAAGTGAGTTAGGAATCCTAACTTCTCCGCCTCTTTAAGCCAGAAAGCCCCTTCCCTACAAAGTGTCTCTCCTTTGAAAGGAATCTTAGAGGGAATTATTTTGTCAAAGACAGATATCCTGTCAGTAAATTCAAATTCAATTTCCTTATCAGAAACATCATAAACTCTCTTAACTTTTCCTTCTCTTGAAAAACCAGAAGAGGTATCACTTGGGGTACTCATATTTGACTTTATTATATCTGATATTTAAATATATTTATCATTAAATTTAGAGATTTTGACAATTTAGATTTTCTTAATAAATTGAAGACGGGCAACAAGTATATTCTATAAAGAATCCTTAACTTTAAATAATTATAACGATATCCTAAACCATGCCTGAAACAAAATTAAGTCATAAAATCATAATTAGAGGAATTCTTAGCTATGGATTGATAGTGGCCCTTACCTTTATTTGTGCAGGCCGTTTAAATTATTGGCAAGGTTGGATTTATAATGGATTGAATATCCTTTTTGTTTTACTAACTTATTATTATTTATCAGATGACACCGGGCTAATTGCGGAACGATTAAAACCAGGAGAGGGAATGAAAAGCTGGGACAAAATATACTTCATGGTATCCTCCCCTTCTTATTTTGTCATGATAATTTTATCTGCTCTTGATGTTGGTCGTTTTGGTTGGACTCCGAAGCTTCCTTTATTAGGTGTAATTGTTGGTATTCTTCTTTACATAATTGGGCAATCAATATTCTTATGGGCAAAGAAATCGAATAAATTCTTCTCTACAGTTGTTAGAATCCAAAAAGAAAGAGGGCACAAAGTATGTAAAGGTGGACCATACGCATACGTAAGGCATCCTGGCTACATTAGCGGAATAATGTATACTTTTGCAACACCTTTGGTATTGGGATCTTTCTGGGGGTTAACAATTAATTTATTTACAATCGTGCCATTATTAGTAAGAACTTACCTTGAAGATAAAACTTTACAGAAAGAACTAGATGGCTATTTTGAATATACTAAAGAAGTTAAATATAGATTAATCCCAAAAATTTGGTAGATATTAGTGATTGAAGTATCTCATTCCAGTGAAGATCATAGAGATGCCAAATTTATTTGATGTTTCTATTACCTCTTTGTCCCTTATTGAGCCTCCAGACTGGATAATGAATTTTATATTATGCTCGGCTGCAACTCTAACAGTATCATCGAACGGGAAGAAGGCATCAGAAACTAGAACACACTCTGATATCTTTTCTTTGAAAAAGACCTCTTTGTCAATATTTGGCTTTTCTTCATTCCACATATTTTCAAGATTCTCATATATTTTTGGTATTGCAAGTTTTTTAAGTGAGTCAACTCTATTTGGCTGTCCAACTCCACTTCCTAATACCTTAAACTGTGCTTTTTCGTATTCCATCCCCAAAACAATTGAGTTTGACTTTGTATATTTAGTTGCTATAATGGTAAAAAGGCCTAAATCCTTTTTACTATCGGGAAATTTTTCATTTGTAACGCATTCCCATTTTTCATAAAGACCTTTTGGTCGATCCTGTTCAATGATCCCGCCAATCAAATATTTGTAAACTTTATCTTCAGAAGTGAAAAGTTTTCCCGTTTCAAGGATTCTCAAATCTTTGCTCTTGTTCTTCAAAAATTCTAATGCATCTGCATCGAAAGAAGGAGCAACTATAACTTCAACAAATTTGCCTTTGAGAAAAGAAGCTGTTTCTAAATCTACTTTTCTCGTCAAAGCTATTATGCTGCCATACGCAGATACTCTATCTCCATCCCAAGCATTTTTCAATGCGTCAAGTAGAGTCTTTCCTGTAGCAATACCACAAGGATTTAGATGTTTTACAATTACTGCTGCATTGTAATGAGAAAGTTCCTTTGCAGCATTTAGTGCTGCTTCAATATCAAGATAATTATTATAAGAAAGAGCTTTGCCGTGAAGCTGTTTCATGTTTGATGCTGACGGCTCAACAGTATCTTTTTTGAAGAAACGTGCTTTTTGATGCCAATTCTCCCCATATCTTAGATCCTTACCAGAATCATAAGAAAGTCTTAACTTCTTATTTTCAGTTAGGACTTCTGAAAGATAAGAATCAATTGCACTATCGTAATCGGCGGTATGGGAAAAAGCCTTGACACATAATTTCTTTCGTGTTTCGTAAGAGGTATTTCCTTTTTCTAACAACTCTTTAGTGACACCACCATAGTCTGATGGGTCCACAATAACAGTTACATATTTGAAATTTTTAGCGGCCGCCCTTAGAAGAGTTACTCCGCCGATGTCAATGTTTTCAATTGCATCTTCAAGAGAAGGGTTCTTTGCTACAGTTTCTTTGAAAGGATACAAGTTACATACAACAACATCTATTGGTTTTATCCCTTCTGAACTTATTTCATTTTCATGCCCTTTGTCATCCCGGATATAAAGAATTCCACCATGGATATTTGGATGTAGAGTTTTTACCCTACCTCCAATCATTTCTTTAAATCCTGTAATTTTTTCAATTGGAGTTGCATCTATTCCATTTTCCAAAAGAAATTTTAATGTGCCTCCAGTTGATACAATTTCAAAGCCAAGTTTAGATAAAGTTTTTGCAAACGTTTCGAGGCCATTTTTATTTGTAACGCTAATTAGTGCTCTTCTTTCCATCACTTTGGCACGTTCAGAATCTTAATTTAAATAATTTTCTCTTTTCAACTACAGAAAGTTTTAAGTATTATAACTTAAGTTAATACTCAATGGCTGTAAATGATTATACTATTGCGACACTTGGAAGTCATTCCGCCCTTCAAATATTAAAGGGTGCAAAAGATGAGGGATTTAAGACCTTATGTATAGCAAAAAAAGGAGCAGAAAAAGTTTACAGAAGTTTTGGTGTAGCCGATGAAATTCTACTTGTTGATCATTTCAAAGAGCTTTTTTCCTTGCAAGATGAATTAATAAAAAGGAATACCATCCTTATACCACACGGTTCTTTTATTGCTTATATGAAAATAGAAGACTTCAAAGACTTGAAGGTAATGTACTTTGGCAATAAAGACGTACTGGAATGGGAGTCTTCACGAGAGCTTGAAAGGCAATGGTTAACTGATGCAAATATAAAAATTCCAAGAATATTTGATACTCCAGAAGATATTGATAGGCCAGTAATTGTAAAGTTTTATGGTGCGCAAGGGGGAAAGGGATATTTCCTTGCCAAAGATACAAAGGATTTTCATGAAAAGATTTCTGATCATATTAACGAGCAATATGTAATTCAAGAGTATATCATTGGAGTACCTGCATATTTCCATTATTTTTACAGTCCGTTAAATAACGAACTTGAAATAATGAGTTTCGATAAAAGATATGAGAGTAATGTAGACTCTATTGGAAGGATCTCTGCAAGAGATCAATTTGCACTAAAGAAGATAGATCCAAGTTATGTCGTAGTTGGGAATATTCCAATCACTGTCAGAGAGTCATTGCTACCTGAAATATTTGACATGGGTGAAAGAGTAATTGAAAAGTCAAAAAAGTTAATTTCTAAACAAGGGCTGTTTGGGCCATTCTGTCTTGAAGGTGTAATTACTCCAGAGGAAGATATATTCATATTTGAAATTTCAGCTAGAATTGTAGCGGGCACAAATCTTTTCGAACCATATTCGCCTTATACTTATATCAAATACGGAAAGCCTATGTCAACAGGAAGAAGAATAGCCTTAGAGATTAAAAATGCAATAAATAATGATAGGCTTTCAGATATAGTTTGCTAAAGGCCTGTCGGTATATCTATAAATTCTGTTTTTATGTCATATTTCTCTTCAACTTTTTTTCCTAGTGCCATAACCCCAAGCTTTTCAGTGGCATAGTGTCCTGCAAATATTAAATTTATTCCAGCTTCTTTTGCAATATGATAGATAGTGTGCGAAGGTTCACCAGTAATAAATAGGTCCAAGTTTTCTTTGATACAATCTTCAAAGGCAGAGCCTCCACCCCCGCTCACTATTCCAACAGATCTAATCTTATCAGGGCCAAACTGGAAAGATTCAATTTTAGCAGGAAGAGTTTTTTCTAGGGTTTTAGATATATCTTGTATAGTTTTCAATTTTTCGTAACGGCCTTTGAATCCTATCTTTACTCCATGGTAGGCCCCAAATGGCTCAGGATCAGAAAGATTTAATATTTTTATTAGCTCTATGTTATTCCCGACTTCTGGATGCATATCGAGAGGTAAATGTACGGCATATAAGGAAATACCGTTTTCCAAAAGATAAGAAATTCTTTCTTTCACAAGGCCCCTTATACATTTTAATCCGCCCCAGATTAGCCCGTGGTGGACTATCAAGAGATCGGCCTTTCTTTTCGAAGCCTCTTTGAAAATTTCTAGAGAACTATCTACGCCTAGGCATATTTTTTTGACTTCTTTTTTCCCTTCTATTTGTAATCCGTTTGCAGATACATCATCTACCTCATTAACTCTAAGATAATCGTCCATATAGCTAACAAGCTCATTAAGTTCCATGAAGATAAATTTGAAAAGGCATTTAAATAACTTATACTTAATCAAAACTGCATGGACGTAGAATTGATATGGGATCTTGACTCTTTCCTAAAAAGACTGGAAACACTCAGGGAAAAAGGGGTAGTTTTTGGCATATACAAAAATATTCTTCATGTTGAGGAATTAGCTGCACTAAAAGAATTAGAAAAGGAAAGAAAACAGCCCCTATTGATTTCTGAAGACAATGAAGACAGTTATTATGAAAAAGTTAAGATTTGCAAGATGATTCTCTTGGACATAAAAAATGGTGGGCCGTTCTATGAAAAACTGATAAAAGCCATACCAGAAATAGCACCCATCAAATATGAAGAAATAAAGAGAATTGGATTTGATGAAGGCTATAATTATTTCTATGTTAAAACTAAAGATGATAAAGAGATTAAACTCGATGAAGAAGATCTCTTAATAGTATATGATAAATTCTATAGATCACCTGACCTATTTGATTTTGAAACTATATACTACGGCGACAAGATTTTTTCATGTCATAAATATTCTGATTTTGATTGCTCAAAAGTATTTGAAGTTAAGGAAGAGACCTAGTTTGATCTTCTACCCATTTTAGATATTTGCTGAATCCTTTTTTTATATCAAAAGCTAATATCTCTGGAATTTCATAAGGATGATTCTTCTTAATGAGGTCTTCCACTTCTTGATATTTTTCATCAGTTGTCTTAATTAATAGAATTATTTCACTGGAGTTTTCTATTGTTTCCTTCCACCAATAGAGACTATTTACATCTTTTATTATATTAACACAGGCAGCAACTTTATTCTCTAGTAATATCTTTGATAGATTGTAAGCTGTGTCTTCATTTGGTACTGTTGATATGACTAATAGAGTCATGTGATTAATTATAACTATAAGTTTAAATTAATATGTTTAAATTCTGCAAATCCTACCCTATAGTTTTTCTTTGCAGATATTACAAGCCATGGCCAGGATGCAAACGCCACAGGCACAGAGAAGTACGCCTTCACGGACCAGTACAACGAAGCAGAAATTGGTCTGTACTATTACTCTTGACATCATTTCCTTATCAATCTTTGAATTATAATAGAAACTAAAACTTCACACTAAAAAGCTATTTAAAATAATTCACTTCTTTTTGAATGTGGGAGATTTTAAACTTTTTTCTGAATTCAAACCAAACGGTGACCAACCCCAAGCAATAAGTGAGCTTAACCAAGGCATAGAAAAGGGATACAAATACCAGACACTTCTTGGAGTTACAGGTTCAGGAAAAACATTCACAATTGCTAATTTGATTGAGAAATATAATAAGCCCACACTTATTATTTCTCCAAATAAGACTTTAGCATCCCAGCTTTTTTCTGAATTCAAAGCATTTTTTCCAGAGAACGCTGTTGGATATTTTGTCAGTTATTATGACTATTATCAACCTGAAGCATATCTTCCTCACACAGATACCTATATTGAAAAAGATGTTTCTATAAATGAAGAATTAACAAGAATGAGGCACTCTGCAACAGCCTCTCTTCTTTCAAGGAGCGACTGCATAATCGTAGCAAGTGTTTCATGCATTTACGGTCTTGGTTCTCCGGAGACATATAAAGAGATGGGTACTTTCATAAGGAAAAATGAGCAGATCGATAGGGATGATTTTCTAAAAAAACTAGTTTCGATGCAGTATGAGAGAGACGATTCAGATTTTAAAAGTGGAACATTTAGGGCAAGGGGGGATGTAGTAGAACTCTTTCCCTTGTTCACAGATTATATAGTAAGAGTTGAATTTTTTGGTGACGAAATAACAAAAATCAGAAAAATTCATCCTATTAACTTTTCAGATATGGGAGAAATTGAAAATATTTACATCTATCCTGCGAGCCACTACCTTATCCCCCAAGAGACTATAGGCAAAGTCATAACTGAAATTCAAAATGAACTTGAAGTAGTATTGTCTGATTTAAATTCTCAAGGTAAATTCATAGAGGCGCATAGAATTGAAACAAGAACTAAATATGACATAGAGATGATGCAGGAAATGGGGTACTGCAAGGGAATTGAGAATTATTCTCGTTATTTTGCTGGAAGGAAGGCAGGAGAAAAACCTGACACATTAATTAACTATTTCCCAAAGGATTTTCTTTTGATAATAGATGAATCCCATATCACAGTTCCTCAGATTAGGGGAATGTATGAAGGAGATAAATCAAGAAAAGAAACACTTGTCAACTATGGGTTTAGACTACCTTCCGCACTTGACAATAGACCATTAAGATACAATGAATTTGAAACTCTTTTGAATCAAGTCATATTTGTTTCTGCAACTCCTGCCGATTATGAATTGGGCATGTCTGATAAAGTTGTTGAACAAATTGTAAGGCCAACAGGATTGATAGATCCAGTTGTAGTTATTAAGAAAAGAGAAGGGCAGATTGATGACCTTGTTTCTGAAGTCAAAAAGAGAATTGAAAATAATGAAAGAACGCTAGTCTTAACCCTTACAAAGAGGATGGCAGAAGATTTAACTGACTACCTTATTGAATTGGGGATAAATGCAAGATATCTCCATTCTGAAATTGATACTTTACAGAGGGTAGAGCTATTACGTGAACTTAGAGCCGGAACATATGATTGTCTTGTAGGTATCAATCTACTAAGAGAAGGGCTTGACCTCCCCGAAGTCTCTTTGATTGCAATCCTAGATGCAGATAAAGAAGGATACCTTAGATCTACAACTTCTTTGATACAGATTATGGGGCGAGTCGCAAGAAATGTATCTGGCACCGTTATAATGTATGCAGATAAAGTCACATCTTCAATGAAAAGGGCAATTGACGAAACTGAAAGGAGAAGAAAGATCCAGACAGAGTACAATATTAAGAACAATATAACTCCACAAACGATTAAGAAAAAAATCGAGGTCTCCGAAAAAGATCAAGAAGATTACAAAATATCAAAAGTTGAAGATCCAGAAGAGTATTTGGCGTATCTTCATGATGAGATGATCAAAGCCGCAAATAACTTAGATTTCGAAAAAGCTGCATATTTGAGGGATAGGATAAAGGAAATTTCAATTTTCTTGGATTAAATATTTAAAGGCTTACCTTCAAGTGTTTTAGGTGGTAGCGTGATAATTACAACTACGGACTTCATACCAGGTAGCGAAATTGAAAAAGTAATTGGAGTGGTATCTGGTAACTCAATTAGAGCAAAACACATTGGTAAAGACATTGTTGCTGGCCTTAGAACAGTCGTCGGTGGAGAAATTACTGAGTACACTGAAATGCTTTCAGAATCTAGGCGTGAGGCATTGAAAAGAATGATGGAAGACGCACAAAGTGTAGGTGCAGATGCCGTCATAAACATAAGATACTCCACAAGCGCTGTAATGACGGGTGCTGCCGAGATGTTAGCATACGGAACGGCAGTAAAGTTGAAATAACGGGTAAACTTATATATTAAAATTAAAAAAAGCGCTTGAGGTTATCAAATGTCAAAGGTAACAGTAAACGATGACTGTACAGGATGTGGAATTTGCGTATCAACATGTCCCGTAGGAGTATTTGAAATACAAGGAGACGTAGCAGTAGTAATTAATGAAAAAGAGTGTATAGCTTGTCTCCTCTGTGTTAACGAATGTGCAGCAAACGCAATAACCGTAGAGGAGGATTAGAAATGTCAGACGAGAATATCGTATTTGTCGGAAGTAAACCTGTAATGAACTATGTTTTAGCTGTTGTAACACAGCTTAACAAAAAAGAAACAGACAATGTAATAATAAAAGCAAGAGGAAGAGCCATTTCACGAGCTGTCGACGTAGCAGAAATTGTCAGAAACAAATTCGTAGTAGACGTTAACGTACAAAAAATATCTACATCAACAGAAACAATCACAAGAGATGACAACTCAAGTGCAAATGTTTCTGCAATAGAGATAACTCTTGCAAGATAAAGATAAAAAATTTTTATTATTTTTAATTTACTTATACTAAAATTCTATTTTAAAAACTCTGTTACTTCTCGAGTAAATTTTTCAGGATCTTGGAACATCAAAGCATGTCCTGCCCCATCAACTAAAACAAGTTTTGAATTGGATATTTTGCTAGCTAGGTACTCAGAATTTACAGGTGGAACGAGCACATCCTCTTTCCCAGCAATAACTAAAGTCTTATTATTTATTGATGAAATCCTACTGCAACTTCCTTCCCATTTTCCAATGGCCATAGCTTGTTTTCCAATATTTTCAGGTTTTACGTTTCCCAAAGGCCTGTAGAATATTTCTTTTATCCTTTCGCCATTGTTTTTTATCCAATCGCTAGGAAAAATTACACTGATCCATCTCGCCCCTTGCTCTTCTGGCGTGCCCGAAGTATCTTCTAAGGCGGACAATACTTCAGGAGAAGGAGGGAACATTTCTGGACTGCACACAGACGCATAAAGCACAAGTTTGTTAATTTTTTCAGGATGCTTCAAAGCTAATTCTTGCGCTATGTAGGAACCCATCGACCACCCAAGAACATGGGCCTTTTCTATATCCAAAGCATCCATTAACCCATAAGTATCTTCGGCAAATTGTTCTATTGCAAAATCTTTTTGCCCTTCACTAGTTTCTCCAATTCCCCTATTGTCAAATATTATAACTTTATAATCTTTTGAAAAAGAATTAATGAGTTGATCTTCCCACATATCCATAGTGCTACCGTATCCCATTATCATAACTAAAGGATACCCTTCACCATAAGTTCTGTAACTAATATTTATGTCCCCAACTTTTGCCATACCCTCACCTCTATCTAAGTTTTGATTGGCTTTTTCTCTAATTTCATTATTAAGTAATAAAAATATACAAAAAATTCCAAGAATAAATAGTATAATAATTACTATTTTATATCCTCTTTTCATATGCTCACTTGATTGCTAAAGTTATTAAGAGTTTGTATATTTCAGTAAGATAATTTACTTGAATATTCTCTTTACCACTTCCAAAGATATATCATAAGTTTTATCATAACTCTTGCCAAATCTCTGACCTGCTTTAGACTGGTCTATCTCCATTACATCGGCACCTACAATCTCTATTTTTTTCTCTTTGGTATATTTGTTCAATGCATCTATAATTCTGTAAATTTCCGATTCTTCAAGTCCAAGGTAGTCTAAGAATCTAGCACCAGTCAAAGCTTGTCTTGAACCAATATCGATGTCGACTGAAACATAGACATAAGGAGTCTTAATTTTTTCAAAGACTTTTTTGAGTGCCATCTCAAAGTTTGCTTTCAATTTATTTTTTGGCAGGATGGTGACACCGTCATCTTCAAACTTTCTATAAAACTCGAAATATTCCCTTATTCGTGGGTCTCTTGCATCTTTCGCAGCATTTGGGGGGTAGTCTGAAACTCCTAGAACAAAGAGGTTCTTAGGTAGTATCTTCTTTTCCTTTAAAAGGAAGTAAAGAAAAGAATCAGCGTTGAAACTGTCAACTCTGTTATATAAATAAGGATCGTCTTTTGAGAATTTGGTATTTGGATTAAATTCAATATCGTGCTGAATTAATTTTAATCTCTGGGTGGGGATTATGCCATCAAAATGGCTATCAAGCATTACTACAGAGATATTTGTTTTTCCATATTTTTCTGCCAATGCTTCGATGCATCCACCTGTTCCGGAATGGTCAACACCAATCATCAGCGGAATATCTGGTAGTATCTTTTCTTTAATGAACTCTTTTACCTTAGAAGCATATTCTCTGCATCCGTCAGCATCTATAAAAGCTACAATATTATCAACACCTACCATGAAAAGGTCTTCTTTCTTTGGGGCAGGTATCAACCAGGGCTCAACATCTACTTTCCCCGCTTTTGTATATTTTACTTCATTGGAATCTTTTAACTTTCCGGACACAATTTCATAAGGATCGTTAGTATCGGAGCCTGCATTTGATAATTTATTAAATACTGACTCTTCTCTTTCATCAGGGTCTAAGTTTAAACCAAATACCTTTATATTCTTCATTTAGTCACAAAGACAATTTTTTTAATCAGCTTTTAACCTTTACTCCAAAGACTTAAATATTTATAACACTTAATGAACTTGTTAATGTAGGTGTTTGGATGCTTGATGTACCTCTATCTAAGGTAATAAAACGTGATATAATCCTGATGAAACCCAAAGACACTGTTTCAAGTGCAGCCAGAGTAATGACTAAAGACAATTCTAATGCAGTAGTGGTAGTAGACGAAGGTGAGCCTGTTGGTATAGTCTCTGAAAGGGATATACTAAGAGAGGTTGTATCAAAAAAGAGAAAACCTTCAGAAGTGACTCTAGAAACAATAATGACTTCGCCAGTTGTTACAATTAGCAGTGGCAAGATGATAAGAGACGCCTCAGAATTAATAACCCAAGAGAAGATTAGAAATTTGGTAGTTATGGACGAAGGCATACCTGTGGCAATAATTACCCCCAGAGATATATTGTCGTTATCTTTTGAGGAGTGGAGATTTGAACCTGACGATAGTGCTATAGCCACGCCGCCTCCAGAAGG
>CAZVXE010000001.1:0-35000 GCA_964630765.1 uncultured Thermococci archaeon | reverse complement strand
AGCCCTACTGTCCCTAACTGGAACCTAGTGAAACCACTTCCTGGTGAATATGCCAGGGTCCCCCGATGGGAAGCGAAGACCCCATGGAGTTTTACTGCAGCCTGTCGTTGTTGCTTGGACTTTGATGTAGAGCGTAGTTGGTAGCCATCGAAGCAATCTCGCTAGGGATTGTGGAGGCGCAAATGGAACACCAACCTTCCAAGTCTAAGCAACTAACCAACATTGTTATTGTTGGGACACCGGTAGGTGGGCAGTTTGGCTGGGGCGGTACGCCCTCGAGAAGATATCGAGGGCGCCCTAAGGTTGACTCAGGTGGGTCAGGAATCCACCGTAGAGGGCAAGGCCAAAAGTCAGCCTGACTGGATATTGCACCACAAGATATCCAGAGGCGAAAGCCGGGCCTAGCGAACTCCAATGCCTCCTTGATGGGGGCTTGGACTAACAGAAAAACTACCCTGGGGATAACTGAGTCGTCCGGGGCAAGAGCCCACATCGACCCCCGGGCTTGCTACCTCGCTGTCGGTTCTTTCCATCCTGGGTCTGCAGCAGGACCCAAGGGTGGGGTTGTTCGCCCATTAAAGGAGAACGTGAGCTGGGTTTAGACCGTCGTGAGACAGGTTAGTTGCTATCTATCGGGGGTGTTGGTCGTCTGAAGGGAAGGTAGTCCCAGTACGAGAGGAACAGACTGCCGTGGCCTCTGGTGTGCCGGTTGTCTGATAAGGCATCGCCGGGTAGCTACGCCATAGTTAATAAGGGCTGAAAGCATCTAAGCCCGAAATAATCCCTGAAAATAGACAACCACTCTCTAATAGCAAAAGGGGATAGGTGACTATAACTTTAGTTAGAGACGAAGACACGGATAGAAGATCCGGTTGATAGGTCGGTAGTGTAAGTACCAAGCCTTCGGGCGAGGTATTCAGCTTACCGATACTAATAGTCTAAGGTTCATCATTCCGAAATTGTTCGAGGTCAAACGATAGGATTTTGACGAAGTTTTGCTATGCATTCTTTTTTAATCTAAATTTTAAATGTATATAATAATACTTGTATTTGTAGTTTTGATTTGTTTATTCATTAACTTTATATAGATGGCCTTTTGATTAATAAATTGGGGATTATATGGCTCAGAAGTCAAGAACTCAAAATTTAACTGAATTATTAAAAGAACTTGAGGCCACTACTCCTGATGTTGAAGCTTCTGCTGTTGTGTCTACAGATGGACTCATCATTGCAAGTGCTCTTCCACAGGATGTTGAAGAAGATAGAGTTGCTGCAATGTCTGCCGCAATGCTATCGCTTGGTGAGAGAACTTCTCAAGAACTGAAGAGAGGTTCCTTAGAACAGGTATTTGTTAAAGGTGAAAATGGGTATATTCTAATGATGGGCGCAGGTGAAGAATCAGTATTAACTGCCCTTGCCAGAAAAGATGCCAAATTGGGGCTTGTATTTTTAGATATGAAAAGAACTGCCGATGAAATATCTAAAATAATCTGATACCTTATCATTAATTTTATTATTTAACAAAAATCTGATACTGATAGCTGTTTATGTTTTTCTCTAAAGTTCATTTTTACTTCAGAATCTGCTAAATTAATTTCTTGAGATGTATATTCTTTTATCTTAAATTTTGTAGTTATGTCTATACTTAATTGCATATACTTTAAGATTGAACCTTTTGTAACTGTTAATATAAGTTTATTACTACATTTTGCACACTTGCCAGTAAGAGGGACTCTTCTATATGTAGTATTACATTTGGTGCATCTCACTTTTTGTTTTCCGTATGATCTTATGTTTCCTTTGATATCCGGTATAAAATGTGTTTTTAGAACCCTCTCTGCAACATCGTTTTCATCAACTGCCCTTATCTTCTTAGCAATATCAAATTGAGACATCAATTTTTCTTCCATAGAATTTAAAGTTGTATAACTACTGGACTTTGGGCCTTTAGATATATCAGATGTGTGATGCGTAAATTTAAGTCCAGAATAAACTCGATCTGTTCCTAATCTATTTTCTACTCTTTCAATCTTTATCTCTTTTGGGTGGAGATATTTTAGCGTGGCACCATAAAATTCTAAAGGATAATTATCACAAATGTCCATATTATGGACTTCTTTGTCGACCTCTCTTGGGTCAATTCTTGTAGTTAATACAAGAGGTGCATCCATTTGCCCCCCTCTTGTTTGTGGGAGATAATATTTGGAGAAATTAAGCAATGCATCCATCAAAAGCATTATTGAATCCTCATCCCCATCACAGTTTCTCCTCTTAGCAGCGTGGAAATAAGGATGAGCATAAACTACCTTAGTATTTGTAAATCCAACTATGCGCCCAATAGTTCCAGCTGACGTATGAGGTGCCAATCCAACTACTAATTGGCCTACAAGGTCTTCTACATTTTTGAGATTATAATAAGATTTCAATCCATATATCTTTTCTAACTCTCCATCAATAAATTTAGTAACTTTAAACAAATATGCAATTGAATCCTTTGGCACAATAATATCCTGAACATTTAATTCAAGGATTTGATTTTCATCTGTTAGTTCTTTTCCAAGATAGTCCTTTATGTATCCAAGTTCTTTTAGTTTTTCAATGCTCACATTAGCTTCTTTTGGAATAAAATGAGTCAATGGAGCATCAGTTGCGTCATATCTACACGTTCCATCTTTGAAAATATAAATTTCATTTGAAGCCCTCAATATGCCTTTCTCTAGTGGTTCGGGGATTTTGTACTCTGAACTCATACCCTGAACCCCTTTGACTTCCTTTGGGAGTTCGCATCCTAAATTTAAGAGCGCTAGACTCAGATCTTCTTTTAAATTCACTTTTTTCTTTGAGTATACCCTAAGGCGTGATCCACATTCTGGGCACTTTTCACTAACGACACTTGAACCCTCGTAAGAACATGTCTGATGAGAGCAAGACATATACATTTTTGTCATACTCTCGCAGTCTGGGCATTTTGTGAGATGTGTTTTAGTATTACATTTTGGGCATCTTTTATTTACAGCTTCGACTTCTATGAAATTCTTCTGTGATGCCTTAATTATACTCCTAGTTGAGCCACCTGACATCCCAATCGGAAATAACACGTGAACAGGTGGGCTCATTTTTCTCTCTTTGGCTTTTTCAGGTCTTCCCATCCTACAACCAACAGTGGTAGGTATAGCGTCTCTGACTTTAATCCCCAATAAATTTGATACCCTTTCTAAAACTGTTTCCCCATATGTTTGTTTCCCTGAAAGAACAAGTGCTAATATATGAGATTCTATTTTTACATTACCGTCTGATACTTGATGAGGAAGACATAAATTTTCTATAATATTTTTTATTCTGGCACCTTCTCCCAAATCAAAAAGGATTATGTCCTCGTTAATAGTATAACCTTCATAATTAATTAGATAATCAAAATCTTCTGTTGATATATAACTCCAGAACAAGTTATATTTTGGGTGTAGGGGGATCCCATATTTTTTTGATAATTCGATAGCCTCTTTTACCCCTGGAATCCTTATACCTTCCAATATATCTTTGAGCTCTCCACCACCTTCTTTTCCGTCCAAAGCTTTTTCTAGGTCTAGGGACCACCATTCTTCTACATAGCCTGAAGGCATCAACAGGTGATTATTCTCTACAAAGTCCCCATATGCAATAAGGGCATCACCCAAGAATATTATCTCTTCAACATCTTTAGGCTTAATATTTTCATACGAATTAAGCCAATCACAGCTTTGATCTATGAATTTTACAAAAGGCGGCAGTATCGAATCTACCGGCATAGCAACTGTTGCTTTGCCAGGCCTTTCAGTTTTAAGCTGAGTTCCAACAGCTATAAATCCATTCACTATATGCATAGCGGCAGGATGATAACCCCATGCAGCAAATCCTGTGTCTCTACTGCGGCCATATCTTAGCCTAAATCCGCCCTTACTACTTGGATGAGCTATAACAGGTCTTCCCGCAAGCAAATCTGAGAGATACTTCCAGTTTGCTTTTATTTTTTCTGTATTATCGTCACTTTCTTTTTTTTCTTCTTTTTTCAAATCCTTTATGAATTCCCACCCTTCTAGCTCGAAAACCTTCAATACTTTTTCAATTTTCTTTGATTTTTGGATAACTCCTTCGGCTAAGGCAAGTAGGGCTCCGCCTCTTACTTTATTTGTTTCTATCCTTTGCAGATTTCTATACCCTGAAACTTCAATATCTTCTGTACTTTCTCCAGTGATTTCAATTGGTATATTTGAGAGTGAAACTATAACTTCCTTATTCGAGGGCTTGTATTGTAAATGGGTCTTTCCTCTTTCATAGAGCTCAATTTCTTCAATGAATCTCTGTATCTCTTCTTCGGTTGCCTTGTATTTAGAAAGGCCAAGTCTTTTTCTTACATAATCACCTAAAAGAACTGACAGTGCCGCAGCTGTACCGCCTGCAGATCTAATTGGTCCTGCAAAATATAATGCTAGATAATCAGTACCATCAAAATTAGTTTTAATCTTAACATCAGAAATACCCTCCAATGGAGCAGAAACGATACCTTCAGTCAAAATTGCGAGACCTGTCCTTACAGCCTGCTCAGCTAGTTTTTCCTTTGAATTCTTCTTTGAGTATTTTTCGGCAATAATTTCATCTGCAATCATAATGGCTATTTTTTCTCTGGGGTGCCCCTGCATATCAAGCTCTCTTATTTTAGTTGCAACTCCTTTTGGTCCCACTATTCCCTCTATTCTTCCCGCCATATCCGCAGCCAAATGTATTTCAACAGACGGTGATGGATCCAATCCTTTTTTCCTTGCTTCTTGGGCAATCTCATAAGCCTTTTTTGCTTCAATTTCTAAAGAGTTAAAATAAGCTTCTATCAATTAATATCCCCCACCGTCATTACAAAATCCCATAATTGATAGTTTGTGAGTTTTTAAATCAAATATCGGAACTCGGCCTGGTGTGGGCATAATATTTCTCATCTTCTGGTAGTCAGTTTGTGCTTGCCAACCTCCAGAATTAATCATTGATGTTCCTCTATAATTGCCATAACCGTTTACATGAATATGCCCTGTGTGAAAGATATCTGGATGAGTATCAATCAACAAGTAATCCCTTTCTTCAGGAGAGATAGAGGTTTTGCCACCATACACTGGCGCCAAATGTCTCTTTCTGAGCATTTCCTTCATTGCTGGCACAGGCTTGTCATGTCCTACCCCAGCTATTCCTTCGACAAAATCATATATGCTTGTTCCATGATAGACAACAGTCTTTACACCATGCATTTCAAAAAAGCAAGGATTTGGAACCATATCCACATTTGGTAATCCATATAGCTTTTCAGCATACTGTTTTTCTACTGGTAATTGGGGTTCTCCACTCCTAGTTGCATCGTGATTTCCTGGCGACATAATTATTCGTATCCAGTCAGGAACCATAGACAGCAATTCATATAGTCTGTCATACTGGTCATAAACGTCAAGTATTTCTAAATCTTTTTGCTGATTGGGGTATGTCCCTACTCCATCGACTAGATCTCCAGCAATAACTAAATATTTCACTCTGGAGGCCAATTCTCTTTGTGCAGGTGAGCCCATTCTAATATTAAGCCACTTTACAAATTTTAAGAAGGATTTTTCTAGAAAGGCATTTGAGCCAACATGTATATCAGAAATATGAACTGAGCATAGATCCACTTCACTTCTGCATGCTTCCCTAGAAAGAGGTAAATCTGGAAATTCAAATTCCTTTCCGAATATTATCCCATCACCGAGAGCACCCTTAATCCAGATAATCTCATCAAGCATGATAAACTTGACTTTTTCATCTAGTTCTTTTGAACCTGAGAAGAATACTTTAATCCTTCCTGTATCATCCTCAACTGTTAAAATAAGATTTCCTTTCTTTGACTCATTTTTTTCTGTTACCATGCCAACTACGCTTGTTTCTTCACCTTTCTTTGCCCTCAAAGCTTCGCCTATAGGCATGAAATCTCTTGTAGAGGGTCTTTCTCTAAACATCTTTTTCATTTTGGCATATCTGTCATTGAAAAGTTTGACAAAGTCTTCTATCGACCCCTGTGAAACATTTTCTTGTTTTATGTTTTTAGTAAATTTAATCTGAGCTTCATTTTCCTTGGCAGGTATTCTTTTGCCATTAATAGACCTCTTAATCTCCGCCTCAGGCTCTTCTAATGTAGTTTCTATCTTTTCTTTTTCAATTGCTAATGGGATTTCAGGTTCTTGATCATAATTTAAAAAATCCTCAAGGTCGCTATCGTTAACAAACAACTTTCCCTTCCCTTTTAAAAAATCAATTAACTCTGTATATCTTTTTCTTTCGATTAAAGATAAACTTTGGACAGAGTTAACAGTAAGTATAAGATTGTTTTCTAAAAATAGATTATTTATTTCTTCATTAAATGATGTCGAATCTCCCACCAAATCACCACAGGATTAATGGGATTAATTGTCGTAAATAAGGTCTTCTTCGAGGTTGTCCTCAAAGGTTTCTTCCTCTTCGTACCATCCCAATATCTCTTCTTTCTCAATGAGCTCCCATTCTTCTTCAAAATTGATTAGAATGAGCTCTTCACCACAAAATGGACACTCTATGTTTAATCCATCCTTTACTTCTTTAAATTCTATAACTTCTAGACATACAGGGCAATCAATTTCCTTCATTCAATCCCTACCTATACGCTTTTACCTAACTTTTAAATCTATCTATGTGATTTTGAAAGAACTCTTTTACCTTTTCCTTTAAGATTTCTTCTGAATCAGGGATGTATTCTAGGCTATCTCTTATCCATTTAGGTATATCTTTTGAGACAAATTTATTAGCGACTCTTTCATCGAGGAAGACAATCAAGGCCTTATCTGACAGAAGTCTGTGAGCTCTGCCCGCCGCTTGACTTAATTTCCTGTGAGCTGGCAGATAATATCCATAATACTTTCCTTTCCCGTAAAAGACCTTTTGGTAGTACTCTATCTGTGCCTCTATCCTTGGTGTGGGTCTGGCATAAGGCACACCAACAATTATTACTGTATTCATCTCATTTCCTGGGTAGTCTCCGCCCTCGGCGTTTCTACCGCCCATTACCCCTAATAGGACTGCGCCCTGCTTTCCGGAATGATGCTTAAAGTCAGAGACTAAACTATCATTTTCTCTGGAATCCATGTTTCGCCTTTCCATAAACACTGGCTTATCAGACATCAAAGCTATTCCTGAGTCAAGTAGGCCATCAACAACTTCATATGAAGAGCAGAATATTCCAACGTTTGCAGGCACAGAATGGATAACATCTATAGCTTTGAGCGTTATTTTCTTATACATTTCTTCATTTCTGTGAGTTCCTTTTGTGGTTACTCCTTTAGTGACCATACCCTTTATGTTTGAAGGTGAAAAGGGAGAAGGAAATACCTTGAAAGCTGGATTCTTTATGCCGATAATATCTGAGTAAGCATCCAGAGGTTCTAATGTTCCTGACATATGAACAGCACCATCTACAAAATCTAAAACTTGCGTAGTTATAGGTCTGGGATCAAGAGACAATATCCCAAGTTTTAAGGTATCTTCATCTTTTTTTGTTTTAGTTTTTTCAAAGATATAGCAATATCCTTCATTTCCTCTAACATTAAACCAGTTTTCAAGAAACGATGCTATTCTAAAAATGTGGGATCTTGGCATCTTATTTTTCTTAAGGCGAGTCTTTTGTACTTTTTCTCCAATAGCCTTCATATATACTATCAGATCGAATATGGTCTTTTCAAAACTCTTTGAAACAAAAGGGCCCTTCAATCCTTCAAGCCTTGTGAAAAGATCTTGATAGGATATTATTGCCTCATCCTCTGATTCCATCTTAAAATCATTTTCTAACTCTAGGAATACATCATAAAATTTATTTATAAATTCTGACACAGCAGGTTCTTCAAATTCTATTGATTCATTTATCGCAGCGGTAATCGAATAAATTGAAAGTTGATCTGAACCAAGATTTATTGCAAGATCCGAAAGGTTGTGGGCTTCATCAAGAATTAAAATGATGTCATCAAGCGTTGCCCCTATACCCTCAAGGAAATTATCTCTGATTTCGGGATGAAAAATATACATATAACTACAGGAAATCACTTCAACGTTTTGTAATATACCTTTGACTACTTCATATGGGCACATATTTTCTTCAATACAAAGTGTCACTACATCTTGTGATAGCGAAGGTTTTTGTGAAAGGCTTACCTCAATCTCGTAAGCCCTATCCTCCTTTTCTTTCATATTTTCATAATATTCACATTTATTTTCTTTTCTTAGCAATCTGCAAACGTGAAGTGCCATCGATGTGTCCATTTCATTGTTGACAATAGTTGGGTGAAGGCACATAGAATTTCTGCCCTTTATTGAAATGCCAGATACTTCTACTTTCTTCCCAACTTCCATTAACTCTTCCATGACTCTGTCCATCTGCTTATGAGTTCTACAACAATAGACAATTTTTTTACCATATTTTTCTGCTATAGGCAATACTGCAGATAAAACAGAGATAGTCTTCCCAAATCCTGTAGCAGCTTCCACTATAGGATTCTTTTTTTGAATGAGACTAGTCTGAACAAATTGGATGAACTCCTCTTGATTTGTCCTGAAATTGTCATAAGGGAAGAAGGAGTTTTCCATAAAAAGAATTTACTTACTTTGTTAAAAAATGTTTGGATAGGTATTTATATTATTGTTTCCAAATAATAAACATGTTAATACTTTCTGAAAATGATCTTAGATTAGTTCTTAATTATAAAAATGTGCTCAAGGCACTTGAATCAGGTTTTGTTGCATACAAAAGGAAAGGAAAATTTCCACTTAGAACGGCAATAGATTCTGAGGAAAATAAAACAACTGTATTGTTCATGCCATCCTCTTTTCTAGATAAGTCTGGAGTAAAAGTAGTGTCATTATGCGAGAATAATCCTTCAAACAGGCTTCCTTATACTAGAGGGATATATCTTTTAGCATCCCTAAAAGATGGTACCCCCCTCTGCATCATGAATGGAACTTATCTAACGTATATCAGAACTGCAGTAACTTCCTTGTTGGCATCAAAGTATCTGGCAAAAAAAGACCCAAAGACCTTAGGCATTATTGGAACGGGTAAAGTGGGAACAATGGCATCTGAAGCGCACCTATCTCATTTTGGGATAGAGAAAATATATGCTTTTGATAAACTAGATTATTCACTTAATTCATTTGCAGAAAGATTAACTGCGGAAAATAATCCAAATATAATTCTATGCAAAGATGGAAATGAAGTTGTATCTAACTCAGATATACTGATCACAGCAACTACTTCCAACACTCCTATTTTTAATTCTCGCTTTGTTAAGGAAGGAACTCACATCAATGCGATTGGATCTTACAAAAAAACAATGCAAGAGATACCAGAAGGACTTTTATTAAGAGCAAAAGTTTTTGTTGACACTCTTGAAGGTGCCACTTCCGAGCCCGGGGACATTGTGATCCCTCTCAAAAATGGATTGATTAATAAAGAAGATATTATTGAGATTTCTGATGTAATTTTAAAGAGAATTTCAAGAGATAATTCCGATATTACCCTTTTCAAATCTGTTGGATTTTCTTTAGAAGACATTATTACTGCTGAACTAGCTTATAATGAATCTAAGAAGAACGGTATCGGGATAGAAGTAGATATTTGATTTTAATATTTTTTATAAGGATCTTTAACATTTACTCCATATTACAAGATAGGGCCAATTAGTTTAATATGATCTCGCCTTAAATAGGGCATAATTACTAAAAAATCACGCCCCCGCCGGGATTCGAACCCGGCGCTTCGGCTCCGCAGGCCAATATTTTATCCGGCTAAACTACGGGGGCAGCACAAAGGTCAAAATAGAAAGATTAATAAACTTTTTGGTATTAGGTTTCATTGGTGAGGCAATGGAAGATGAAGACATCGATAATGTAGTTATTCAGGGAGAGCCATCACCTGAAGAGATTGCAGAGAGTGATAGAGAAGGCATAAGAATTGCAGCAAAAGAAGTAAACTATGAACTTACGCCTGCTGAGATAGAGGACATCAGAAAAGGAATGTTAAAGTCATTGATACTTAAGATAGTCGCTGCTAACTCACTAGTCCCTGATAATGTAAAAGAAGACGACTTTGAGACTATTCTTGCCTTGTACACAAACGTACTATCAAACATGCTCAAAAAATAATATTCTATTTTATTTAATTTCTAGAAATAATTGGCCCATATATTTGAAAAGTAATTTCTCTAAACTAAGGAAATCTTAGTGATTTTACAAATTCTTCATTGAAGTCCTTTTCAGCAGCAAGCTCAATATAATCTATTTTTTTATTAATAATATTTTCCTCAATTCTTTTTTCTTTTGATAAAAGCGATATTTTTGCACCTTCCCCTGCAGCGTTTCCAACAGGTTTTATTTTACCTAATGGAATGTCTGGTATAAGGCCAATTCTTATTGCATTCTTAATATCTATATAGTTTCCAAAAGCACCTGCAAGATAAAGATTTTCTATATCGTCTACTCTAATTTTTAATTTTCCTAGAAGAATAATGATTCCTGTCATTATAGCTCCTTTAGCTAACTGTATTTCTCTAATATCTGACGCTGTAATAACTATATCTCTGTCTGTGTCTGTATTCTCTTTCCACTCGATTACATATTCTTTTTGACCATTTGAAGGATTTTTTCGTATCCGCTCATGCTCTCTCTCCATTATCCTTCCACTTAGGTCTAATAGCCCAACCCTTAGCATCTCAGAAACCATATCTATTATCCCAGAACCACATATACCTCTCGGCTTCCCATTATTAATCGTTTTATAAAAGGGTGTGAAAGTATTATCTTCAATAAAAACTGATTCAATAGCTCCGGTAGAAGCTCTCATACCAAACTGAAGGTGTCCACCTTCAAGAGCGGGGCCTGCCGCACATGAGCAACTTACCATAGTATCCTTATTTCCCAAAACAAGCTCTCCATTAGTTCCTATATCTATTGCAAGTGAAATCTCATTATTTTTGTAAATCTCAGTTGCAAGTAGAACTCCAACAGTATCTGCACCAACAAATCCAGATATTATAGGTAGGACATGGATATTTCCTGATGGATTTATTTTTATTCCCAATTCTCTGGCTCTTATGTTGATTGAGCTAGATATAACAGGTGTGAAGGGTGACGCAGAAAGGCTTTTTGGATTAATATTGAGAAATATGTGGTGCATCGCAGTATTCCCAACAGCAGTCATTTCGTAAATAGACTCATAGGAAATATTATTTCTCTCACAGAGTATAGCAATCATTAGATTAATTCCATCAACTATGGCGTTATGAACAATATCAACTCCATTATTCATAGAATAAGTTATCCTAGATATTACATCTTCACCATATCTTATCTGGGGATTTAAAATTGATTCAATATCAATAAGTTTTCCAGTTTCCATATCAATAAGATAAGTCACAACAGTTGTCGTGCCCATATCAACAGCAATTCCGTAGATTTTTTGCCTTATGTCGGAAATACCAATAAGTTCCTTATTGTACTCAATTATCTTGATATAATGTTCAAATGTTAATTTATTTGATAAATTTTTCAGAGCTAGATAATCGATTGATAGATTTTCTTCCTTCAATTCATTTTTTATAAGATCAACTATACTCCATTCACTACCCAATGTAGATTTTGGAATTTTTATTTTTTTAATTTTTAGACATGGATCAAATTTTATTTTATTTGAGACGCCTTCGCAGAGTATTCTCTGCTCTTTCTGGAGAGAAGATTCAGGAATTTCAACACTAATATCATCATTCACACTTACAAGACAACTGAGTCTTACTCCTTTTTTTATTTCGTCTTCAGAAAGTACTTTCTTTTCCTCTGCAGTAATCTCATTTACAGATTTAGGAGTATTAATGATTACTTTGCACTTACCACATTTACCTTTACTCCCACAAATAGCTTCTATCTTAATTCCGGCATCATTTAAGGCATCCAGAAGATTATTTTTATTACTATAGATCTCTATTTCTTTTTTTAGATTGGAAATAGTAATCTTAATATTTAATTCCTCCTTATTTACTAAAGATAAACTATTTAAAATAATTATTTCTTGCGTCAATCATAGCTATACAGTTTTTAATTGGGGTCAAAGGTGCAAGACCGCACCCAGGAGCAAGTATATCTGTTCCTTTTTCCAATGCAGTTATACATTCTTCATAGACTTCATTGTAAGTTCCGTTCAACATAGTACTTGCAGAAGAAATATTTCCAATTAGTCTTAATTTATCGCCTAAAATATCCTTCGCTTCCTTCATATCTGTTTTTTCTTCAATGCTGAGTCCTAAAAAACCGCTTTCTCTAAGTAGAGGAAGTATTGAAGTTATGTCCCCACATATATGTAGTATACCATCCCCTTTTAGTTTATTTGAAATATCTTTGTAGATTGGTAGTACCATTTCATTAAAATCTCTAGGATTAATTAATTCAGGTGAAGCCACTGGATCCAAGACTGCGAAAACATCGGCACCAGCATCAAATAAAGCATTTGCATATTCTATCATAGCTTCTGTTCCAAATCTTAGATAATCCCCTAACGCTTCCTTTTCTCTGATAAACCACCTCATCAATGTCGTGACTTCTACAAGTCCGCTAGCAATTGTGACTGGTCCTTCAGCACCTGCTATTATTGGAACATTTTCACCGACGGTATCTCTAATTATCTTAATAGCTTCAAGCATAACTGGTATTCTCCCTTTTGATAGAATATCCTCTGATAATCTACCAATAGGCATAGGTTTCCTAGAGTTGTAAGGATGACCTCTTATTGCGGCTTGTCTAGTGGTATCCCCCTTCTCAATTTCGCATCCTAAAGCTTCCAATAAGACTGTAAGACAATATGGGATTCTTACTGCTTCAAATCCTATTTCTCTATGAGCACTTATTGCAAGCTCTGCTAAGGCTTTCGGATTCCAATTAGCATCTGGCCAATAATATTTAGTTAAATTCATTAGATCTTTTGTCCCTGTTTGGGTAACGGCTAGTACCGGTGCTTTGTCAACTTTCTTACCATTCAAAGTTTTTTTTAATCTCTCTTTGAGTGTTAAATCTGCCATAGAAATCACCAGACTTAAGTAAATATAAAAAAATAAAAATAATTATTTGTATACTCCAAATTGTCTAGCAGCGTCTAAGAAAGCCATAGGTTTTATGGGCTCTGCCATCGGTGGAAATTCGCATCCTGGGCACAATATAAATCCTCTTGGATTGTCCATTCCCGCCTCAATGTTTTCTTTACACAATTGGACCACTTCTTGGTATGATTTTGTCTGTATTGATGGTGGGTCCACGTTCCCTCCAATTATATCATGGCTTCCAAATTTTTCGATTTGAGTTTTCAGTGGAGTTTCAGGACCAAAAATCCAAGCATAAATCCCTTTCCAGTTAAAAGATTCTCTCAGTTTGATGTAATAGGGTATATTTAAATTTTGATCAGCGCATGGGTGCATTAAAGTAACAGGGATATCTAGCTCTCTTATTTTTTTATGGACTTTCATCATGTAAGGAAATGCAAATTCTTCAAATTTCTGTGGTGAAATAACTGTATTTGCTTCGACTGGGCCTCCATCAAAAACAACGCATTTTTCTGGGCCATATCTGTTAGCAAAATACTCTATTTGATTGATATACATCTGGGATACTTTATCTAGTAATACATGTGCAGCTTTTGGTTCAGTTTTGGTCCATTTTAAGAACTTTGAGGTATCAGCAACAACAGCAGCAGCTGTGAAGACGCTTCCACCTTGGAATATTGCTGGCATACCCATTTCAACACAACGGTCGCATACTTTTTGAGCTTCAACATACCCCCCAACTGGTTTATTTGAATCCGGAACTTCAAGTTTATCTATATCCCCTAACTCCATCACGGGATGTTTTTTAACATAAGGGGCGCTATGTCCTTCACCATATGGAAATCCAATTTCCCCACCAAATTCCCATGGGCCACAAGAAGCATATCCATACATCGGAGTCGACTCATATCCGTATAGTCGCATGCACATAAATTGAGCTTCAAAAGATTTATTTCCATCTGCATAGAAATCTCCTAAAGACATACCCATTACCCTAGCAGAAAAGCCTAGAATAAAAGGATTTACAGGCACTCTATCAGGTTTTTCACCCATTAACACTGCATGAAATCTTTCAGGGGGCGACATTTTATCCATTTTATCACGCTCCAGTTAAATTTTTGGCTACTTTAACAGCTTCAACGGCATCTTTTCCGTATCCGGCAGCACCTATCTTTTTGGCAAAATCAGCACTTATAGGAGCCCCACCGACAACTACTTGTGCCTTATGATTTTTTTCTTTGAGTTTTTTGATGACTGGCTCCATATATAACATACTGGTGGTCATTAAAGCAGAAATTGTAACAAGGTCTGCATCTTCTTCTTCGGCCTTTTTAACGAATGTATCCACAGGAACATCTTTTCCAACATCAATTAGGATAAAACCTGCGACTTCAAGCATCATTTTTACCAGATTTTTTCCTATATCGTGTATGTCTCCTTGAGCAACTCCAATTATTACTTTCGCTGGCTTTTTTGCAGAAGCATCGACCTTTAGATGGGGCTTCAAAATATCGATTGCAGCATACATAGCGTCAGCCGATAGAAGTATCTCAGGAACGAACATCTCTTTGCATTCGTAAAGGTCACTTACCTTCGCCATACCCTTATTGCAACCGTTCATCAGAGCTTCGTAAGGATCTACTCCAAGTTCAAGAGATTTTTTTGCTAGTTCTTCACTTTTTACTTCATCGCCATCTATAACAGCCTTTGCCAACCCTTCAAGAATTTCTTCTTTTGATACCATACAAACACCCAATATTTTTAGAATATTTATTCGTCAAAATTAGAAATTCCTAACTTATAAAACTTATTAATGGATGGCCTCGCCGTCCAACATATAAATTATCTTGTGTAACTATAATTAATTAAGATTATAAATAATAAATTGAATAGATTTTTTGATGTCTATCGAAGAAGATGTTGAAAATGCTATAGATATCCTAAATAGATTAAAGGAAGAAGAAGGAGTAATAATAGTTGAAGGGCAAAAAGATATCGAGTCTCTGGTAAATCTTGGGATTAGGAATAAGATTATTGCTGTTTCTCAAAATAATATTTTTTGTGTAATTGACAGTATTTCTGAAAAAGATGTCATAGTATTAACTGATTTTGATAAAAAAGGGACTTATCTTTTCAAACGATATGTGAAAGAACTTCAATCTTCCGGTAAAAAAGTAATTATAATTTATTATCGTGATCTTAAGAAATATCTAAAGAAATATATCACTGGAATTGAACAGATCTACCCTTTTCTTAAAAGAAGGGGCGCAATAGAAGAAAACGAAGGCTTGATTTGGTAATAAAAAGAAGTGCGGTCGCCGGGCCATTTTTTCTAATACAAATGCCTTTAGATAATGTATAAGTCTTAATCAACTTTTTATAAATTCATGGGGATATATAAGGAAAAAATGATTCTACTCAAAGAAGAAGAGCGCTTGTCAAAGTCCTCTATATCTGACATCAATAAACAATACATCAAGGAGTTTAAAAGTTTTCTCATAGCCTCTAGGATTGGGATACTTAGAACATTACGCTACATGGTAGACCTTAGAATGATTTGTATCCGATACAAGGATAAAGATTTTACAGAATGGAACTCAAAAGACATAATAGAAGTCCTAGAAAAAGTGGAAGTAGAAGACATATCCGAATCATCTAAAAATGAATACAGAAGAACATTAAGAAAATTTTTCAAATGGCAAAAAGGTGACGATTGGAAAGACCTTCAGTCATTAAAAGGTGAAAGAAAGCATCCTAGAAAACCAGATGTACTCACTAAAGATGAAGTGCTTTTGCTAATTGAATCGGCAATGCACCCCCGTGATAAAGCCGCTATTGCACTTCTTTATGATGGAGGTCTTAGAATTGGGGAACTTGCTTCAATTACTTTCAAGGACCTAACCTTCAACAACTTCGGTGGCAAGGCAAAGGTCAGGGGAAAGACTGGAGAGCGCCTAGTGCCTTTTGTCATGGCAGAACCTTATATAAAAAACTGGATTCAAATACATCCAAATCCTCACTCAAATGAATCATTATTTATAGGCACTGGGAATAAAAATTATGGCAAGCCCTTATTTTATGAATCATACATGAACATAATTAAAAGAGCTGTTAAGAAATCTGGAATCCAAAAGAAAGTTACCCCACATATATTAAGACATACAAGGGCAACACATCTGGCCTCAAAATTAACAGAGTCTGAGATGTGCCATTATCTTGGATGGCAGCTTGGTTCAGGCATGCCAAAGGTTTATGTCCATCTTTCAGGGAGGGACATCGATAAGGCCATTTACAGTAAGGTATATGGAATAAAAACTGAAGATAGGCCGGAAGAAGAGAAGATAAGACCTGTGGCATGTCCAAGATGCAAGGAGAACTGTGGCCCTACTTCAGAATACTGCTATCGTTGCGGTATGCCCCTAAAGGAAGAAAAAATATTTGAGTTGGAAAAACATAGTAAAGTAGTAAGAAAAGAGTTCTTTGAAATGGCAGCAGACAATGTTGATTTACTTAAAGGATTAAACACTTTTATGGAAATGATGGAAATTATTAATTCAAATCCTGAGATGAGAAAAAAGGCATTTGAGTTACAAAGAAAAGGTGATAAATAATAAGTTTTCACTTGGTATTATTAAAGGATCTTTTAACATTCCCAACTTCTATTAAAAGATAGGGCCAATTCGTTTACTGAGATTTGACCTTACAAATTATTTTTAGTAAAATCATTATTAAGTTAAGATATTATATTTTTGTATTTCTTACTTTTTAAGTATTAGAATACTGGTCTGATCATATTAATTTTTAAATAATAATTCATCAATACTTTTTTCTCTTTGATTTGCTTCATTTTTTATTTTACCCAATACGTACATTGAGAAAAAATACTCTTTTTTTAGTATATATCCGTTTTTTACTACAGTGATTAAATCTTCTTTATTCTCAATATCTGTAATTTTAAATCCGTACGTTTTACCTTGAGGAGTAGTCTCAATACCAGTGTTAGGATTAAATAGAACGTCATTCATGAGTATGTCGGGATATTTTTTTAATACGTCCTCTAATTCACCATATGAATCATATATTTCGTCAATAAATGGATTTTCAAATACTTTACTATAGTTTTGACTTATAAAATCTACTACATTTAAATAATTCTCATTTTTTGCACCATAGCCTATAGGGTAAGGCGAGTCAAAAATCTCGATTGTATCCTCAAAAAATATTGTAGTTAATGTATTAATAATGAAGAGATAATAACTCTCTTCTTCACTTAATTTGTCATATTCTGTATTCTTCTTTATTTCTTCTAAAATGTCAATTAAATAGTTCTCCAATTTCTTTCTATCTATCTGAAAAATAAAAGACAATACGTTCTCACCTAATCCATATTTTTCTAAAAAGAGAGTTTCTATAATCTTTCTTTGTCTTTCATTATCATTTGTTTCTACGATATAACATGCTGCAAAATACTCTTGAAACGTTCTATGGGCAAAGGTTATGGTAGTGCCATCTTTTACCATTAAGCATAATGATTTTAATAAATCTTCTAAATATAACTTTTCATTAAATTCAATATTTACTAGCTCTTTAGTGCGTCTAATATATTCATCTGCTTCTTTTTCACTGAAATTTATTTTATTATTAAAATAAGAAATAACGGAGAAGGAATTAAGTATTCTCTTGAAGTCATCTTTTTCTAGTTTTGATTGGATATTTCTTTTATAGCCCGATTTAGTAGAATCATGTACCTCAAAAAGTGCGTTGAACGCTTCTTCGTAAAACAAATGTGTTTTGGTGGGTATATCTGCGCATCGACTAAATGTCAAAAGCATTATTATAAGTAATAATGGATTAGATGCAAAAGAGATATGTTTATTATATAATCCTTCATCTAATTTATTAATAAAATTCTGTCTGTCTTCTTCATTATAATCTATCTTTTTTATCAATTCCATTGACTTCTCTTTAGAAAGTGGAACTATGCCCAAATCAATGAAATTAGACCAAGCGATAAATCTTTCATCTGGTCGGGAAGTAACAACAATATGATTGCTATAGAATTTATCACTAAATTTAATAATTTTTTCTTCCATTTCTTTTGTATACTCTGGAGGAATCTCATCAAATCCGTCCAAGAAAAAAATAAAATAATCAGTAGTTAGAAATAATTCTAGTTCCTCTAATTCTAATCTAAGATTATAATCTAGTAGGTATTGATGTAGAAATTCTAGAAATGAATTATATCCTTCTTTTATATTACGCAATTCAATAAATATTGGGATTTTTTGTAATCTGTCTTTTTCCTCTATAGATTTTAAAAAAAGATATTTAGCGAGTGTTGATTTTCCACAACCCGCAGTTCCTTTTATTATTATTTTATTATTTATGTCCAATACTTCGTTTATATTTTCTGTGGAGACTATTTCCCCATTTGGATTTTTGAGTTCCATATTTACATAAATATCGTATAATTTCAAAGGATTTTGCGAAGAGAATAATGTTTTTGTACATGCATATTTTGCAATTGATGTTTTATAATAATTCTCAAATGCTTTGTTGATTTTGTTTTCGTCTATTCTATTTTTAGATTTATCTTTCACTTTTTCGATTATTTTGGGTAAAAATTCTTTTATGAGCGTGATGGCCATATGTAATAGTTCTTTTTCACTTTCATCCATGCAAGCTACATGCAACCATACTATTTTAATTTAATGGATTTAGGATTTTAAATGTATAAGATGTCACAATTAATTAATCAAATTAAGGCTATGTTATAAAACTAATATTAAATTCAGACCTTATCAATCATATAAACTAATTGCTGATCGGGGTAGTTTAGAAATATCTCTATTTTATCCTACCTCCCACATATCAAGAAAAGACCGCTTGGAACTTCCACAAAATATTTGCAGCAAGAATCCTAATTGTCTCTATTCTTAATCACCTTGGCACTGTAACCTAGACATTTGATTATGTCCTCTGCCATTGGACGATTCAATCCGTATATTCTATTGACAGCTTCAATAGGATCACTTCTAATCCATCTCGTAACGTATATTGCCATGGAGATGTTTCGATTATTAATTTAAAAATCAAAGGCCAAATTAAAACGAAATAAAAAGAGAGATAATTTATTTCTCTTTTTTATTTCATGAATATTCTGACCTTAAAATTAGGGCCAGATCCCATAACTTCTTAATGTGGCTTTTATGCCAGAAACTTAAAACAAAAATCTTTCATCAAGGGCCATATTCTAGAACTTAATGATCCTTAAGCTGTGAATATAAAAAATACAAGCAAGCACTATAGTTTTATAAAGTATTTAGTTAAGAAATATATACCATTGGGTAGTTTTATAGTATAGGGGGCTTAGTTTTGAAAGTGGCAGATCCTGTTGATTTTAGTATGTTTTCTGAAGAAGAATTTATCAAATTTGCCCTCGATTCACTGAAATTTAACATCCGTGACCAGAAAGAGCGAGAGATACTTCAAAAAACTAGATTAATAAAATTCGTTGTCCTGATGGCTCAGAAGGTAGGGTATACTGGCCTTACTTATGGGTGGTACAGAAATGGCTACTACTGTCAAAAAGCCTTCGAGATCCTTTCTGATAAAAATGTTCTGAGCCTAGAAGACTATGTATCTGAAAACATTAAGTCTACAGATAAACAGAAAAAAATTATCGATATGACTATAAATGAATTCAAGGGTATCTTTCTAGGGGCTGCTGAAAAATTCTATGATTGGGTCTATAAAGTAATAAGCCCAAAGGAATACAGAAAGTTTTACAGCGCTTATTATAAATTTACTTTGGATCTTAATCATTTATCTAAAGATATCCAAAGGTTAAATATTGACGATAATTATCTAACAAAAATAGAAAACGATATCACTGAATATTATAATCAGTTGAACCACGTAAAAGACGAAGAAGTCTACCAGGCATTCTGTGATTTTACAGATATTCTAGAAGGACTTTTTGTTAGCCTTAGATACAATAAAAGTAAAGAGAAAATTGCCAGGTACATAAATGAATTAACATCACTACATGACAGACTATACAGTTTCTTAACCCCCTACAAAGAAACATTAACTGGCCCTAACAGAGAAGCCATACTCAAAATTTTCACAAACTCAAAGAATAAAGAAGTTTCTGCATTAAGGAAAAAATTTGAAGAATTAGAGTCAAATCTAAGAAAGGAGCAGTTGTGGCCCTCCCATGAAGAGATGATGGAATATACCAAAAAACTATGCTCTAACCTTAAACCAGAAGAAATCAAAGAGATAGAAAAGGCACTTTTGTCGTAGGGGAAAAATATGGAATTCTTTTGTGACACCGGAATTCTCATAGCATATAGCCTTCCAGATTCCTTTTCTAGAAGCTGCAGCATGCATTTTCAAAAATATCCCCACACTTCTAATAAATATTTTTACTGCCTTGAGGTAAAAAAAGAGTTTGATCACAAAAAGATCGATAGAATAAAGAGGGTTGGATTGCGATCAAGGATTGAGAGGACAATTGAACTCCAATCAAAAGAATTTTTTACCTTTGCCATTGAAAAAAACTACCATAACGATAGTAAATTCAATACTGTGAAAAAATCAATTCATGATGAGTTATCTGATAAAACTGGCAAACCATATGAAATCCTGGGAAATGACGCTAGAATATTGAGTAATTCTATCTTGTGGGCAGTCAAAGATAATCCTATAATGCCTTATTTTTTTACTACGGATTACAATGATATTGTTAAAAATAAAGAGTTTATTTTGATAGCTGCAAGCAAAGCTCTTGCGATTAAAGTAATTCTAGAATTTATGGGCCTTACTTCTTATTAAGAACTTGGCCTTAAAAATAAGGCCAATGTATGGCCCTAATTTTAGATCTATTCTATGACAAGGTATTAATCCAAATATGCCCTAGTACAATCAGGTGATGCAAAACGGCAGCAATAGTTGAAATGAACGGAAAGAAGTTTGTTGATGGGAATGAGATAATAGTCGCTTGGAAGAGCACAACTGGCTGGCACTGGTTTGCAACTGAAGTTTCTGAAATAAGGAGAGTAGAGGACGAGACAGGTGGTTCAATGATAAATGGCAAGCCAGAGAACGACATAATTTATTATGGCCTAGTTTTAGGGCCAACGGAGGAGTGGGGCTACTTCTCGGCAAGAGAGTTAGAGATGGACCAAAGGGTAGAAAAATTATTTTAATTTTTTATTAAACACCCCTTTAAGATTACCAACTTCTGTTAAAAGATAGGGCCAATTCTTTTAATGATTATTCTGGAGAAAGAACTTTCAGATGTGGGGGGATAAAGTTAGAATCAGAGTTGAATTATTTTATAATCCTATCCGAATCTTCTTTATAAAATTCATTTATTATTATAATTTCTTTTTTATCTTCTTCAATTTTATTATTTATATCTCCTATTTTACTCTTAATAGAATCTATCTCTTGCATTAAATAAATTCTCCTAGGCTCATACAAATTTTTATTAATCATTTGTTTATTGTTTTTCTTTTCTAAAATCATTAGCTGATATCTTTTTTCATTCAGATTGGAAATATAATTCTCTAAAATTAAACTATAGGTTTTTATGTTTTTTTCCAATCTTTTGATATCTTTTTCATATTCTTTTAGTAATATTTCTTTTTCCTCTGAGCTGAAATTTGGCCAATGCATAAAAGTCACCAATCATTCCTTTTATGGATTATCTTCTTATTTGATCAATCTGTGAAGATATCCTACTTGTGTATATAAAAAGTATTATCAACGCCATATATAAAAATATGGAGAAATATAAGAAAATAGAAAAATGTTAATATCTAATACTATGACATTTATTCTTCCTAATTTTGATTTCTATTGATCATTATTTTTTAGATTATACTCTCGTAATAGTTTCTCTTCATCTTCAATGCATTGTTCTCTAGTCCTATGGAACAAATCATAATTTTCATTAGTATGTTTATGCTTATTTTCTTTATTGAAACCGTATCTGTCATATCCTTTTTGATCGTATCCTTCTAGATTATATTCTGTACCGGTGTCTTTATGGATTCCATTCCATAGAAAACCATTTGGGTCACACCAGTTTTCATCGTATCCAAGCCTATCTTGCTTTGCTGTTTGAGTATCTATTTCATGTTTTTGAGATTCGTTGGAATATTTTATCTTTTCAAAACAACCACTCTGACCGTTAACGAGGCCAACATCCTCGGAGCCATTAGATCCATTATCTTCTGGATTATCCAATAATTTATCTAATTCTTCATTCTGAAAATGGCCATAGTATGGTTTAAGATTATTTTTCAATAATTCCTCTTTTAAAAAATTATATAGTTCCTGAGAAAAATTGTGCACTGGATACTTTGGATCAGTAAGTTTTGTTAAGTAATCAAATGTATTTTCGTTCCCCTCTTTGTTAGACAAATCAAGCTGATTAGTTTCAATAAAATTCATAATAGTTTCGTATATACTTTTTCGATATTTGCTACCTGTAAAATTAGATTGCTTTTCTTTTAATTCTATATACAAAATATATTTTTTGTTTAAGTCTTCTTCATCAAATTTATCTATCTGTTCGAAAGATTGATCTCTAGGTGTTTCATTATATTCGTGGTCTTTGTTTATTGACATCTTATATAAAGAATTATTTTTTAGTTTTCCATTTTTATAAGTTAGCCACTCTCCCCTTTTGGCAAGATCAAGATAATCAGATTTTTTTAATACATAAAAATATTTTTTTTCTTCTATTTCATCGATAACTAAATAATAGATAGTTGCCAAATCTTTACCTGGAGAATTACGCAGTATCCTCCCAAATCTTTGAATTGTTTGTCGAGGTGATCCGGAGAACGCAGAAATTATGGCAGTGGATGCATCAGGAACATCAACTCCCTCATCTATCAATCTTGGTGCTATTAATACTCCCCTACTTGCTTTATTAAATTGACTTAGAATCCAATCCCGGCCACTTAATTTGCTATGAAGCATAAATACCTTAAAATCAGGTATATGGCTATAAGTGATTTCAAGCATTTCTTTTAGATCTTCACAAAAATCAATTCTTTCATTGAATATTATAATTTTATTATCTAATTCTATATCCACTAATTTTTTTATCAAAGACATCTTGTTTTCTGCTTTGTATAAGATGTCCAGTCTTTTTGTCCATAAACCCATCAATGTATTTGCTTCACTATATCCTGGAGATTCCTCAGATTTTGCAAGTTTCTGTATTTTTTCCAAATAATCTTTATGGATTCTTTTTATTCTACCACTAGTTATTTTTTCAATTTTATAATTAAGTCCGTTTATATAATTAGTTAATTCATTATGTTCATTTGATTCTTTATCTGTTAATTCTACAAATATACTATTAATAATCAAAGGCGGAACTTCATCAGGGTCATCAAAATGACTTCTTTTGTAAATAATTGGGCCAATTCCATCTTCAATTCTTTTTGTTCCTTCAGGATCGTTATGTCTTTCAGGTGTTGCACTAAGTCCTAATCTAAAAGGGATATTATTTTTAAAAATTTCATTTGCATTTGTTGTTCCGTAATGGTGGCACTCGTCAGCTATCATGAAATCAAAACAATTAGAAAAATGCACATCGTTAAGATAAGTAGATGCAGAATTTTGAACAAAAATAACTATATTTCTATCTGCTTGTTTCTCTTCGCCGTAATAAAATCCTATTTCGTGAAAATAGACTCCTTGACTTACAAGTTCCCTTCTCCATTGGTACATCAAATCAATTGTTGGAACAACAATGCACGTCCTTAAATTTTCGTGTATTTTCTTCAATTCTTGGATACAATGTATGGCAAATCGTGTTTTACCTTTTCCTGTTGCAACTTTGATTACGCCCTGACAATCATTTTCAATAAATTTCTCATATGCTTCAATTTGCCATTGCCTTAATCCCAAGGACATGCATAAAAAGAGATAAGAAATAATATAAGATTTACTACTAATTCAAAAGATTAATATTAAACAATAATGTTGGCATTATTTTTAGGGCAAAATGGAAAAGAATTATTTTTCCCTATTTTCCCTATTTTTTTCCATATTCTTATAAATGTGGAAATCTTATAGATTTCAATCTTATATTAATTTACTTTTAGAGGCCAAAAAGATGGATCAAGTTCTTTCAGAGATAGTTGAATTATTTCCTTCATTAAACAAAGAACAACAAAAAGCCATTACTACTACTGAAGGCCCTCTATTACTTATAGCAGGGCCTGGAACTGGAAAAACATTAGTTTTAGTTCTAAGAACACTTTATCTGATAAAAACAGGAAAAGCTCTGCCCTCTGAAATAGTCTTGACAACATTCACTGAAAAAGCAGCTTTTGAATTAAGAGATCGAGTTAGTCAAATATCAAGAAAACTAAAAATGAAAGAATCTTTACATGAATTAAAAATAGGTACCATCCATAGTATATGTGAGGGATTTATTTCTAAGAACTTATTTTACTCACCACTAAAAAATAATTACCTTACTCTAGATGATTTGACTCAATATTTGTTTATTTATGAGCATTTTAATGAGATTGTCGGCGCACCTAGAAATGATCTCTATCTTGGCAAATGGAAAACAAAGTGGTCTGCAATAAAGGCCCTTATCCCTTTCTTAAATAAGATAACTGAAGAATTGATTAATCCAGATTTATTATTGAAATCAGAAGATAGATTTGTAAGAGATTTGGGCAGTGCTTACAAAAATTATAGAAAGTTATTATTTGATAATAATAGAATAGATTTTTCTCATTTACAGTCAGTCTTTTTAGATTTATTAAAAAATGAAGCAGTTGGCCATAAAATTAAGGCCAAGATAAAATACATAATGGTCGATGAATACCAAGATACAAATTATGTACAAGAACAGATAATTTTGACTTGGAGTGAACCAATTAATAACATTTGTGTTGTTGGAGATGAGGATCAGTCTCTTTATAGGTTCAGGGGAGCAACAATTAGAAACATAATTGAATTCCCTTCACATTTTAATAATTGTAAAGAGATTCGGCTTCTAACAAATTATAGATCCCACAAAAACATTATTGGAAGATACAATCTTTTTATGCGAGCTATTGACTGGACAGATAATGATGGAAGATTTTTTAGATTTATGGGCAAAGAGGTTATGCCCCCTGACGATATTATCTTTCAGGATTATCCTTCAGTTTTTTGTGTATGGGGAAGAACTGAATCTGATGAGGGCCAAAGAACAGCAGAGATGATAAAGCATCTAAAGGATAAAAATGTCATTACCGATTACAGGGATGTTGCACTTATTCTAAAAAGTGTCAGAATAGATTCAAGTGGCCAATACACCGATGCATTTGATAGATTGGGGATACCATACTATAACCCTAGGGCTAAGGCCTACTTTGAAAACGATGAGATAAAGATGATGTTGGCTTGTTTTGCCATGATCTTTGAGTTTATGGGTGGGCATCTAGAAAATTATCCTCACAGAGACTTTATTTATCAAGGATTTGAATTATTAAAAGATTACATTGAAAGTCCTTTATCTGATTACATCCGAAGAAGAAATTCCCAGATCAACTCTCTAGGCGAAGGGCAATCTTTAGATATAACAGTTGGAGATTATTTTTATCAACTTCTTGCATACAAACCTTTCTCTAAATTTCTCAAAGAAGAAAACAAGGCCAGAAACTTATCAATATTTTCCTCATTGTTAAGAAAATTCCAACAATACTATCATTTTAATATCGTGACATTTAAAAATAAAGAATTTATCAAATTTTATTTATTTGGAAGTTTCTTTAGATTCTTAATTGATGGGGGCATTGATGAATATGAGGATCCTGATAATCCATTCCCGAAAGGACATGTACAAGTAATGACTATACATCAATCAAAAGGATTAGATTTTCCTGTAGTTATAGTAGGGTCTTTAGCTAGAGGTTTTACAACCCAAAAGCAAATTGATAGAACGTTAGGAAGTTTTTATGAAAGGGGATTATTTGAGCCTGAGAAAAGAATTACCGATTTTGATAGAGCTAGACATTTTTATGTTGCATTTTCAAGAGCTCAAAAATTACTTGTCCTAACTACAACAGATATGCCCCATAGATCATTTGCCCCCATATGGGAGGGGCTTGATCAGTGGCCTTATGTTAAAAAAGATTTACTTAACGCACAACGATTTTCTCCGAAAGAACAATATATTCCAAAAAGATCATTTAGTCTTACGTCAGATATTAACATCTATGAAACTTGTCCGAAACAATATCAAATGTATCGTGAATATAAATTTGAGCCCTCTAGAGTAGGAAGTGTTCTTTTCGGGACTCTAGTTCATCAAACAATTGAAGATATCCATAGATTTGTCTTAGAAGGTAGACTGAGTGAAATAAATTCAAAATTAATAGAAGATCTTTATATTGAAAACTATAAAGGATTAATTGCAACAGGTTTAAGGCCTCTTGCACAGACTCCGAGAGAGGCTGGTCTGAAACAAGTAATTTCTTATTTCAATCAGAATAAGGATTTAATGGACAGGGTCATCGAAACAGAAGTTGATGTTTCCGTTGAAAAAGAAAAATATATAATACTTGGGAAAATAGATCTTCTTTTAGGAAAAGACGATAAGATAGAGATACTAGACTTTAAGACCCAGCCAAAGCCAAACTTTAACGATTCATTAATTGAAAGATATAAGAGACAACTATCCCTATATGGCTATATAGTAAATCAAAGATATGGACTACATCCTGAAAGATTGTTATTGTATTGGACAAGTGAAGAGAAAAGAGAAAATGCTTTGATGGAGTTTGATTACAATACAAATTATGTAAATGAAGTTGGAGAACACTTTGATTATGTTTCAAGTTGCATTATGGGGAAAAAGTTCGATATAATTAACCCACCAGATACTACAAAAATATGCAAGGAATGTGATTTTAGAATTTATTGTTCGAAAGAAGGAATTATTAATTTTAAAAGTGAGGACATCATATGAGTAAAATAGAAATAAAAAAGCCAGAATTAGTTTGGAAAGGCAAATATGACGATGAAGGTAATTTAAGACCTATTGATAGGCCCGGGCCTTATCCATTTCAGGTTGTAGAAACTATTAATTCACCAAGAAAAGGAAAAAAACCTGGCGATAATTTGACTCTGTATGATTTTTGGGATGTTGATGAAGGCGATAGTTTTGAAACTGGATGGACAAACAAGATAATTTGGGGGGACAACAAACTAGTTATGTCCTCTCTGCTTGAGAAATTTTCTGGAAAAATAGATTTAATTTATATTGATCCTCCCTTTGCCACTGGTGCAGATTTTAGAGTAAAAGTTCAAGTTGGAGAAGAAGGAGAAGAGATTGAAAAAGAGCATTCTATTTTAGAAGAAAAGGCATACAGGGATACATGGGGCGAAGGTTTAGAATCTTATTTAGGCATGATGTACGAAAGACTATATCTAATGAAAGAGTTATTATCTGAAACTGGTTCTATTTATGTTCATTGCGATTGGCATGTTGGGCATCATCTTAAATTAATTTTAGATGAGATATTTGGCAATGATAATTTCAGAAATGAAATAATTTGGGCTTATAGAAGATGGACAGCAGGAGATAAACAATACCAAAAAATGCACGATACTATTTTTTTTTATACTAAAAATGAGAACTATTTTTTTAATGTTCCATATGAACCGTATGGAGATTGGATTAAAAAAGATTATCAATATACTGATGAAGAAACAGGTAAACGTTGGAGATGGCATACTGTAAAGGGTCAGAGATATAAGGTATTTCTAGAAAACGAAGACAAAGGAGTTAAATGTAATGATGTATGGCAAATACCTTACATTGTTTCTACTGCCAATGAAAGGGTGGGCTATGGAACTCAAAAACCGGAAGAATTAATAAAAAGAATAATCTTAGCTTCTTCAAACAAAAACGATTTAGTAGCAGATTTCTTCTGTGGATCTGGTACAACTTTGGCAGTTTCAGAAAAACTTAGTAGAAGATGGATAGGGTGTGATCTTTCCCGTTATGCAACACATACTACAAGAAAAAGATTACTTGAAATACAAAATTCAAAAGACATTCAAGAATCTAGTAAAGACTCATATGGTAAAAAAGCTAATGCTTTTGAAATTCTAAATTTAGGAAAGTATGAAAGACAATATTGGAAAAGCACTACATTCAATTCAAAGGATCCAATACAAGCATATTATGAGTATATTTCATTTATATTAAAATTATATGGCGGGGAGCCAATATCAGGTTCGCAATTAATTCATGGTAAAAAAGCCAATGCTTTAGTGTATGTTGGGCCTATAGACACTCCTGTTACAATAAATGAAATAACTAATGCAATGGCTGAAACTAAAAAAATGGGACAAAAAGAACTTCATGTTTTAGGCTGGGAATGGGAAATGGGACTAAACGATGCAATAGATCAAATAGCAAAAAGAGAAAATATTAATCTAAAACTTTGGATTATACCAAACGAAGTTCTGGAAAAACAGGCTATTGATAGAGGAGATATTCGGTTCTTTGAATTAGCATATTTCAAACCTGAAATTATTATCTCTGGAAAAGAAGTTACAGTTGAACTTAAGGATTTTATTATTCCACATACTGATTTAATTTCCAAAGACGTAAGAGAAAAAATAAAGAAATGGTCGGATTGGATTGATTATTGGGCAATTGACTTTAATTTTCAAAATGATACTTTTGTTAATAGCTGGACATCATACAGAACAAAAAAAGATAGATCTATTTCTCTCAAAGCCACACATAAATATAAGGAAACCGGAAATTATAAAATTTTTATTAAATTAATAGATATCTTTGGAATAGATACTTCACAAATATATGAGGTGTTAATAAAATGACTGAAACACCTCAAAGTGTAGTTCATTACAATAATTCTATACCTCTAATTGAAGGCCGTGATCCTACTAGAGAGCCTGATTGTCACATCGTAAGAGATTTACCAGGTCACTATAAAATACAGAAAGGTAGAAGAAAGAGTTCTACATTTCTGGTCAATAATATCAGAAAACAAGTGGGCAAGTGGCGGGATGAAGGATATCCTGGAGTGACAAATACAACAAAAGAACTAATAACCTTCTGGTTTGAAAGCGATCATTTACTAAAGGGAAAACAATTCAATTTTTGGTTTTGCCAAAGAGAAGCAATTGAAACATTAATTTATTTATTTGAAGTAAAAAAATTTAATGATTTTGAACAAGTCATAAATGAGTTCGCTGAGAAAGAAATTCCTACTATTCTAGGAACTCCAGTAGAAATCATAAAAAAAAATGATGGGAGTAGAGACGTTATCCGATATATCCCGGAATTGAAGGATGCTCGTTCACAGGAAATCCCAGAAGAAGGATTACTAAAATATGCATTTAAAATGGCCACTGGTTCTGGTAAAACAATAGTGATGGCCCTAATCATAGTTTGGTCCTATTTTAATTATATAAAAGAAAAAAATACACGCTATAACAACAATTTTTTGATAGTTCCCCCCAATGTAATAGTTTATGAAAGATTAGCAAGAGATTTTAGAGATAATAAAATCTTTTACGATTTTCCATTTATCCCTAACTCTTGGAAGTCTTTATGGAATCTAAAAGTTACTTTAAGAGATGACAATTCACCTCTTGCGCCATATGGTAATCTTGTATTGGCAAATATTCAGCAATTATATGAATCAAGAATTGATGGATGGGCTCCAATTAATATCGCCGAGGCCTTCCTAGGGAGGCCCCCACAAAAGAATTTAAGCAAATCTCCTGTTATGCTCTTAGATAAAATAAAAGATTTAACTAATCTTCTAATCATTAATGATGAAGCACACCACGTCCACGATAGCGAATTAAAGTGGCATGAAACTCTAATTTCTATTCATAGAACCATTAATAAAGGGATTACACTTTGGCTTGATTTTTCTGCTACACCTAAAACACAAACAGGCGTTTATTATGCTTGGACGATAGTTGATTACCCTTTAGCCCAAGCAGTAGAGGATAGGATAGTAAAAGCTCCTATAGTAGTTCATCGAGTTGATAAAAAAGATCCGATTGAATTAAGCCAAGAAAATGTTAGTGAAAAATATGGCGAGTGGATTTTAGCAGCCGTTCATAGATGGAAAGTGCATTATGATTCCTATACCAGTATTGGAAAAAAACCTATTCTATTTATAATGTCTGAAAAATCTGCATATGCAGATAAAATTGCAGATTTTATAAAAAATGATAAATCTATATATGATTTTTCGAATGATGAACTATTAGTTATTCATACCGATACAAGTGGAAATATTAAAAAAACTGATTTAGAAAAATTACGCCGAATTGCAAGAGACGTTGACAATCCAAAGAATAGAATAAAAGTGATTTCTAGCGTCTTAATGCTAAGAGAAGGATGGGATGTACAAAACGTTACAATATGCCTTGGTTTAAGGCCTTATAGTGCCCAAGCAAAAATCCTCCCAGAACAAACTATTGGAAGGGGCCTTAGAATAATGGCAGGTATAACCACGGATTATATACAAACACTTGAGGTAATGGGCACTAATGAATTTGAAAGATTTGTGAAAGATGAATTAGAACAAGAGGGAGTAATCATAGAAACAATTCATACCCCTCCCCCTCAAGAAGTAATGATATCTGCATTAGAGCAATCACGTTTTAAGTATGATATAGAAATTCCACAAATAGGATTAAGATATAAAAGAAACTATAAGAAATTGTCAGAGATTGATATTAACTCAATTCCAAACATATATACCGCCGATGTTCTAAAAGAAGATTGGAAATCAACATTAAGAATGGAATTTGCCACTACAGGCACGGACATTCATATAGAAGACATTGAACATAAAGCAGATTATGAAATAAGAGAAAAAATATCTTACATTGTTAATAATGTTATGAAAAAAGCAGGTCTCACATGCCAGTTTAATGAGATATGCCCAATTGTAGAAGAATATATTCTAAATAAATGTTTTGATACAAAAATTGAAAGTATTGATTCTTATACTATAAAGAAAACATTGGGCAGATTAGATGTAACAGAGGGGATAATTTCTATTCTTGGACGCTATATAGGTGAATTGACAGCTGAAAAAACAGACACACTTATTTTACAGTCTCCAATTAAACTCTCTGAAACTGAAGTTAGCCCATGGAATAGAAAGCATCTAAGACTAGTCAAAACCATTTTTAACTATGTGGGTGTTTATAATAACTTTGAAGAAGAGTTTGCAATATTTCTTGATAGGAGATTTACCGATATAGAAAAATTTGCTTCACTTGCAACTACCATTTTTAAAATTGATTATCTTAGCTCAAAAGGTGCTACTAGATTCTACCATCCTGATTTTGTTGCTGTACAAACTATTTCGAATAAAAAGAAATATTGGATAATAGAAACAAAAGGAAGGGAATATGAGGATGTTGATAGAAAAGATGAAGCTATAACGAGATGGTGCCAAGAAGTATCAGAACAAACAGGATTTTCTTGGAATTATTTAAAAGTTCCACAGGTTAAGTTTGATTATATAAAAAGTAGAGTTACTAGTTTTGAGGATTTAATTAGGAGGCTCGAAAAATAATTAAATTCGATAATCTAGATAATATATTCTAATAGTTGATTAGAATAATGTGTTATATCAAAATTTTGACTAGTGAGCAGATTAATATTTCTCCATTAATATTTAACTATTTTGAGTTCACTAGACTTATCAAAATCTTATCCCAAGCAATCCGCCATCTTCTTTTGCATCAGTAAATTTTATTCTAACATAGTCATCAAATTTTGATTTGAAATCTTCACTAAAATCCTTGAAAGGTACTACGTCTGAATTCATAGTGCATATATACTGAAATCCCTTTTCTGAAGATTCTCGTTCTGCTAATTCTATGGCTTTAGCTATTTGTCTTTCATCAACTCCATCAAATATAGTACTATCATGAATAAGAAACATTGAAGGATTTACTTCCGAATTTATTTGAGTTAATACTAGATCATAACAAAAAACTTTCATGTATTTAACACCTTGACTAGCAGCCCGAGGTATTTCTACATTGAATTTATATCCTGATTCTTCTACGTCAATAGATAGAATGCCTGGCTCAGAATACAAAAATTGAGAATTCTGATTAAATAGTTTTATTGCTTTCTCTTTTGAAACTGCCCTTTCCTTTAATTCTCTTCTAGCTTTCTGAAGTAATTCTTGCTTCTCTATTTTTAAAATGGTAGAACCTTCGTTAAATTTATTTATATTATCAATTTTTGTTTGAATTTGATTTATTTCATCCTTTATAGATAATAATCTATTTTGTAAATTAGTATAGTCATCTAGAGCCTTATGTTCCTCTAGAATCTTGAATAATTCTGCTCTTTTTCCGGATTTAAGTTCAATATTTTCCTCTTGTATTTTAAGTTCTCTTTTGAGCTTTTTGATTTCATAATCTAGATATTCTCTCCGATTAGAAATAATTTTCTCATGGAATATAGCTACATCATTTAATCTTTTTTTAATTTTATCCGAGAACAATAATCCTGCTTTATTGTATATATTCTCTACTTCTTGGAGGGGAATATCTTTTTCTTCCGATATGCTATTCTCATAAGTAGATACTAATTTCTTATTCATAGTATTTTTATTAATAAGCTCATGTATCTCTTTAGTGAGAGCATCTGCTTCTTCTTGAATTTGATAATATTGCTGGTGAACTTTATAATTTTTAAGCTGTTCTGATAATTTAATATATCTTTCATTCTGTTGAATTTTTATTGCCTCTAGTTCTCCTAAAGATCCGATAAATTCATTCAACAATCCACTTTCTGAAGCAATTTTTAATTCTTTCAATGTTTTTTCCTTATCCTTAATTATTTGGAATTCAGATCCTATTTTCCAATTAAGCCCTAGAAGAAAACAATTATTTACCTGAATATCCCAAACTCTTTGTTGTGGGTGGTGCATAAACGGAGAATGAAAACCTTCTACACCTTTTCGAATATAATAGGAAATTAAACTCCGGAAAGTAGGACAATATTTAAGTTCTAATTCGTCTTTATATAACCCAAATAATAAATGGCCCAAGACATCGGTCCACTCAGAGGGAGAATAATAATATTTTTTTAGATTCTCATCATAATTTGGGACTAATGGCCAACTAGAAAAATCTCCATCAATAAATATTTTAGAAGAATTGCTAGTATTTCTTGAAACTGTATATTCTTTTCCATTAATGCTTAGGTCAAGCATAAATGTCCAATTTTCAAGTTCTTTTTTTCTTAATGGGTGTTGCTTGTCAGGTACAGATCCAAGACAAAAATGAATTATTTCTATAAATGTTGTTTTACCTAACCCATTTCTAGAGTCTCTTTCAGTAGATTCTTTAGTTCTTTCAGCAATAATAATATTAAATCCTTTTTCAAAAATTATTGTCTTAAACGAAGATTTATCACATCTTATTGATTTTATCATCATTGCACCTTACTAAAAATGGATCTTTATATTCGATTAATTCTAACATATATAAAAAATCTAACGTTAGAATAAATTTTTTATAATTGTTTATTTCTTCAAGAGATTTAAGATTCTCCCATAGCTCTGTCAGCGTTTTTGGTGTTCTAAGTTCGTTTAGTACGATATACCCAGTTCCCACTAGAGAATATTGAAGAGTAATAGTTTTATCAGGCAAAATCATCTTTCAAACACCTCACATATTTCAAAAAAATATGTTAGCACAGCTAAGCCAGCTGCTCTAAGTTTAAAATCAATTGAGTATTTCGCTGCAAAGTCAAATAGGCTATAAAAAAGAGAATCTCCAGATAAACCATCTTCTCTCAAATCTTTATATTTTTGAACAAAAATTGATCTTAATTTTTCAGAATAGTTAGGATCAGGATAGCTAACTATGAATTTATTAACTAGTTTAACTTGTAACATACCTTGAGTAATATATCTAGATACATCAGACGAAAGACCATTTTTTATTATTTTATCTTCAGGCCTTGTAATCTCTACATTTTTTTGTTCATTTGCAGGATTATTTACTAAATAATCTAAGATAACTTCTAATTCCTTATATGTTATATTTGGTAATTTATCTTTTATCAAACTTTCTATCCATTTCTCATGCTCGTTTTTAATTGTTTTTATTTTTGTAGTAGTATATTCAGATATATCTTTGTCAATAATTGAATGACATGTTGGGCAAAGAAGAATTAGATTTGAATAACTATTTCTTTCTTGTTCAGACATACTAGGATTGTATCTAGGTGAACCTACCCCATAACCTTCTATATGCGCCGCTTCCCCCAAAGGTAATTCTGATGAATCGTCAATTTGGATGGTAAGACCATTTTTACACATAGCACATCTATTTCCACTTTTTCCCCATAAAACTTTAGTTTCCGTTATAGGTATATTCCTAGGCAGATAAACACCTTTATTCAAATTCTATTATTATTTTTATAATTATGTATAAGTTATAAGCTTCTAATAATTTGTTTTGTTTATATTTGTTTTCTTTATATAAATTTTTTAATCAGGATTAAAAATTACAGAATTAGATACTTTTTCTTTTTGCCTGCTCTGGTTATTAGTCAGGTCCAATAATCTGAGAATTTAACCTTATTTTTAAGGCCAAATATACTATATTATTTTATTCCGTGTCAAATGTGACATCAAAATATTAAAAATAATAAAAGTTCCTATAATAGGGCGAATAAAAAAAAGTTTTCTGAAAATATTGTCATCGATGTCACAAATGTCACATTTTTTAGATTAATATAAATTTGGCCTAAAGCTATTTCTCATCCTTTCAAGTTTA